>NZ_CP032406.1:0-300000 GCF_016806065.1 Rhizobium rosettiformans
ATGTATGCCTTCGGCTTTTCGATCAACGCGCTGACCCTCTTTGGCCTTGTCCTGGCGATCGGCATTGTGGTCGACGATGCGATCGTCGTGGTCGAAAATGTCGAGCGCAACATCGAAAATGGACTTTCGCCGCGCGAGGCCACCTATCGCGCGATGAAAGAGGTATCCGGACCGATCATTGCCATTGCTCTCGTCCTCGTCGCCGTCTTCGTGCCACTTGCCTTTATCTCTGGGCTTTCGGGACAGTTCTACCGGCAATTCGCCCTGACGATTGCCATATCGACGGTCATTTCAGCGATCAACTCGCTGACGCTCTCGCCAGCCTTGGCCGCCCTGCTTCTCAAGGACCACCACGCACCGAAGGACCGGTTGACCCGTGTGATGGATCATCTGCTGGGCTGGTTCTTCCGCGGCTTCAACCGGGCCTTTGGTGCAGCCTCCAATGGCTATGGACGCACCGTCGGCGGCCTGCTTGGCAGAAAGAGCCTGGTGATGGTGATCTATCTCGCGCTCGTGGCCATGACCTACGGCATGTTCACGACGGTGCCCGGCGGCTTTGTGCCGGCGCAGGACAAGCAGTATCTCATTGGCTTTGCGCAGTTGCCGGATGGTGCAACGCTTGATCGCAGCGAAGAGGTCATCCGGCGCATGAGCGACATCGCCTTGCAAGAACCGGGCGTGAAGAATGCGCTCGCCTTTCCGGGCCTTTCCATCAACGGCTTCACCATCGGCTCCAATGCCGGCATCGTCTTTGCCGTGCTCGACGATTTTGCGGAGCGCCGGGATCCATCCTTGTCGGGTGGCGCGATTGCCATGTCTCTCAATCAAAAATTTGCAGCCATCGATGGCGCCTTTATCGCCATGTTCCCGCCGCCACCGGTCAACGGCCTCGGATCGACCGGAGGTTTCAAGCTGCAGATCGAAGATCGCGCCGGCTTCGGTTATGAGACGCTCGACGAGACGACAAAGGCGGTTCTTGCCAAGGCCTATCAGACGCCGGAACTCGCCGGCATCTTCTCGAGCTTCCAGGTCAATGTGCCCCAGCTTTTTGCCGATCTCGACCGGGTCAAGTCGCAACAGCTCGGCGTTTCGGTCACGGACGTCTTTCAGACCTTGCAGATCTATCTGGGCTCGCTTTACGTCAATGACTTCAACGCCTTTGGCCGCACCTACAGCGTGCGCGTCCAGGCGGACGCCCAGTTTCGGGCAAAGCCGGAGGATATCGGTCAGCTGAAGGTACGCTCCACAAGCGGCGAAATGATCCCACTTTCGGCATTGTTGAAGGTGGAGACGTCGACCGGACCGGAGCGTACCACACGCTATAACGGCTTTCTTGCAGCAGACATCAATGGCGGACCGGCACCTGGTTATTCCTCAGGCCAGGCCCAGGCGGCGATGGAGAAAATCCTCAATGACACCATGCCCGCCGGCATCGATTTCGAATGGACCGATCTCACCTATCAGCAAATCCTGGCCGGCAATTCGAGCATTGCCGTCTTTCCGCTTGCGCTTCTCCTGGTCTATCTCGTTCTTGCTGCGCAGTATGAGAGCCTGACGCTTCCCTTGTCGATCATCATGATCGTGCCAATGGGCGTCCTCGCTGCACTCATTGGTGTCTGGTACACGGGCGGGGACAACAACATCTTCACCCAGATCGGGCTCGTCGTCTTGGTCGGGTTGTCGGCAAAGAATGCGATCCTGATTGTGGAATTCGCGCGCGAACTCGAATTCGAAGGCCGCACACCGTTCCAGGCGGCGATCGAAGCCAGTCGCCTGCGTCTGCGCCCGATCCTGATGACCTCAATGGCCTTCATCATGGGGGTCATACCGCTTGTGATCTCGACGGGCGCGGGAGCCGAAATGCGGGCTGCCATGGGTGTTGCGGTGTTCTCGGGCATGATCGGCGTAACCGTCTTCGGCATCTTCATGACGCCCGTATTTTACCTCCTGGCCCGCATGCTGAGTGCAAACAGGCCCTTGCGCCAGCACGGGTCAGACGGCGCTGGCGTGCAGCAACTCGCGCCCAAAAACTGACCGGGGTCGGTCGCCAGTCAGCTGTAGGGGATTTCGGGCGGATGCCGTTCATCTGCCCGAAATCTGCAGCGAAGATCCAACCGGCTAGATCACTGCATGACTGTAGGCAAGATACGTGGGCGTTGATCTCATCTGTTTCCGGCTCTCCATGATCGCAACGAGTGCCGCTTTCTTCTTTTTGCGGGAGTGCTCTTCAGCGCAGATGTGCTACCCGATGGTTCAGTGCCCACGCAGCCGCAGGTCGGGGCTGTGACATTCCCGGATCTCGACCGACTCGTCCACTACACCCCGGCGCGGCGCGGTGTGACGCGCGAACACATGCTCATCAACCAATACGAACCTGCGACCCGGCAATAGTTGCCAGAGAGAAGCGCTATCCCGAATTATCAATTGTTCTGGTGAGCGAACGTCTGAGGCTAACCCGTCCAATCTTCCACCCGAAGGCCCGGAACGCGGTCAAATTCCCTTCGGTTGTTCGTCACCATAATCAGCCCACGCGAGCGAGCATGTCCAGCAATCAATTGATCATATGGACCGATCGGAGTTCCACTGCGTGCCAGTTCGGCCCGCAATTGACCCGTATGATTTGCCGCCTGTTCATCGTAAGGCAACACTTCAAGGCGCGCCGCGAAGCCCTCCACAACGGGGAGGTTCTTTTCAGGACTGGCTGACTTTTCCGCTCCGTAAATCAATTCCATCAAACTGACCGAGCTGATGCACAATTGGTCATGGAAACGATTGAATGCCTCGCGCACCTGCTGTGGCCGATTTTTGATCGTGAAAATGCAAATGTTGGTGTCCAGCATGTACTTCAGCATTAAAATGCCTCGCGCTCCTGGGAGGCGGCTTGATCACGTTCACTCATGAAGTCAGTTGTAGCCGCTTCCCCTTCGAACCAGCTGTCCCAGATCTCACCAGCAGGCGCGATAATGCGAGTACGTCCGACGATTACAATATCGACGCGCTTTACATCATCAGGCAAAGCTACTGCCTTTGGAAGACGGATAGCCTGGCTTCGATTGCTCTGGAATACTGCTCCTTGCTCCACCTACGTCCCTCCGGATTGTATCATCAATCGGATGATGTACATACCGCCCCGCCCGGGATATGTCAATGGGATATACGCCGCGCCGCGAGTATCCATAGGCAACATGGCTAACAGAATAATCTACATGAAGGACGGTCAATTAGAATGGTCGGGCACACCGCAGGAAATGTTCAACGATTGTGCTTCCACGTCCTTCGCTCGGTTCATACGTAATGTTGATGACTAGCATTGGAATATGCCAGCAGTGACAGGCGAGATTTCAAGCCAGTTATGTATGATCGGATGGCCGTTGGCCTGTCTTACAGTTAGCGGGCCCAGTACCTCAAACCATTGCGCAGCTGTTGCGCATGTGGTGCTACCGCAAGTCAAGCAACTGTACCGCCTCTGGATGCCACCACGCTGGCAGCAAGGGCGGCAGGTATCTCAGTGCGAATCTGTCGTTCGGTGAGGAAAACTGTAGTCCTACAGCATGTGTTGTTCAGCGATGTTGGTGGTGTGAAAGTCCCCGTCAACGTCGGACGACTTCGCCTTGAAGATAACAGGATCGTCGCCACTGTTACCCCCCAATCCTGCTGTCGATTGGGCCAAACGATCTAGCAGGCTGTTGAAGAAGTCTCTCGTTTGGCCTTGAGCACGGCTTCATCGCCGTTTGGTATGCGACGGTGATCTCGATCGTGCTATCGTCGAGCAATTCGGCGTGGCCGTCGCGGGAGACTTCGTCCATTTCGTCAAACCCGGCCCACGTGAAGTGCACCAAGTTTTGATTGTAGCCAAGACGGAGACCGACCTGCAATGCCCCGAATGCGATTCGCTATGTCCGTTGGCTCCGATCTTGATCGCGGCGGGCTATCAGGCCGCGATCCCACAGATCGGCCTCGATGATCCGCCAGTGGCCGATCAGGCGACAGTTCGAGGCCGCGCTCATGGGGACGCCGCCATCAATTTCGGCAACCGCACCAGATCATAAGCGACGGCGGCGAAGGTGAAGGTCCATCCGACGCGGTCGCGGCCCCGGAACTTCGTCTTGTCCTGCCCGGCAATATTCTTGATCCAGCCGAACGCCTCGTCAATCTGCTTGCGGATCCGAAGGCTGGCGCTGTAGCCGGCATGGCGTGTGGTGCGCCCATCGATCGCCGAACTTCGGCCGTTGATGTTCTGCGCCACATGCAGCGTCACTCGCATCGAGCGTAGTTCGTTGACGAAGTCTTGCGTGTCGTAAGCTTTGTCGGCACCGAGCGTGATCGCATGTGGCCCGTCGGCGCGCAGTTCTATCATATGCAGCGCCGCCACCCGCTCTGCATGCCCGCCGGCCTCGGTAAGGCAGGCATCGACCAGGAGGCCATGACGGTTCTCCATCAGGCCGTGCCCCATGAAGCAAAGTTAGGTCTCCTTGCCTTCGCCTTTCCTGTAGAGCCTGGCGTCCGGATCGGTGGTCGACGCATGCGTCGCATTGCTGCGTTTCTCGCCATGGAAATCGACCTCGCCGTTGCGTCCGCCGCCGCCAGTCGGCGGCACGCCCGAACCATCCTTCGGCTTGACGCTCTTCATCGACGCCCAGACTTCGATCAACGTGCCGTCGACGGAGAAGTGGTCGGTCGACAACAGCCGCTTAATCTTGGGCTGAGCCAGGATAGCGCTGAGAAACTTTGCCGCGATGTCGCCTTCAAGCAGCCGGTCTCTGTTCTTCGAGAATACCGAATGGTCCCAGGCAGCATCGTCGATGCCGATGCCGACGAACCAGCGGAACAGCAGATCATAGTCCAGACGTTCCCTCAAAAGCCGTTCTGAACGTATCGAATAGAAGGCCTGCAGCAACATCGCACGCAAGAGCTTCTCCGGCGCGATAGACGGTCGGCCGATCGGCGAATAGAGAGCTGCAAATTCCGCTTCCAGCGAACCAAGCGCCTCGTTCACAATCAGCAGGATCGCCCGCAGAGGATGATCCCGCCGCACCCGATCCTCAAACATAGCTGAAAAGCTCACCCGTCCTAATAATCACCGCCGCGCATTCCATCCTCTCCGAATCCCGTCGGAATCAATGAATCACGCCCAGCTCGATGAGGCGAGAGCCTTTTTCAACAGCCTGCTAGGTGGCATAAGGACAAAAAAGCGATCGATGGTTTCGACACAGCGTCTCGACTTACAGCACAGGCGAGGGCGGTTAGAGCCGATAAGCCATTCATACGAGGTGGCTCGCTCGGCCCTGCTATACCATGAACGGCTCACCCTGACGCCGAGCTGCAGGCGCCCATGATCTAGCCGAGACCTCCCACGAGGTGGCCATCGCCGATGTCGACCAGCGTGACGCGCTCTGGCTGAAAGCCGACCTTCCACACCGGGCTCGGGATCTCGCCCGCCAATCGGGGGGCTGCTGACCTCTCGCGGCGCGGGTCTGGAACCGGGACGGCGTCCAGAAGGCGCCTAGTATAGGGGTGTTGTGGATTGCCAAACAGCTGTGCGCGCGTCCCCATTTCCACGATCTGGCCAAGATACATCACGGCAACTCGGTCGGAGATATTTTCCACCACCGCCATGTCGTGGCTGATAAAGAGATACGTCACACCGCTTTCCTTCTGCAGGTCGCGTAAAAGATCAAGCACCTTCGCCTGGATCGACACGTCCAAAGCAGCAACGCTTTCGTCACAGACAATCAGTTTCGGTTTCAGCGCCAAGGCGCGCGCGATGCAGATGCGCTGACGCTGACCACCGGAGAACTGGTGCGGGTAGCGGTTGTAGACGCTCGGCGACATCTCCACGCGCTCCAGAAGTTCGCGCACGCGTGCCTTCTGTTCGGCCGGCGTTCCGATCCCGTGAATGACCAGCGGTTCGCGGATAAGCTCGCCGACGGTCATGCGTGCATCAAGCGCTGCCATGGGGTCCTGGAACACGATCTGCAGATCGCGCCGGACCGCCTTGCGGCCAGCAGCACCAAGTTCCCCCATCGCCTGTCCATTGATCTCGATGCGGCCTTCATGGGGCACCAGTCCGACAAGCGCCTTCGCCATTGTTGACTTGCCGCAGCCGGACTCGCCGACAAGCGACAGGGTTTCGCCGCGGTATATCTCCATTGAAACATGCTCTACCGCATGCACACGCGCCGCGACGCGTCCAAGAAGCCCCGAACGGATCGGGAAATTCACCGAGACATCCTCATAACGCACCAGCACATCACGGGTTTGAGAGACCGGACGCTCAGCCCCGTCGCCGATGCGCGGCACCGCCGCAAGCAGGTCACGCGTGTATTGGTCTTTCGGCGCATCGAAGAGATCGATCGTGCTCGCGGCCTCGACCATCTTTCCCTTGCGCATCACGATGACGCGGTCCGCCATCTCGGCCACGACGCCCATGTCATGGGTGATCAGGATGACGGCGGTCCCGAGTTCCTTCTGCAGGTCGCGCAGCAGATCGAGAACCTCACGCTGCACCGTGACATCGAGCGCCGTCGTCGGCTCGTCGGCGATCAGAACGGCGGGCCTAAGCGCAATTGCCATGGCAATCATGACGCGCTGGCGCATGCCGCCAGAGAGTTCATGCGGATATTGTTCGAGCCGCTTCTCGGGCTGGGAGAGACGCACCGCCTTGACCGCTTCGAGGGCCCGCGCTCGCGCCTGCGACACCGAAAGTTGCTCGTGCGCGCGGATCGCTTCGACCAATTGGCGGCCGATGCTCATGACCGGATTGAGCGCGGTCATCGGCTCCTGGAAGATCATGGCGATGCGCGCGCCGCGCATCGCCTGCATCCGTTTCTCCGGCAGGGTGGTCAGTTCCGTCTCGCCGAAACGGATCGAACCGCCTGTTACCCGCACGGCAGGTTCGGGCAGAAGACCCATACAGGCGAGCGAGGTAATCGACTTGCCCGAACCGCTCTCTCCCGCGATCGCAAGCGTCTCGCCTCGATGAAGATCAAAGCTCAGCCCATCAACCAGCGGGAAAAGCCCCTGGTCCGAGCGGGCCGAGACCTTGAGCTCGCGAACCGACAAGACGACGTCTCCTGTCGGCTCGACCACGGGAGAAAGCATGGATGCGGTCATTCGAAGACGGCCCTTGGGAAGTAGAAGCTCACCACGACATTCGGCATGTCGACGATTTCGGAAATCCGAAGATCGCCGCAGGTCGAGACGAGCATATAGGCGTCGACCGGGTCCATCTTCTGCGTCGCGGCGAGAAGATCGACCATGCCGGAAACGGCATCCCGGGCTGCTGCCCAGAGGTCCGGACCGATGCCGGTCGTCACCTCATAGCCCTTGGAATCGAGATGACGGGTGACAGGTCCCGGCGTCGTGAAACGCGGCATCTTCAGTGGCTGATCCTTGATCAGGTCGAGTGTCAAAACGACATCGAAGGGGCTTTCAATGGCCGTGCCGCAAACCTCACCATCGCCCTGGGCGGCGTGTGTATCGCCTACGGAAAACAGTGCACCTTCAACCTCGACCGGCAGATAGAGCGTCGTTCCAGCGGAAAGATCGCGGATATCAAGATTGCCGCCGACGCGCCGCGGCGGAACGACCGAATGATGGCCCTTTTCAGCAACTGCATTGCCGATGGTTCCCGCAAAGGGTTTGAGAGGCACGCGCCCGCTCTTGCCGAACAACGCAGGCTCCATGCTCGCCGCATCGAACTTCCAGACATTGAGCGCAGGGACAGTGAACTGGTCGGCCAGCAGCCCGAAGCCCGGGATGTTTGCCGTCCAGCCAAAGCCTGCGCCATCACGAAGCTGCGGCGTGAAGCTCTCGATGGTCACCTTCAGCACGTCACCGGGCTTGGCACCATCGACATAGATCGGCCCCGACACCGGGTTGATCTTGGCAAAATCGAGCGCCTGCACATCCTCGACGGTGGACTGGGGGCCAAGTTGGCCCCCAGAACTGTCAAGGCACTGGAACAAGATCGTCTCGCCCGGTGCTGCGGTCAGCGCTGGAGCAAAGGAATTGTCCCAGCCGAAGTGATGCTGATGGGCGTGGATCGTGTGATTACAGTGCTTGCACATGGCTTCCATCACTCCTTGATGAAGACGTAGTCGTAGTTGACCGGGATGGACACCGGATCGACGTATAGAGCGTTATCGCCACCCATGCGGGCTGACTTCATCGTGTAGCGCTGCTCGTTGAACACCGGCGCCCAGGGCGCGTCTTCCATCACCTTCATGTAGATATCGGACCACTTGGCGAGGCGTTCGTCGACCTTGGCAGGATCGACGATGGAATCGGCGTCTGCGGCCATCTTGTCGAGGTCGGCATTGCAGTATTTCGACCAGTTCCAGCCACCTTCGCCGGCACCGCCGCATCCGAGGATAGGCCCGTAGAAGTTGGCCGGATCCGGGAAGTCAGCGATCCAGGCCATGCCGCCCGACCAGATCATCGGCGCATTGCCGGCGCCGCCTGCCTCGATCACATTGGCCTGGGCGAGCGACTTGATCGATGCGTTGATGCCAACAGCCTTGAGGTCCTGCTGGATCGCCTGGGCGATACGCGGGTTCGGATCGGTGTTCATGACGAAAAGTTCGGTCTCGAAACCGTCCGCGTAGCCCGCGTCGGCCAGAAGCTTCTTTGCGCCCTCCTGATCGAACTTGTAGCCCTCATAACCTTCGGTGTAGCCCGGCATGGACGGCGGAAGCGGCTGGGTTGCCGGAACGGCGCGGCCATTGATGACCTGAAGAATGCGATCCTTGTTGATCGCCATGTTCACGGCACGGCGTACCTCAACCTTGTCGAACGGCGCCTTGGTGACATTCATGGTGATGTAGCCAGTGTGCAGCTGGCCGCCTTCGACCACGAGGCTTTTCTGCGCCTCGTCCTGCATCACTTCGACGAACTTGGCCGGCGGAATGCCATCACCTGGGATGTCGACTTCACCGTTCTGCGCGCGCAGCAAGGCGACGACCGGTTCCTGCCCGACTTCGACCGTGAAGCTGTCGAGATAGGGAACGCCGGAGATCCAATAATCGGCGTTCTTCTCGAAGACGAGGCGCTGGCCGAGCGACCATTCGGTCAACTTGAATGCCCCGGTGCCGACCGGTTTCTTGCCGAAGTCTGCGCCGGCTTCCTCGACCGCTTCCCTGGGCACAACGAACGAAAAGTTGAGTGCCATCACGTGCAGGAAGGTCGCATCCGGGCGCGACAGCTTGAAGACGACGGTGCTCGCATCGGGCGCGGAAACACCCGAAACCGTTTCGGCCTTGCCCTCGGCGGCCGCGTCATAGCCGTCGATCATCGCGAAGAAGCCCTGGCCTGGCGACTGCGTGGCCGGATTGACGACGCGGTTGATCGAGTAGACGACGTCGTCAGCCACGAGTTCGCGGCCATTGTGGAACTTGACGCCGGGACGCAGCTTGAACGTATAGGTCAGTCCGTCATCGGAAATCTCATGGCTCTCGGCAAGACCCGGGCGCAGATTGGTTGTGCCGGGCTCGTAGTCCATCAGGCCATCGAAGACCGACTTGATCATCGACCAGTTCTGCCAGTCGTAACCGATCGCCGGATCGAGCGTCGCGACGTCGTCCTTGTAGGTCACCACCATATTGCCACCGTGCTTCGGTTCCTGGGCCCTGGCCGGGGCAAAGGCCGGCAGGGCCATGAGGGTTGCAAGCGCAGTTGAAAGGATAAGCTTCTTCATAGGCCTTACTCCTGTGGGTTGACGGTTTCAGCGCAGCTTGATGCGCGGATCGATGAGCGGCGAAATCAGGTCGGCAATCAGATTGCCGATGACGATGCCGCAGGCAGAGACGAGCGTAACGCCCATGATGATCGGAATGTCGACGCGCTGGATCGCTTGCCAGGCGAGCTGACCGATGCCGGGCCAGCCAAAGACGCTTTCGACAACGACAATGCCCGACATGAAGAGGCCGATGTCGATACCGATCATCGCGATGATCGGCAGGATGGCGTTGGGCAGGGCATGTCCAAGAATGACCCTGCTGCGGCCGAGGCCCTTGGCGCGGGCGGTGCGGATGAAGTCGGCCCGCAATACGTCGACCATGGAGGATCGCATGATGCGCGAGTACCAGCCCGAGCCGAGGATACCGAGTGTCACGGCCGGCAAAACGAGATGGGCGAAGGTGCCGTATCCCCCGATCGGGAACCAGCCGAGCTTCACCGCAAAGACGAACAGCAACAACAGGGCCACGACGAATTGCGGTGCTGAGACGGTCAGGAAGCTTGTCAGCATCAGCCCGTTGTCGATCGCCTTGCCGCGATTGAGCGCAGCCACAATACCCAGCGGCAGGCCGATCAGGAGCTCGCAACCGATCGCTGCAACGAGCAGGAGCAAGGTTGCCGGCAGGCGCGAAAACAGAAGCTCGGCGACTTCGGTCTTCTGCAGATAGGAGCGTCCGAAATCGCCCTGGACGAGATTGAAGAGATAGTTGCCGTACTGGACGAGAAACGGCTGATCCAGCCCGAGCTGCTGGCGAATGCTCTCGACAGTTGCAGCTGTAGCGGAGCGACCAGCAATCTGGCGGACCGGGTCTGCCGGCAGCACGTAGAGCAGGACGAAGGTGATGAAGGACACGCCGAGCAGGATGAGCGCCGACTGAACCAGGCGTCTGAGGATATAGGCAGCCATCAGTCACGCCCCTGTTGCGTCGGATCGAGAATGTCGCGCAGTGCATCGCCGACGAGGTTGAAGGCAAGCGCCAGCAGGAGAATTGCAGCGCCTGGAATGAAGACCAGCCAAGGTGCGGACTGGAAGTAGGTCTGGTTCTCAAAGATGATGTTGCCCCAGGACGGGATTGGCGGTTGAACGCCGATGCCGAGGAACGACAAGGTCGCCTCCAGGAGGACAGTAGTCGATATCCCGAGCGTGCCCCAGACGATCAATGTCGGGATCAGATGGGGCAGGATGTGCTTGAACAGGATGCGCCCATGGCCGGCGCCAAGCGTCTTTTCCGCAGCGATATAGTCGCGCTCGGCGAGCGAGGAGGTCTGCGTGAAGATCACGCGTGCGGTCTGGACCCAGTTTACAAAGGCAATCACCATCGCAACGATCCAGAGAGACGGGGAAAAGATCGCAGCCAGGCAGATCGCCAGGAGCAGCGCCGGAAAGGCCATCATCAGATCGGTGAAGCGCATCAGCACGGCACCGATGATGCCGCGGAAGTAACCCGCAGTCACACCCACCAGCGTGCCGATCAGCAAGGCAGCCCCATTGGCAACCAGCCCGATCACAAGTGAGGTCTGCGCGCCATACAAGATGCGCGAGAACAGGTCTCTGCCCAGAAGATCCGTGCCGAACCAGAACATCGCGTTCGGCGGCAAGGGCGCGCCTTCGATGGTGAGGCCGTCAAAGAACTGCTCGTAAGGGTCGTAAGGCGCAAGCCACGGGGCAAAGATCGCGCCACCAACACAGACAAAGGTGATCAGGAGCCCCAGCAGTGCCAGCTTGCGTTCAGCCAGTTGCTGCCACACAGATGGCCCGCCTTCCGGAACGGTCAAGGGTTCAGGCGGGATCGATGCGTCTGCCATCGTCGGCACCCCTTTCATGCGAGTGATTAGCCACCATCCGCTCGGCGGCAATCTCGATGGTCACGCGCCAGGCCATCGCGGTCTGGCGCAGGAGGTCATAGGCTTCGGCCTCTGTCTTGCCCTTCATCACGAAGAGCATGACGGCGCGTACGATCGTCTGACGTGCCGAAAGGCGGCTCTGCAGATCGGCGATCAGGGCTTCGGAGGCCTTGGCCCGATCAAAATTGCTGCGCGCGACGAGGAGAGCCGCATAGACGCCCTTGTCGCTCATGGGCTTCAGGAGCTGGGCGTGCGCGCCCATTTCCATCGCCCAGCGCAAGCGGCCCGGCGCTTCAGATCCGATCAGTGCGATCATCGGCATGGGTGATTGACCAGGCGCCCAGGGGAACTGCTCGTCGTGGCCCATATCTGCATCGTAGAAGATGAAGTCTGCCTCCATCGTCTCGGCCGGAAGCTCGGGCCAGACCTCGCGGACCTCAAGGCCAATGACCCCGAGTTGGCGGACAAGCCCATTTACGGAAGGGTGAGGTCGGTGCAGGATCCACGCGGTTGCTCCACCAAGATTTTCTGTCCTGATGCGGGTCATGACACCACTTTCAGGTGGGAGCCCGCATAAACGGGCTGCGTCCTTTGGGTGAGGTAGGGATCGGCACGCATCACAGGCAGTCGCCTGATCTCCTGAAACCGTCCATTTTCCAGACGTGCGATGATTGCCGGCTGGCGCGCATGCAGGTGCACGGGATCAAGGCGCGTCGTGCGGCCTGCTTTGAGCGCCATGTGCAAGAGTTCCGCCAGGGGCAGCTCTTCTGCCTCGGGGCGACCATGCAGAAGCAGTGCCAGTTCATGCACGGACTGGCGCGCCATCTCGTAAAACGATCCGCCCCTCCCGCCGTCTGGCTCGAACCACGGACCGGCCGAAACCAGCCCTTCGGCCGCCTCTCCTGCCGCCTCGATCTCGCATTCGGTGAAGTTGCACGACAGCACGGTCAAGCCATCGGCGAATTCGGCCTCCTGCTTTAACTGGGCGAGCCGCGCCAGAAAGGCGTAAGCGCTGTCGCCAACGAGCGAGTTCAGTATGAAGCTCGGCTTCAATGCCCTTATATCACTGATGATGTGGTCGAGTTCCGTGTCACCGATCGGAAGGTAGCGATCGCCCAGAACCTGTCCGCCCGCAGCTGCGATCTTCTCTCGGGCAATCTGCGCCATCTCCCAGCCCCAGATATAATTGGAGCCGACGAGATAGGCGCGCTTTCCGAGCGTGGGCAGCGCCCAGTCCAGAAGCGGCAGCAGATGCTGGTTCGGGCAGGCATGCATGTAGGCGACCCGCTCGGACGCCTCAAATCCCTCATACGGCACCGGGTACCACAAGATCCCGTCGAAGCGCTCGAGTTCAGGAATGACCTCCTTGCGGCTTGCTGACGTGATGCAGCCGAAGATATGGCGCACGCCGCAACCACGCAGGATTTCGCGGCAGAGAGGCGCGTAACGGTCAAGCCGTCCGTCAGGGTCGCGTTCGGTGACGCGGAAGGATACATCGAGCCCCGGATCGGCATTCACCTCCTCAACGCCACGAAACACGCCGTCGCGGCTAGCGCGCGACAAGGCAGCATACATGCCGCTGCGTGACAAAAGCACACCAATGTCTACGATCCGCTTCATCAGAACCCCAATGCAAAAAGCCCCGCCGATGCGCGTCATGGACGCGATCGAAACGGGGCTCAGGTGCCGCTATTTGGTCCAGCTTAGTCTCGCAAATTTGAGATTGGAAGCATAATTTCGAAATCAGCCCTTGAAACTGCACGAATGCGTCGCGCAGACGCTCTAGCGCGCAACATTTGTGCACTTGCTGTTTTTTGCCCCTGCCAATTGCCGAAAATTCGCGCGCATTCCATCTCCGTCAACCGATGTACCGATAGATCATCAGGCGCCAAGCGCGTCGGGCCAACTCAGGCCGCCTCGCTTGTAGGCGGCGATATGATCGCCTGCCGGATCGTGCCCTCCGCCGACATAGGTTAGCATCAGGGCACCGGACCATTGCTGTTGAAATTGCCACCCCGGCCCCTGAGACCTGAGACCTGAGACCTGTGATGATGGCACAGACGTCTGAAATGCCATTGCAACATTCAGAGTTGTTTGAAGCGAAGATCAACCGACTGTCGCGCGGCGAAGGCTATAGCGATGAGCCGTGATTTTCGTCCCGGCCAAGTTATCGCCTACCCGTACCTCTCGGCCTGGCAAAACGAGCGGGGATATACAGAAGGCCGCAACTCACTCTTGGCTGGAAAGGATTTGCGCGTCGACCCATGCCAGTAATCTATGAGTTGGATGATGATATTGATCTGCAGCGCGTTGTTGCTATGGCGGCATTGCGTCTGGATCAAGTTGGAGGCAATATTGACATAGCCATGACCATACCTAGTCCGCGCAAGTAGCAAGGATCGGTGTCATAAGCTTTATGTGGGCGTCGACCCGATCCAGCACTTTTTTGGGAATATGAGCGCGTTCGGGCAGGGACCACCACGACTGGTTGACTTGCTCAACTGTCTCAACGACCGCCTTCATGACAGCAGCTTCCGGCAGTCGTGCACGGTTGGCGAAGACCTTCCATCGCTGGGCGTTCATTGCCTTGAAAGCCCTCTCACCTGCAAGCGACAGCGCCATGGCGTCTGCTGGAAGATAGGGCACAGTAGAAAGCACATCGTAGACGGGAGCCAGCGCCGGCTCATTTCCTTTCTCGCGATAGATCAGTGACCAGTTTTTAAGGTGCATGTCGCCATTGCCGGTAACAACTGCCAAAGCCAGTCGACGAACGAAGTCTAGCGCAACTGAGGATGAGACGGCGATCCCGAGGGCTGCAGCGATGTCGTGATAGGCGGCGCCTTCATACTTTCGCGAAGGATAGATACCAAACACCTGAGCGAAGTCCTCAATATGGATGCGCTGGCCCTCAGCACTGCGATCGAAGCGTTTGACGAGTAGGACTTTTCCGTCTGCCAAGCTCTCGAATTCATCGGGGATCCCCTCGAATGCTGATTGTTCGACGAGTTCACGTTCCGGCACTTCCATTCCGATCGCTTCGGCCAAGGCGAGATTGGCGTATTCGTTTTCCGAAACGCCCGGGAACGATGTCGATGGAAACTTGGCGATATATGAACCCTGTACATCCCCCAATGGTATGGTCAGGCCGCCACCTTTGCCTGTGTTCTTGATGACCGAGAGCTTCATCTGCACACCCGCAAGGGAAAACCGGGCCCTGGGTAGGTAAGTAGACAGCCCTACATTGGGAGTACCGGCCCCACCGCTCGGCACGACACGGACGGCGCCCGGCAGATCCGAGCCGAGCGCCGCGAGCAAATCGAAATCATTTCCAGCTCGCACGCTACCCGCATGGTGCTTTTCCATCGCGTCGCGCAGTTTATCCTCAGGAAGAAGGTTCGCAAAGAACGCGGGTAATGCTCTCGCGACCGGCTTGGGATCCTTACGCAAACCTCCGTTTGCCGCACGGAATGAGAGACTGAGCACTGGGAAGCCACCCGTCTCGCGATAGCTTTCCTCGAAGCTGAACGCCGTGAAGTCGCCTGGCGTTCTGACGAGCATGCCGACCTTTGTGTCGTTCAGCAGCACTTCAAGTGACGAGATGGATTTCGGATCCAAAGTTGCGTTAGGCATCGGCGCCACCGTCGGGACTGACGACGAAAGCAGGAAGATCATCGTCGGCGCTGTCAAGCTGCAGCAGAGCATTAACCGCTGGGATCATGGATTGCGGGATGAGCATCAGCTCCATATTGAGTGCGCGACTAATGTTGATCAGCGTGGTCGTGCGAGCAGAGCTGCTGCCGGCTTCAATCTCGCGGTACCGCGGACGCGATATGCCCGCCATTTCTGCAACCCGCTCTTGAGTGAAGCCTAAGCTCTTTCGCGTCGTCTTCAACAACCGTCCTATTTCGAGAAGGGCGTCAGGTTCAGATTTCATAATGATACCTATAAAGATCATCTTTGGAACAAAGATACATTTTTATATCAAAATCAACTGAAAGCGTCAATGATATGAAACCAAAACAGATCATTTTACGATTGACGATCTGTTTTCATGTCATTCGGATCATTATTTAAAGCGCCGCCGGCGCGAGTATGCAGCCAAGTTTACGAGAACGCGAATGTCGAACCCGAGTCAGCAGAAATGCGGCCCGCCGGGGCAGCAGTTTGTCGCGTCGTGAGCATAGGCGCTGCGGCGGCCAAACCGATGAAGCTGTGCCAGCCCCCCGACTGGCGAAGGAAGATCCGCCCCTTTAGCCGCCGGAGGCTGAGCCGCCTTCGATCTAGCTCCAATGGGTCTTCTGTTAAGTCGACAAGAGGTGCAGATCTGCCCTAAACCGACCTGAACCACATACCAGCTGCACAAAGCGTGTTCCTCGTGAGGATACGGCGGCACCGCGATTGCCTTCCTCCATGAAACAGCCCAAGCTACATGAAACCAGATTTTCATGGATTTGCCGATGCCCCCCAAAGAACATTCTTTCCTCACCAGGGTCAGACAAGCCTTGCCAGAGCTTCATCCGGCCGAACGGCGTGTGGGCGATTTTGTCTGTGACTTTCCGGGCGAACTCGCAAGCTATTCTGCACAAGAATTGGCGGCCCTTGCTCATGTGTCCAAAGCAACCGTCTCGCGCTTTATCCAACGGCTCGGCTATCAGAATTACGAGGAAGCCCGGCGCCATGCACGCTTAGAAAAGCAAACCGGGTCACGGCTATTCCTGTCCACGTCAGCAGATGCGTCTGCGGAACAATCGGTTGCAGCCCACATTGCACAAAGCGTCTCCAACCTCGAATCGACCTTTCTCGCCGTTTCCGACAGCCAGATTACAGCGGCTGCGACCGCCATATTGAATGCGCGCAAGGTCTGGGTCATCGGCTTCAGGGCCAGTCAACCCTTTGCAAGCTACCTTCAATGGCAACTTACGCAGGTCATCGAAAACATAACCGCCATTCCCGGCAATGGGCAAACGCTGGGCGAGCATCTTGTAAGTCTTGTGCCTCAGGATGTCGTGATCGTCTTCGGCCTCAGGCGCCGCGTGGCGCGTATGGAACTCATTCTCGACCAGATCCAACGATCGAAAGCAAAATTGCTTTACGTGACAGACGAGGGCGTCCCGTTTGTGACGAGCGCGGCATGGCACTTCCAATGCCATACCTTGGCCCCTGGCCCCTTGTTCAACCATGTATCCGTCATGGCCTTGTGCCATCTTCTGACGACACGATGCATTGAAATTGCCGGCGTGGCGGGCCGCAGCAGGCTGCGCGGCATCGAGGGATTGAACGACAGTCTGGAAGAATTGTGATCGGCATTTATGCAATTGCATGAAATCTGCGGCTATTAGCTTCGCACAAGAAAACGTAGTTTCACATGCCAAAATGCCTCGGATTTGGCATATGCAATTGTTTCTTCATGTGAAATCATGATTTCATGAAACTTGGCACGAAATCTGCATTCCATTTTGGTGCTTAAGGCACATTAGATGCTGGGGAACGACTGCAGAAAAACTCAAACGCCAAACCTGGTGCCATGGTTCGCCCCGACATCGACCACGTCTGAAGTGTGAATTTGATCTTCTGAACAACAACGGTCTTTGACCCAAGAGAGGATAATCGCATGTTCAATCGCTTCCTGATGACCCTAACGACCGCCCTGATGGCCTCCACAGCCGCCAGCGCCGAAACCATCACGCTGCGCGTTCTGGGCCAGCCCTCCGGTTCCGGCCTGATCGCCCAGCAGAAGGAAGAGCCCTTTTTCAAGGCGCTTGCTGAAAAGACAGGGCTCGACATCAAGGTAGAATATCTTCCTGTCGACGTCGCCGGCATCCCCGATACAGACGGACTGCGTATCCTTAAATCAGGCCTGTTCGACATCGTTTCGATCCGCGGCCCACAGGTCAGCCGCGACGAGCCGTCTGTTCTAGGACTTGACCTCGTCGGCCTGAATACAAGCTTTGAGGCGGGCCGCAAACACATGGATGCCTTCAAGGGCTATGTCGGCGGAAGACTTGAAAGCCAGTTCGACGCGAAGCTGCTCGGTGTGTGGCCAGCCGGTCCCCAGGTCATCTTCTGCAAGCCTGAGATCAAGGGCCTTGCTGATCTCAGCGGGCTGAAGGTGCGTGTCGGCGACCAGAGTGCGGCAAACTTCGTTGCCAAGCTGGGGGCGACAGGCATTTCGATGCCATTCGGCGAAGTGCAACAGTCTCTGTCGCGCGGCGTAGTCGACTGCGCCATCACCGGCCCGGCATCCGCCAATTCGGGTGGCTGGCCGGAGGCGACCACGACCGTGCTTCCGGTGGCGCTGCAGCTTGCCGTCAATGGCTATGCAATCAACCTTAAGAGCTGGGAGAAGTTCAGCCCCGAACAGCAGGAAAAGCTGGCGGCAGCGATCGACGAACTTAACAGCGATATCTGGAGCTTCTCCGAAGAGCTCTATGAAGACGCCATGCGCTGCAATACCGGGCAGACACCCTGCGAACGCGGCAAACCCTATGCATTGACTGAGGCCACTGTATCCGAAGCCGACCTGAAGACTGTGGCTGCCGCAGTCGGCGAGGTCTCCCTGCCAGTGTGGGCCAAGCAGTGCAATGCAGTTGCGCCTGACTGCGAGGAAACCTGGAAAAAGACGATCGGCGCAGAACTCGGCCTCTGATCCAAACGTGGCACAGGAGAAGAACTCATGCAGACATATGCGCGCATACTCGGCATTACCTTCGGTATCATCATGATCCTCTTGTCTCTGGCGATCACCGCCGAGACACTGCTTCGAAAGTTCTTCTCCTACTCGCTGGGCGGGATTGATGAGCTGGGCGGCTATGCGATTGCAATCGCCGCCCCGCTGGCCTTCAGCGTCGCCCTGGTGGAAAATTCTCATATTCGCATCAATCAGCTGACTTCGCTTATGCCTGGAGCTGCTCGGGGGCTGCTCAACGGATTGTCCATGATCACGCTGGCGCTGCTCGCGGGATATTTCTTCTACTTCACCGTCGATACTGTTCTCGATACCCAAGCCTACCGCTCGATTGCCCAAACGCCCTGGGCAACGCCGCTCATCTATCCCCAGTCGATCTGGCTGGTCGCCATGGCGACCTTTCCCATCGCGGCCATCATCTTCGGGCTGAAGGCCGTCGCGCTGATTGCCCGCCGCGACTGGCAGACTCTGAACCTCAGCTTCGGGCCAATTTCAGCCCAGCAAGAACTTCAAGCTGAACTCGACGACCTCAAGAAGCGTGAAGGAACAGCCCAATGAGCATTACCTTGGTTGCAATCGGCTTTGCCGCAATGCTCGTGCTGATGTTCCTGAGCTTTCCCGTGGCCGTCGCGATCGTCGGCGTCGGCGCTCTGGGCGGATACCTGATCTATGGCATGCCGCTTGTCGACATGATGGGCGGCGTGATCTGGCAGAGCCTCAACAGCCCGTCAATGCTTGCCATTCCGCTGTTCATGATGCTGGGGGAATTGCTGTTGCGCGGCGGCATCGCCGATCGCATGTTCGATGCACTCGCCGTCTGGCTGGCGCGACTTCCCGGCGGACTTCTGCATACCAATATTGCCACCTGCACGCTGTTTTCTGCGACCTCGGGTTCCTCAGTGGCCACGGCGGCAACGGTCGGCACCATCGCCCTGCCAGCGCTGCAACAGTACAAATACCCGATGCAGCCATCGCTCGGCTCGCTTGCCGCCGGCGGTACGCTCGGTATTCTCATCCCGCCGAGCGTCAATTTGCTGGTCTATGGGCAGCTTGCAAATACATCTGTCGGCCAATTGTTTGCCGGCGGCGTGGTGCCAGGCCTGCTGATGGCACTGTTGTTCTCGGTCTATATCTTTTTCTTTCATGGAAAGGCGGGCGCTGAAGCCAAGGAACTGATCGACATGCCGCTTCGCCAGAAGCTGGTGCTCGGCAAGTATCTTATCCCGCCTCTGGTCATCTTCGGGGTCGTAATGGGCTCTATCTACGGCGGGCTCGCCACGCCGACAGAATCGGCGGCGATCGGCGTAGTCATCGCCCTTGGCTTCGTTGCTGCCAATGGCAGGCTCAACCTCGAGCTCCTCATCAATTGCTCAATCCAGGCGGCCAAGACCAGCGGCATGGTGATGATCGTGCTTGTCTGCGCCTTGCTGCTCAACGTTACCATCTCGATGACCGGTGCAGCGCAGGCCATGACCCAGTGGATCGCCTCCTTCGAGCTCAGCCAGATCGGACTGCTTTTTGTCCTGCTGATCTTCTATGTTTTGCTGGGGACCTTCATGGATGCCATGTCGATGCTGGTATTGACGGTGCCGATCGTCATCCCGATTGTCATTGCCGCCGGCATCGATCCGATCTGGTTCGGCATATTCATCGTCATCATGTGCGAAGTTGCACTGATCACACCGCCCGTCGGAATGAACCTCTTCGTGGTCCAGGGTGTGCGGATCGACCACGGTCCTTTTGGCGATGTTATCAAGGGCGCTATCCCTTACGTCATTATCATGATGGGTTTTGCGATCACATTGATGTTCTTTCCTGGCATCGTGCTTTGGCTCCCTTCAATGTTGGCGGGTGGCGGATGAATGCTATGCAAAGCCTGGCCCAGAAGACGCCGATGCGGCGGCTTCTGGTGATCAACCCGAACATCAACCCTGCCGTGACCGCTAGGGTCCGCTGTGTGGCAGATGCGATTGTCGGGCCGCGGACCTCGGTGACGGTCGTCAATCCTATAAAGGGACCATTCTCCATAGAGACGCCAGAGGATCGTGATGCAGCCGTGCCAGAAGTCCTGGACCTCGTGGGCAGCACGCTGCATCATTTACCCGATGCCTGTGTCTTCGCGTGTTTCGACGACATCGCATTGTTCGAAACCCGGGCGATGACCCGCATTCCGGTTGTCGGAACATGCGAAGCGGGCATTGCCGCGACGCGCACCATCGCGGACCGATTTTCGATCCTGACGACAGTTCACTCTGCTGTACCGGGTATCCATCGGTTGCTTGCACGCTATGGAGCCGCCGACATCTGTACCGTTCGAGCAGCCGGTATCGGGGTCGCTGAGGCAGCCGGGCAAAGCGATGACGCGGAAAAACGCATCCTTGTCACAATCGAACAGGCGATCGAACGGGATGGAGCACAGGCCATCCTGCTTGGTTCCGGTGGCCTGACGGGCATGGCCGCCAAGCTTGAACGACACTTCAGCATTCCGGTCATCGATGGTGTCGCTGCAGCAATCAAGATGGCAGAAGGTCTCGCTCACCTGAGGATGCAACCTGGCCAGCCGCAACCAGACTGAACGCTGGCCGCAGGTCCCTTGGGCTTTACCCGAAAGCCAAGACCACCCTGCCCTCGATACGCTTTCGCAAACCGCTTCGGCAAAGCCCCCTCGCAGACTTGCCACCACAGCCAATGTCAGGATCCAGGACTGACGGTGAGCTGGCACGGGCTCACTGTAAGCCAGAGCCGTGCGTCATGGTCACCAAGCCGGCCGCTAAAGACCTCATCGTCCTCTCCTTTCGCACGCCCTTTGAGTTTCCAGGCTGACGAGGCGCCCCATTCATCGAAGCGATCTCACGGTAAGGGCACCACCGGTTACGGCGAGTTTGTCCGTCGGCAACGAGGAGACAGAGAGGAAGGTGTCGGAGATGTCGAGGGCTCACAGCTCTAGGCAATCTGCAAAAATGAACGGTTGCCAAAACGGAATCTTAGCTTGTATGTTACATACAACAAGCACTGGGAGGATGCGTTGACAGAGGTGAACAGGGATCAGCTGCTGGCCAAACTGCGCCTTGAACTCGGTTCCAATGCCGTTTTGTCAGGACACGAACTGCCAGCGCGCAACCGCACGGACTGGAGTTTTCTTCCAAACGCCGAGCCTCTGGCAGTCGTCCGCCCGGCATCCACCGAGGAGGTCGCAACGACACTTAAGCTGTGTCACGAGGCGGGCATTCCGGTGACCCCGCAAGGCGGGCTGACGGGACTGTGTGGTGGGGCGCGGCCGCTCGACGGGGGTATCGCCCTGTCGCTAGAGCGGCTGCATGGTATTGAGGCACTCGACCCGGTCGGCATGACCATAACTGTGCGCTCCGGCACACCGTTAGAAACCGTTCAAAAGGCAGCCGATGACGCTGGCCTTTTTTTCTCTCTGGACCTCGGCGCGCGTGGTTCCTGCGCCATCGGCGGCAATCTGTCGACCAATGCCGGCGGCAATCGCGTGATCCGTTATGGCATGGCCCGAGATCTCGTTCTTGGTCTGGAGGCCGTTACCATGGACGGTACCGTGATCACGATGATGAACCGGATGATCAAGAACAATGCCGGATACGATCTGAAACAGCTCTTTCTGGGAAGCGAAGGCACGCTCGGTGTCATAACCAGGACGGTGCTGCGGCTGCACCCCAAGCCTGGATGCGTACAGGCAGCATTGTGTGTCGTGGCGGGATACGAGCAGGTCCTTGCATTGCTCGAAAGTGCCCGACGCAGTCTGGGGCCGCTGCTGTCAGCGTTCGAAGTGATGTGGGCCGACTACTGGAGGCTTTATGCCGATCGGGTGCCCGGGGCTCGCCCACCGGTATCACTGGGTAGTGGTAGCCACGTCGTTCTCATTGAAATGCAGGGGCTGGACGAGGTGATAGATGGCGGACGGTTTTCCGTCTGGCTGGAAGACATGTTCGAGAAGGGCACGGTGGTAGACGGCGCCGTTTCACGCAGTCTTGCCGATCTGCAAGCCTTCTGGACAACACGTGACGCTGCAGCAGAATTTGCAAACCCCGATGTTGCCGGACCGCATATCTCCTTTGACGTCGGATTGCCGGTCGGCCGAATGGACGAGTTTGCTAGCCGTTCATCTGTAGCCCTTTCCGAAACGCTCGGTTGCCGCTCGGTTTACTATGGCCATGTGGGCGACGGAAACCTGCATGTTGTCGCCTGGGTCAAGGGCGCGGTAACACAACCCCTGCCCGCCGTCAGCGATGTGGTCTACCGGATCGTCCGTGAACTTGACGGTACTGTTTCCGCTGAACACGGCATCGGCACACTCAAGAAACCCTATCTTGGCTACAGCCGCAGCCCGGTCGAAATCGATCTGATGCGCCGGTTGAAGTCCTGCATGGACCCCAAGGGACTGCTCAATCCTGGAAAGGTCTTCGACTAGAGACAGCACGTTCAGGAGGATGAACGCGGCTGCCAAACAACCCAAGGAGGAGAAATCATGTCTATCAAACGTCGCCACACGCTCGCGCTCGCAGCCAGCCTTGTCATGGGCACACTCTATTCCGGCCCCGCTTTCGCCGAGTGGCCGGAAGGCCCAGTCACCATGGTCGTTCCCTGGGGTGCGGGCGGTGGCACCGATGCCACCGCGCGGATGATCGCCAATCTCCTGCAGAAGGAACTCGGCGTACCGGTGCCGGTCGTCAACCGCACAGGCGGTTCCGGCGTTGTCGGACATGCAGCCATTGCCGATGCAGCCCCTGACGGCAGCACCATCGGCATTGCCACACTCGAGATCGGTACCATGCATCATCTCGGCCTAACTGAACTCGACTACAAGGCCTATACGCCCGTCGGCCTATACAATTCCGACCCCGCAGCCATCTTCGTGCGTGCCGACAGTGAATATGCCGACATGAAGGCGCTGCTGGAGGCCCTATCCAAGGCCGCCGATCGTGAACTGAAGGCGTCAGGTTCCGCCCAAGGCGGGGTCAACCATCTTGCCGTGGCTGGCATGCTGGCAGCCGTCGGCCTGCCGGTGGAGCGCGTCGCCTGGGTGCCGTCCGAAGGGGCTGCGCCAGGCCTGCAGGATCTAGCAGCCGGCGGTGTAGCCATCGCAACCGCATCGATGCCGGAAGGCGAGGCGTTGATGCAGGCAGGACGGATCAAGCCGCTTGCGATCTTTTCGACCGCCCGGCTTGAGAAATATCCCGATGTTCCGACCTTCCAAGAGGCATCAGGACATGACTTTGCCATGGGCTCATGGCGCGGCGTGGTCGCACCTGCGAGACTTGCCCCCGAGGTCGTGACCAAGCTCACCGATGCGGTCGCAAAGGTAGTCAATGACCCGGCCTACCTGTCCTTCATGCAGGAGCGCGGCTATGCCACGCGATGGACACCGGGCCAGGAATTTGAAACCTTCATGGCAACCTCGGACGCAACGCTGGGCGAAACGCTCAAGTCCGTCGGACTCGCCAAGTAATCATGGCAGGCCTGCATGCGTTCAGCATGCGGGCCATACCCTCACGAAGGGGTTTTCATGAAGTTTCACGATTCGATCATAGGCCTATTGCTGGTCGCCTTCGGGGGCTGGGTTCTTTGGCAGGCGCAGGGCTTTCCTGACATGCCGGGCCAGATCATCGGCCCCGCGACATTTCCGACTCTGCTTGGCTGTCTCTGTTTGCTTGGCGGCCTGATGCTCATCTGGGAGGGCCGCAAAGCCTCGCCACACGCGCTTATCTCGCTCCATGACGGATGGCGCATCGGCTCGCGGATCACCTGCGTTGCGGTTGCCATCCTCGGCACGCTGCTTCTGGCTGTCACCTTCGAGCAAGTCGGCTTTCCGGTTGGCGGCACGCTGCTACTTTCGGCACTGTTCTTGTCCGCGGGGCTCACCCATCCCAAGTGGATCGGGGTATCAGCAGTCTTCGTGCTGACGGTTCATCTGGTCATGACGCGTCTTCTCTATGTGCCCTTGCCATCCGGTTTCGTGAAGGGGCTGCTCTGATGTATGCAAATCTCGATACGGTCATTGATCTCGTGTTCAATTGGAACATGCTGATCGTGATGGTGAGCTGCTCGGCATTCGGCCTGTTCGTCGGCGCCGTTCCCGGACTGTCGGCCACCATGGCCACGGCGATGCTGGTGCCGATCACCTTCTTCATGGACCCGGTACCGGCGATCGCGGCGATCGTCACGACGGCGGCGATGGCGATTTTCGCCTCAGACATTCCAGCCGCCCTCATTCGCATCCCCGGAACGGCAGCGTCTGCGGCCTATATCGGCGATCTAAACGCCCTGACCATGCAGGGCCGGGTCGGACGCGCGCTCGGCATTTCCGTGGTTGCATCCGCCATCGGCGGCCTGTTCGGCTCGGCGGTGCTGATGTTCGCGGCCCCGCAGCTGGCGGAGGTGTCGCTCAATTTCACGTCATTCGAATATTTCTGGCTGGCGCTGCTTGGCCTCTCCGCCGCAGTGATGCTAGGTTCCGGTTCGCTGCTGAAATCGCTAATGTCCTTGCTGTTCGGCCTGATGATCGCGACGGTTGGCATGGATACTACGGCCGGCCACCCGCGCTTCACCTTCGGTCTTTCCACGCTGCTGGATGGCGTCGCCTTCGTACCGGCGCTGATCGGCGTATTTGCCATACCGGAACTGATACGCACCTTCGTCAACCGCGAGCGCACACCGCCGGCCGCCCCGGTCGGCAATCCCTTTCGCATGTTCGCGGGGCTCGGCGGCGTACTCTGGCACTACAAGACCAATCTGGTCAGGGGATCGGTTATCGGCACGACGGTCGGCATCCTGCCTGGTGCGGGTTCCGACATAGCCTCCTGGATATCCTATGCCGTCTCTAAACGCTTCTCCAAGCAACCGGAGCGTTACGGCCACGGCTCGGAAGAGAGCCTGGTGGACGCCTGCGCGGCCAACAATTCCGCCTTGTCGGGGTCCTATGTGCCGGCCACGGTGTTCGGCATACCGGGCGATTCCATCACCGCGATCGTCATCGGCGTACTCTATATGAAGGGCCTCAATCCCGGTCCGCTTGTCTTCATCAACAATCCCAACGAGGTGATGGCGATTTTCGTCACCTTCTTCCTTGCCAATCTCTTGATCGTGCCCTTCGGCCTGCTGGCCATAGCCCAGGCCTCGCAGGTCCTCCGGGTGCCCAAGCTGACGCTGGCTCCATTGATCCTGGGCTTCTGTGTTGTCGGTGCCTATTCCATAAACGCGGCTGCCTCCGGCGTCGTCATCATGCTGGTGCTCGGTCTCTTCGCCTATCTCATGGAAGAGAACGGCTTTCCGGTCGCGCCACTGATCCTCGGGCTGGTGATGGGCCCGTTGGTTGAGCGTAATCTGGTGACATCGCTGATCAAGGCCGATGGTGTACCGCTCGTCTTCATCGAGCGACCAATTGCGGCTGGTCTTGCCCTGCTTGTATGTGTTGTCTGGGCTGTGCCGGCGTGGTTGCGGCTGAAGCGGGGACGAATGACATGAAGAAGATTGCGCAACCGCAATCCCTGGCTGAGATAGCAGCGGCACAATTGCGCGAGGCGATCGTGACCGGCAAGTTCCGGCTGGGCGAAAACATCTCGGAGGAAAAGCTGGCGCAGCAGATGGGTATCAGCCGCACGCCGATCCGTGACTGCATGGCGATTCTGTCGAAGGAGGGGCTCGTCGTGGTGCGATCCAAACGCGGCTCTTTCGTCTTCGAGACAAATGTGGCCGATATCGGCGAGATCTGCGACTACCGGCTGATGCTGGAATTGCAGGGCATCAAGGCCGCGATCGGCCAGGCCCGTGGAGATTATCTCGCCGCCATGACGCAGATCCTGCGAGGCATGGAAGAAGCGCTTGAGCGAGGCGACAGCGTCGCCTACGGCACGGCCGACACGGCATTCCACCAGCTTGCGTTCGATCTCTGTGGCAATTCCTATCTGCGCGACGCCTACAGCCTGGTTGCCGGGCGTATCGCGGCCCTGCGCGCCAATATCACCGCGCCCTATGACGAGCGAAGACGAGAGTCCTTCGGCGAGCATTGCGCCATGGCTGACATGATCGCCGACGGACGCTTTGCGGAGCTAGAGGCGGCGCTCTCCCTTCATGTGAGGCGAACGCGCGACGTCTATATCAGGGCCATCAGGGAAGGACATCTCGGACCGGCCAGCGCCGCCGTTGATGATCCGGACTGACATCAGGACCATCAAATGGAGACCAGCATGCATCCAGCAGACCGCTTGAAGACCCTGATTTCTGGTAGCGAGATCGTCATGGCACCCGGCGCGCCCGATCCGCTGACGGCCCGGCTGGTGGAACAGGCGGGTTTTCCCGCAGTCTACATGACCGGCTTCGGCGCCACCGCCAGCCATCTCGGCGTACCGGATCTGGGCCTGATGGGCCAGTCGGAAATGACCACCCATGCCCGCAACATGGCGCGGGTCGTGGGCATTCCGATCATTGCCGATGCGGATACTGGTTATGGCGGCCCGGCAAATATCGAGCGCACTGTCCAGGAATATATGCAGGCCGGCGTGGCGGCCATCCATCTGGAGGACCAGCAGCAGCCCAAGCGCTGCGGCCAGCTCGCTGGTGTCAGGCTGATACCCGCCGAAGACAATGTCCGCCGGCTGAAATGTGCCATTGCGGCCCGCAATACCGCCAAGCTTCTGGTCATCGCGCGCACCGACGCCCTGCCAGCATCCGGCGCCGACGAGGCTATTCGTAGAGCCAACATGTATCGCGATGCGGGCGTTGACCTCGTCTTCGTCGACGGCATCAAGTCCATCCGAGAGATCGAAACCATTGCCAGAAATGTCGAGGGCCCGAAGGTGGTGAGCATCGTTGACGGAAACGAGACAACTGATCTTAAGGCAGAAGAGCTCGGGCAGATGGGTTTCCAGATCGTGCTCTACGCCGTGTCGACATTGTTTTCAGCAGTTAGGGCCGTTCAGGGCACACTTTCGGTCCTGAAGCGGGACGGCACTCCCAAAGTCCGGCAATCCGCTATGGTGACCTACCAGGAGTACAGTCAGATCGTCGGGCTCAAGGATTTCCAGTCCCTTGACGACCGCTTTGGTTGAAAGGGGTTCGCACTCTGTTTTGTGTCCACCGTAACAGCCCTCGTGTCGGACCCAACATAGAACGACAGACACCAATCCTGCTGAACCAAATCAGGAAGTCACCATGAAAACCTCGATCGCCACCGTTTCAATCAGCGGCGAGTTTCCCGAAAAGCTGGCAGCCATTGCCAAGGCCGGTTTCGATGGTGTCGAGATCTTCGAGAACGATTTTCTCGCCTTCGACGGCAGTCCACGCGACGTCGGGCGCATGGTGCAGGATTTCGGCTTGGAGATCACGCTGTTCCAGCCCTTCCGCGATTTCGAAGGCATGCCCGAGACGCACCGGTCGCGAACCTTCGACCGGGCAGAACGCAAGTTCGATGTCATGCAGGAACTTGGCACCGATCTCGTACTCGTCTGTTCTAACGTCTCGCCGGTTTCGCTCGGAGGCATCGACCGGGCAGCGGCCGATTTTCACGAACTGGGCGAACGGGCCGCGAAACGCGGGTTGCGGGTGGGCTATGAGGCTCTCGCCTGGGGCCGGCACATCAACGACCATCGCGATGCGTGGGAGATTGTACGACGTGCCGACCATGACAGTATTGGGGTCATCCTCGACAGTTTCCATTCGCTTGCGCGCAAGATCGACATCGGCTCCATTCGATCGATACCCAAAGACAAGATCTTCATCGTCCAGCTTGCTGATGCACCGCTGATCGGCATGGATCTGCTCTATTGGAGCAGGCACTTCCGAAACATGCCGGGCGAAGGAGATCTGCCAGTCGCCGACTTCGTGGCTGCTGTCGCGGCGACGGGGTATGACGGCTACCTCTCCCTGGAGATCTTCAACGACCAGTTCCGTGGCGGCTCGCCGCGGGCCATTTCCGTCGATGGCCATCGTTCGCTGGTCTATCTAGGCGACCAGGTGCGACGAAAGCCCGGTGCTGCAGGCTTGACGGTACCGTCGATGCCGGACCGAGCATCAGTGGCCGGCGTGGCGTTCATAGAGTTTTCGGTTGGCGAGGGCGATGCCGAGCTGCTGATCGCGATGATGCATGCACTCGGCTTCCGGAAGACCGCTATCCATAAAACCAAAAATGTCAGCGTCTACCAGCAAGGTGATATCCGCATTCTCCTCAACACGGAAGAGGTTGGCTTCGCCAGCAATGCCTATGCCGTTCGCGGCGCCTCGGCTTATGCCATGGCCTTGCAGGTCGAAGCCACATCGGCCGCCATGGCCCGCGCTGTGGCCTTGGGCGCAGAGCCTTTCAGTCAGCCGGTTGGCCCTGGTGAACTCGACATTCCCGCAATCCGCGGGGTCGGCGGGACCTTGATTTATCTGGTGCATGCCAAATCCGACCTCGGGCGAGTGTGGGAGATAGACTTCCAGCCCGCCGAAGACGAAGCCGCACCGAATTCTGTGGGCCTGTTTGCTGTCGATCATGTAGCCCAAACGGTGGCCTATGAGGAAATGCTGACCTGGCTCTTGTTCTACACATCGATCTTCGAAACCAAAAAGTCTCCCATGGTCGACATCATCGATCCGTCTGGAGTGGTGCGCAGCCAGGTCATCCAAAACGATGAGGGAACGCTGCGCATCACGATGAACGGTGCGGAAAACCGGCGCACGTTTGCCGGCCACCTCATTGCCGAGACATTCGGGGCTGGGATCCAGCACATTGCCTTTCGCACCGAGGACATTTTCGCCACGGCCAAGGCGCTCCGCAGCAACGGTTTCAATGCGCTGCCTATCTCACCGAACTACTATGGCGACATCGAAGCGCGTTTCGGTCTGCTTCCTTCACTGACTGAGCGGCTCAAGTCTGAGAACATCCTCTACGACCGCGACGAGCACGGGGAGTACTTCCAGCTCTACAGCGGCACCTACGGCGAGGGCTTCTTCTTCGAGATCGTTCAGCGCAGCGGGTATCAAGGCTATGGCGCCGCCAATGCAATATTTCGCATCGCGGCGCTGAAAAGACAGTTGAGACCTGCGGGAATGCCAAGAGCTTGATGATGTCCCCGCTCGTCTGACGTCGGGAATCCTTAAACGTTTCTTTTCGCGCAGGATCCATAAATCCAGCGTTTCCTTGATCTCCATCGCTTCATACCCCGCAGCACTTAAGAATCCACAGCGTGCTTCGTATTCCGATAAAGAAATTCCACCGAGTCGAACTGCATAACGATCTTTCAAATTTCCTTGGGGTGCGGGGATTTCATGGAAAAATTCTCCTGAAGAATCCACTTGGTCGCAGAAGCCGCCGGTATACCTCCTGCGTCGCGTCAAGCCTCTACATTGGATATTACTTGGCTGGTTAGGCTGCTGCTGCGTTCTGACCTAGGACTGCATCCCTGGCATGATCTCAGATGGGATCGGGCAGACGTACGATCGGCCATCGGTTTTGTCTGCCCACTCCGCTTTCGCTGCAGCGAGAAGATCCGGGGAGGTCATCAGCGCCAGGCCGGTGGTGGCAATCGCCTTCGCCGCATGCGCCATCGCCTTGTGTGCCGCTGGGCTCTTACCCTGCGCCACCACCTGCCAGGTGTGGGGATTAGTGCCGATCGCCCAGGTTGGTGTCCAGCATTGGGCCGTGGGCGTAACCCAGCTGACATCGCCGACATCGGTAGAGCCGGCACGAAAATGCGACTGCCCTTCGAAGCTGCGCAAACCGAGATGCAGCGGCGTCGAGCCGTCGACCCTGGTGTTGGAGAAGACGTCGCCCTTCATCTGGTAGAGCCGGATGCTGCTCCTGATCGCCTCGTCCGTGAATGTCTCCTGGATCGATCTGGCGAACGCGAGGTCGGCCTCGTCGAAAGCGATTGGACCGAGCGCTACCATGTTCTCATGCATGGCGGTTTCGAGCGTAATGTTCGGCAGGAGGTTGGTAGAGGCCGTGTCGAAGATGATCTCGACCTCAGTTTCCGTCATCATTGCCGCCCCACGCGCCACCTTATCGACGCGCCTTGCAAGATCGAGCGCCTGCTGCATTTCCGGTGCACGGATGAGGTAAACCACTTCCGCCTGCGCCTGGACGACATTGGCCGCTCGACCACCGGCATCAGTGATCGCATAATGAACGCGGCAATCCTGCATCATGTGTTCGCGCAAAAAGTTGACCCCCACGTTCATCAGTTCGACCGCATCAAGCGCTGAACGTCCAAGATGCGCGGCATTCGAAGCATGTGCCGCGAGCCCCTTGAAGCGATAGTAGTATTCGAGAACGGCGAGGTTGTTGGTGGAACGCACGCCGTTGAACGGCGCCGGATGCCATGTGAGCGCCGTGTCGACATCGTTAAACAGCCCGGCGCGGACCATGAATGTCTTGCCGGAGCCACCCTCCTCGCCCGGGCAGCCGTAGTAGCGCACAGTGCCAGCGAGGTTGTTCTCTTTGATATGCTTTGCAAGCGCTATCGCAGCCATGAGTGAACCGACGCCGAGAAGGTTGTGGCCGCAGCCGTGGCCGGTGCCGCCGGACGATAGCGGCTTGTGCTCGGCAATGCCGGCCGCCTGGCTCATGCCAGCCAGCGCGTCGAATTCGCCAAGAATGGCGATGACAGGCTTGCCGCTACCGAACTCGCCGATGAAGGCTGTGTCCATGCCGGCGACGCCGCGTGTGACTGCAAAGCCCTTCTCCTCAAGCGTGGCCGCGAGCATCTCCGACGACTGCTTCTCGTCGAATTTGAGCTCGGCGAAATCCCAGATGCTGTCGCTGATCCTGCTGAATTCGGGCTTCATCGTCTCGATCGCATCGGCAATCGACGTGACGGCGTCGCGGTTCATGGCATGTCCTTTCTGTCTGTCCCCGCCCCTATCGGACGGGCGCGACAAATCTGCCGGCGGCTCGAGTGCCGGATCATCTCGATGAAATTGGAATACCGCGCCGGCTGATTGCTCAGCGCGGTAGGGCGATCATTCCTCGACGGAAACTTCCCAGAGGCGGGCGTTGGACTGCCAGACGGGCATGCCCTTGAGCTTCTTAGTGGCACCCCACACGTCGACCATGTCGTAGAGGAAGATGCCCGGCATCTCCTTCAACATCAGTTCGTGGAACTCGTCGAAGATCTTTTGGCGCTTTTCTTGGTTAAGCTCCACATAAGCGGCCTTCATCAGATCGACGGCTTTCGGGTCGTCCCACATCAGCGAGGCGTTCTTGTCCTTGTCCCCAACATAGAAAGCGTACATCAGTGCTGGGTCGAGGCGCGGCGCGACCGACTGGGAGATCACCTGGTAGTTGCCCGAGCGGCGCCGATCGACCTGGGTAGCATAATCGAGAACCTCGATCTGCACGTTGAGGCCCACCTGCTGCATCATCGCCTGAGCCATGATCGCAGCCGGAAAACTCGGCACGTTGCCGCGCTTGTTGGCGATGATCGAGATCGGCTCGCCCTTATAGCCGGCAGCTGCCAGTTCCTTCTTGGCAGCCTCTACGTCGTAAGGCAGGCGCGTCTTTTGCGTGTCATTGAAATAGACGCTGTCCTGCGACACCATCGAGCCGTTTGCCTCACCGGTGCCGTTTGACGCCGCGGCGACCAGTTCGTCCAGATCGAGCGCCATTGCCATCGCGCGGCGCACGCCCGGATTGCTCAGAACCTTGTCGCGGGTTTGGATGTAGAAGAGGTTCTTGCCGTTGTTGCGCGACACGATCAGCTGCGTCTTGTCGTTCGATTGGAATTCCGGGATCAAGTCCGGCGAGATTTCGGCCGTATCGAGCACGCCGGATTCGAGGCCCGCCTTGACGGTAGAGGCGTCAGGAATTGTCATGAACTTCACGCCGTCGACGAGCGGTCGCTTGGAACCGACCATGCCGTCCGGCTCGCCATCGTTCTCGGGCGAGACATAGTCGGCGAACTTCTTCAGGCGGATGTATTCACCCTTCTTCCACTCGTCCCACTGGAACGGACCAGTGCCGATGGGCGTGGCGAAGCTTCCATCGGACGCAACCGAGGCCGGCGAGATCATGCCGGTATAGCCACATTCCGGGCGCGACATGAGGCCGAGAAAGACCGCCGACGGCTTCTCGAGCGTGATGGTCACCGTCGAGGCGTCGGTTGCCTCGATGCCGGTGACGTGGGCCGCACCACCCTGGGCAAAATCGGCGAGGCAGGTCCATTTGGTTTCCGGCGTCAGATAGCGGGTCCAGTTCCACACTACATCTTCGGCGGTCAGTGGCTTGCCGTTGTGGAACTTCACATCGGTACGCAACGCGAAAGTATACGTCAGACCATCAACCGACATTTCGACGCTTTTTGCCAGGAGCGGCTTTACCTCGCCGCTGTCGTTGTAGCCGACAAGGCCCTCGACTATGTGCAGGATAACACTGTCGGTATTGCCGTCGCGATTGACGCCGGGATTGGCGCTACGCAAGTCGGAACTCTGGGCAATCGTGATGTCACGCGCTCCGGCGACTTGAGTGAAGGCGAGCACCGCAACGCCCGCGAGAAGAAACTTTTTCATTGTTCTACCCTCTTTGCTTTTGTTGATATTACGATTGGAAACAGTTCCAGGCGGTTTCGGCGAGCCTGCCGATCGTCTCGAGAGACACCGTGTAACCCGGCGTACCATCCGGCATCACCTGCGGCACGTCGTCGGTGTAGGCCGTGATGATGAAAAACGGCGCGCGGTCCTTGTAGACTATACCGGCATCCATCCGGCCACGCTTGCCGCGACCGCTCTTGCTGGCGACCAGCGTTTCGAAGGGCAGGCGCGAGCGGATGCCGTAGCGTAAAACCTGGTTCTTCAGGGTCTCCATCGCAAAGCCGCAGAGGTCGGCGCTGCAGCCGAGCTTCTCCTGTGCTTGCGAGGAGGATTGCGCATCAAGGATGGTCTGCAGCAGCAGCACCTGGTCGGCGGCTGAGGTCGTCGTCACCGTCGTCAGCGCGTGGTCGGCCGGCAACGCCAGCGGCGGAATGAGAAAGCGGTGATGGGTATTGGCCATACCGACAGCCTTGCAATAGCTGTCGACCTCATTGAGCGTCAGCCGCTCCAGCACCATCTTCGTGCAGACATTGTCGCTCAGCACCATCATTCCGGTGATCGCGTCGCGCAGCGAGATGACGATACCCGGCGTCATGAAGCGGAACATGCCGCTGGCCACTTGCTCGGCCAGCCGTTTCTCGTAGGTGACCGGCTCGTCGAGGTTGATACGGCCCTCATGCGCAGCCTTCAGCGCCGCCATCATGATCGAGGTTTTGCGGGTACTGCCGGACGGCGTCTCCTCGTCGGCACCGCGAGCGATCTCCTCACCGGTCAGGAGATTGCGCACCATGAAGCGGGTAACGAAGGGCTGCGCATCGCAGATCGCGTTCAGCGTGTCGGAGGTCGTCATGGTCGGGATCCTGTTCAGCATCAGTTGTCGAAGCGCCACTTGAGAGACACGCCGCCGGTCGCGTTGTGGTCGAGCGCCGGAATGGCGGAGAGGAGCCGGCGTGTGTAGCTTTCCTTCGGCCTGTCGAAGATCGCGTCGCGAGCGCCCTCCTCGATGATCCGGCCGTCCTGCATGACGACGACGCGGTCGGCGACCTGTTCAACGACGCCCAGATCGTGGCTGATGAACAGGCAAGAAAAGCCATAGCGTTTCTGCAGGTTGGAGAAGAGATCGAGCACCTGTGCCCGAACCGTCACGTCGAGCGCCGAAACCGGCTCGTCGGCAATCAGGAAGCGCGGGCGGCGCGCCATCGCGCGGGCAATGGCAACGCGCTGGCGCTGGCCGCCGGAAAGTTCGTGCGGGTAGCGGCTGGCATAGCTGGCGTCGAGACCGACCTCCTCCAGCGTTTCCAGCGTTCGCTTGCGCTTGGCTGCCGCATCGAGGTTCGGCACCAGCCGCAGTGCTTCCTCGACCAGAGCAAGGATCGTCATGCGAGGATCGAGCGAGGAATACGGATCCTGAAACACCATCTGGCAGTTCATCCGGTAGTCCTGCCAGTCTTGGTCGCGCGTCCGTCCCTGAAAGCGAATCTCGCCTTCATTTTCCCGAACCAGCCCGGATATGGTGCGGCCAAGCGTCGTCTTGCCGGACCCCGATCCCCCGACGAGTGCGACAACCTCACCCTCGTGAATGTCGATGCTGACGCCATGCAGGGCACGCTTCGCCTTGGCTTTTCCGAACAGCGACTTGCGACCGGGATAATCGACAACAATGTTCTTGGCGGACACGATCGGCGCTTTCGACATGTCAACCGCGCGCCGTTCGCCCCTGAACGGCAGGGAGGAGAGCAGCTTCTGCGTATAGGGATGCTGCGGCGCTTCCAGCAGGCTTTCGGTGCGGCCGTGCTCGACGATCGAGCCTTTTTCCATGACCACGATGCGGCTCGTGTAACGGGCCACCATGGGCAGGTCGTGGCTGATCAGGAGAACTGCGGTACCTTCGGCGCGAGTGAGCTCCACCATCAGTTCCATGACGTCGCGCTGGATGACCGCGTCGAGCGCCGTAGTCGGTTCGTCGGCAATCAGTAGAGCCGGCTTCAGCAGCATGACGGAGGCAAGCATGATGCGCTGGCGCATGCCGCCAGAGAATTCGTGCGGATAGGCGGCGAGCGCACCCTCTGGATCACGGATGCCGACACGACGCAGCATCTCAAGGATGCGGACGCGCCGCTCGTCGGGCGTGAGCGTCGTGTGGAGGATGAGCCCCTCCTCCAGTTGCCGGCCAATGGTCATCGAGGGGTTGAGGGAGGTCATCGGTTCTTGGAAGACGACGCCGATCTCGGCACCGCGCAGGCGGCGAAGCTGCCCGGCATCAAGGCCCAGCACGTCGCGCCCCTTGTAGGCGATGGATCCTCCGCTGACCTGGATGGCAGGAGGCAGCAGCGAGATCAGTGCGCGGGTGGCCAGCGTCTTGCCGGAGCCGCTTTCTCCAACGATGCCGAAAATTTCGCCGGATTTGATATCGAAGGAGATCTCGTTGACAACCTTGTGGCCGGTGCGGGCGACCTCAAGTGAAAGGCCGCGGACGCTCAAAAGGGTTTCCGTCGTCATTTCAGACCTCTCATGCGCGGGTCGAGCCGGTCGCGAAGGGCATCGCCCAGAAGATTGATGCCGAGCAGGGTCAGCGCGATGCAGAGGCCGGGGAAGAGGCCGAGCCAGACGGCCTGCTGGATGAAGGGTCGGCCGGCAGCCAGCATGTTGCCCCAGGTTGGCGCCGGCGGCGGCACGCCGAGACCGAGGAAGGAGAGCGCGCTTTCCGACAGGATGGCCCAGCCGAACATCGAGGTGGCAAGCACCGTGATCGGCGCCAGGCAATTGGGCAGGACGTGGCGGAACATGGTGAACAGCTCACCATTGCCCATTACCCGCGAAGCTTCGATGAACTCGCGTTCCCGCAGTGACAGAACCGCACCGCGCACGACGCGCGCCATGGACGGCGTGTAGGCGATGCCGAGCGCAAAGATGATGCCATACTGGTTGGCGCCGAAGACGGCGAGCAGGCCGAGGGCGAGCAGGATGCCGGGAAATGCCAGCAGCGCATTGTTGACCGCCATGATGACGCCATCCAACCAGCCGCGGGCATAGCCGCTGACCAGCCCGATCAGCGTGCCGCAGATGGTGGCAAAGCTGACCGTCAGGAAGCCGATCCAGACACTCGCCTTGGCGCCGACCATCAGGCGGCTCAGCACATCGCGGCCGAACTCGTCGGTGCCCAGAAGATGGACCGCACTCGGGGCGGCCAAACGCGCCGTGAATGACAGCTTCATCGGGTCAAAAGGGGTCCAGACGAGGCCGATAGCGGCGGTCATCAGAAGGACAGCAATAAGGATGCCGCCGATGAGGCCGTTGAGGGTAAACGTCTTCATTCGGCAACAACTCGCGGATCAAAGAGGGGATAGAGCAGGTCGACGACGAGGTTGACCAGCACGTAGGACAGGGCGACGAACAGCAGACAGCCTTGGATGACCGGGTAGTCACGGGCAAAGATGGCATCGACCATCAGCCGTCCGAGGCCCGGGATGGTGAACACCGTCTCGATGACCGCGATACCGCCGAGCAGGTTGCCGAGGATAAGGCCGATCATCGTCCAGGTCGGGCCAAACGCATTCTTGAACGCATGGCGCCAGAGGACGGCACTTTCCGACAGCCCCTTGGCGCGGGCGTGCGTGATATAGTCGAGCCGCAGTACCTCCAACGTCGAGGCGCGCGCCATGCGGATCAGCACGCCGGCCTCGTGGATGACCAGCGTCATGACCGGAAGCACCAGATACATCAGCCCGCCGACGACGTTGTCTCCGATCGACACGTGGCCGAGCACTGGCAGCCAGCCGAGCTTCAGACCGAAGAAGAGGAGCAGCAGCAGGCCGAGCCAGAAGGTCGGGATTGACAGGAGAACCGTGGCCGTGCCGACCAGCGCGAGGTCGGTGACGCTATTCTGCCGCCATGCGGCGATGACGCCTGCGGGGACCGCGATTAGGCTCGCGAGCAGCACCGCCACCAGAACGATCTCGGCACTGACGGCAAAGCGCGAGACCACCAGCGGCAACACCGGCTCGTCGTTGACGATGGATTTGCCGAAATCGCCATGCAGCACATTGCCGGCCCAGATGACGAACTGCTGCGGCATCGACTTGTCGAGCCCGAGTTCGGTGCGCATCTGCGCAATCTGCTCAGGCTGGGCCATGTCGCCCAGCATCAGGGCTGCTGGATCGCCGGGAATGAAGCGGATAAGGGTAAAAACGGTGATCGAAACGAGCACGATCGTCGGAAGCGCCATCACGAGACGGTTCAGAATAAATCTCAGCATGATATTCCCCACGATTGATGGCCGGTTTTCCCTCCGGTCACCACCGGTTTCTTTGGGAAGACTATGACGACGCGATCAAAATGGCGCAACAGTATGATAAACTTCATAGCGTTATGCAGCCCGCGCAGCATCCGGCGGCAATCATGATGCCCGAGAATCAATGTTAAATAACTGAATTCATGCAGTTTGTTGTGACAGCTGGATCTGTCGTTTCAGCGCGTTGCTGAGAGCCTGTGCGGCAATTGACAACGGTACGCCTGCTGCTCGAGCAAGGCCAAACTCCTGCGATGCCCTCGGCACAAATGGTCGCTGCACCACCGGCAGGTGACGGTAGAGGTTGGCGTAGAAGCTGCTGATGATGCTGACCCCGAGCCCATGCGCCACGTAGGAGCAGGCTGAACTGTTGGTATGGGTCTCGATCTTTACCACCTGCTTGACCCCGGCGCGCTTGAAGGTCTGGTCGAGCGACATGCGGTTGGGTCGCTGCCGCCCGATGAGGATCAGCGGCACGTTGCGCAGGTCCTTCGCGGAGATCTCCTCCAGTTGCGCAAGCGGATGATGCTCGGGCACGACGCAGACGCTGGTGCCGCTCGCCACCTTCTCCACCGCGATGCCGGGACCCGTTTCGCCTTCCATGCGCAAGAAACCGATGTCGATAACGCGCTCGCCGACCAGCTTGTTGATTGCCGTCGTCGTCTCGAAGAACGTCTCAATACGCACGCCGGGGAAGTCGCGTACGTAGTCCACGAGCATCGCCGGCGCGAAATTCTCCCACATGCTGCTCGGTAGGCCGATGCGGACGATCTCCGGGCCAGAGGCGCCACTGCGCAGGTCTTCCGCGTTCCCGGACATGCGCTCCACGGCCAGCAGCACGTTTTCAGCATCACGCCCGAGCGCGAGCGCTTCCGGCGTCGCGATCAACCGTCCCTTGTCGCGGGCGAAAAGCGTGATGGAGAGATCCAGCTCCAGCTGATGCAGCATACGGCTAACACCGGATTGGCTTAATCCCAAGGCCTTTGCCGTGGCGATAGTCGAGCCGGTCGCCAAAAGCGTGCGCAGCACTTCTAACTGTTTGATGTTCATACGGCCGACACCCTCGATGTAAAGCGCTCAAAGTAACGGCCGGTGTGTCAAAAATGCAGACCGTGGCTGCTTGGCAGGGACAGGAAGGCCGCAACGAACGTAGTAGGAAAAACCGGATACGAATCATAGCCGATATTCAACCCTAAACACTTTGCGGGACTTGGGTGACACCAACTTCAGAGGCCGATCCTGGCGCGAGAAGTGTGCTTCTACGCGAGGCGCGACGGATAACTCGATGTCGTGCACGCGATCAGGAAGAACTACCCACGTGAAGTATCTATGGGTGTCCTCGATCTGCGGCCACAGGGACAGTTACCGCGAGATTGATACGGCGTTAGTCTGCGCCTCGCGCACAAGGGCGCTTGAGCTCGCCTCCCGGAGAACAGTGAACCGTCCGGAGAAGCATTCGGGCGTCCCTAACTTGGAACCCAGGTGCCGCGAAACGCGACCGAACAGTTTGGGGCGCAGCAACGTCAAACTTCTAAGTTCGTATTGCTGCAAGCAACCCGTCTGAAAGGTCGGTCGCATACCATTCACTCTCGATCGAAGGGTACAGCGATACTCCGGAACTCATTGATCGCGTGCGCGATGGTACGTGGGATCCGGATGTGGATCAGCAGGATAGGCAAAGCCCGGATGCCTTGGCAGCACGCGGTTATTGGCAGGCATTTCAAAGCGTGAAGGAATCTGTTGCGGAGATTCTCCGCGGCGCACCGGCAGGAGCCGTTGTCCGAAATCAACATAGGGATTGGTACCGCGAATTGTTCGGTCCCTCGGTCGCTGCAGGTATTCTGAAACCGAGCGCCCTCGCGGGCTATCGAAACCACCCTGTCTTCGCGGATCATGGCATGTACCACCGCGTTCCGAAGCGGTTCCTGATGGAATGGACACCCTGTTCGATCTACTGGAGAAGGAAAGCGAACCAGCGGTTAGGGCAGTCCTTGGCCACTGGTTGATAGGCTATGTTCATCCCTATCCTGACGGCAACGGACGGATGGCGCGCTTCCTGATGAACGCCATGTTCGCCTCGGGTGGATTTCCATGGGCAGTGGTTAGGGTTGAGGATCGGTCAACTTATTTGGCCGGCCTTGAACAGGCGAGCGTCCACATGAACGTCAAACCGTTCGCGGAATTCATCGCGGAGCGCACTTCTTGGTCGATGAGTAAGGCACTCTAAAATCATCGATCGCCTTGATGGGATTTGCACCAACGGCCTTCTAGTCGAAGTTCTGATCAATCCACGGATTGATAATTTTCAATCCAGCTGCCTTGAACGGGCTTGTGTCTCTCGTTGCCACAACGAGCCCCCTCTCTGCAGCTGTGGCCGCAATCAATCCATCGGCTTTGCCGATCGCTTTACCGGATACTCGCGCGCCTGCCATCAGATCAGAGTAGAGCCGCGAGGTGCTTAGGGTGAAGGGCAAAATACGCTCAACAAAATGTGGTAGGACCTCATCCTCAAGACGGTTGCGGAGGATTGTTTGACGGCGCCCGATAGGCATTGATGCGATGCCAAACCGAAGCTCCGCAACCGATATCGCAGAGATAAAGAGCGTTTCGATTGCCTGGGCATCCAACCAAGCCACAACCGTTGCAGCTGGAGCAGGCTTCCACGGCTCCGATATCACGTTGGTGTCTATCAAGATCATTCGAAAGTCATCGGTTCAGCTGGCGTATTGTCGCGCTCTTGCAGAGCTTCAACATCACTGTCTGACAGGTCGGCCTCCCGACCAATGTCCACAAGCAATGACCCGAGCTTTATGCGTTGAGACGGGCGAACAGCGGCCTCAAGAATATCGCGAATTTCCGCCTCAGTGCTCCGGCCATGATGAGCTGCTCTCACACGCAAAGCGCGGTGGGTTTCATCAGAAAGATTCCGAATGGTAACTGCCGGCATCCCCATGACCTCGCTTAGCAGATAACAATGATATCAAATTATCCCATATGATATCATTGTTCAAGTGGCTCTCGGAGAGGCCGCAGCCACTCTCGAAAAGTGGTTTGCGGGCACTGAAGGGCCAGAATCACTCTTTGCAGGTCGTGTCCTTCCGTTCGACGAAAAGGCCGCTCTCATCTGGGGAGAACTGATGGCACAGGGAAAGGCGGCAGGTCGCCCGCGAAGTGCGTTGGATACGATCGTGGCTGCCATCGCCCAATGCAATGGATGCATTGTTGTCATCGATAATCAGCGAGATTTTCACGGGATCGAAATCATAAATCCTATTCGAGCGAGAGCGATCTAAACGACTGCTAGATTTTCGCCTTTATGAGATACGAACCGACCCAGAGGCTGCAGAAAGGCAACGCCCGCTCATCTATATTACTAGCCTTGCCCTAAAATTAGGCGCGCGCGTTCGGCAGCGAACGTTCTCCTTTTCGCACTGCTTCTTTCCCCACACATCCCGTTAAATGTTCAGCCTTCTCCAGATCACGGATCAGGCTAAGGACGGACGCCAGTGGCTAGAAATCAGGCTACAGACTGCTATCACGAAAACGTTCATCAGTCTACAGCCTGATAGAATGCGCGTTATGATCACCCTATAAGCTGATAACGAAAACCTATTATCAGTTTATGGGCTGAGAAATGAAAAGCGATACTCGCAAAAGAGCACGGCGACGGCTTGACGAAAGACTTCAGGCGCTCCAACCAGTTGATCGATTTAGGGCGCCGCCGAAGGGATGGATACGAGCGCTGCGCGATGCCTTCGGCATGACGGGTGCGCAGCTGGGCACGCGCATTGGAGTCCGGCCGCAAACAGTTGAATCAATCGAAAAGTCGGAAGCAGCTGGGACAATCCAACTCAAGACCCTGCGCCGCGCTGCCGAGGCACTGGATTGCACGCTCGTCTATGCCCTCGTTCCAAACAGCTCACTTGAAGCCGTTGTCGAGGCGCGGGCGCGCAAGATCGCAACACGCGAACTCCAGCGCGTCGCGCACACGATGCGTTTGGAAGCACAAGGCACGGACCATGCGGATTTCGAATCTCGTATCCAGGCATACATCCTCGACAGGCTATCTGAGCGCGATCTCTGGAACGAAGTATGACAGATCTTTTCCAGGAACCTGAGGACGCGACGCCGCTTGAGCCGCAGGAACGAGAGGGTTTGCTTCAGACCTAGATCACGCACCGCCGCGACCTGAACGAAGCGGAAGAGGAAAACATCGTCGGAGGGGCGGCTTGGGCGCGTGGCCGGCGGCGCGTACCACTCGAACAGATGCTCAGCGAAGACTTCATGCGGACACTACATAAGCGGATGTTCGGTGACGTCTGGCAGTGGGCCGGCACGTTCCGGTCGACGGAGCGCAACATCGGCGTTCACGCTTATCGTATTGGGATGGAGCTCGCGAGTTTATTGAGCGACATCCGTTACTGGATTGAACACAAGACCTTTCCACCGGATGAGGTAGCAATCAGATTCCATCATCGCCTCGTCGCCATCCACCGTTCCCGAACGAAAATGGACGGCAGGCACGTCTCGCAGCCGACCTACTGATCGAGCGGCTTGGCAGTGATCCTTTTACTTGGGGCGGCGGCAGTCTGGCCAATGTTGGCGAATTGCGAGGACGCTACGTCGCAGCACTACGCGCGGCGGACAATCATGACATCGCGCCACTTCTGGAATTCGCGCGCGGCTGACAGGGCCCATCGCATGTTCGACAAAGACGGTAGGTAACACATGGCGCTCGATTGGCGGCACTCCAAGAGACTTGTCCATTCCGGGTTCACGCCCCAGCAAGTATGTCAGGGCGAGCCCCCACGCTCTTGAAGGGAAACGAACCAGCGTCCGGTCAACTTAAATGACTGCTTGCAATTTGCACCCAGCCGCTTGAGCACATGGCAAGAACAAGATGCAGCTTAGAAGAGGCTGCTTTTCGGCCAGGTAGATGTTCACCCTCTGCGGATAGGGCCCAAAGGTGAAATTGAAGATTTCGATCACAGCTCATTCCTCCTTATCGACAGGGCGTTGTGCGTGCGATCAGACGGTCATGACCCAGCCGCGGAACGAAAAAGCGGCGTAGAACAGGCTTGGCTGCCGGAAGCCGGCTTCGAGAAAGCACGCTTCTTCCCGGTCCTGCGAAAGCAGCGGCAGCCGCTCGGCCATCGCCTTAGCAGAGGCTGCGGTCTGGCTAGAATTGGCGTTCGGGCCTGCGGCAAACGTCGCAGATCTCGCCAGCCAAGCCTCCGCCTGCCCCTCCACAATAGTGTGATGAGCGGCTACAAAAACGCCGCCTGGTTTAAGACGCTTCCCGATCTCCTGGAGAGCATCCAGCCGCTCGTGCCATTCGAGGAAGTGCAGCGTCAGCAGGCAAATCGCCCCATCGTAGGGACCAGCAGGGGCATCCGCTGTCGTGCCGGTAACGAGATGCGTTCGCGCGGCGCAACGCGCTGTGGTTTGGCGGGCGATGTCGAGCATGGCAGGCGAGGGATCGACGCCGGTAAATTGCCAATCCGGCCGCATCTCCGCCATGGCACTGATCTCCAACCCGCCACCGGCGCCGACGACGAGTACATCAGCGGCGCCCGGCGCCTGTTCCGCAAGAAGCAGCGTCGCCATTTTATGAAGGTCTGCAAGCCCTGGCACCTTGCGCGGCGTCTCGCGAACATAGTCTCTCACGGTTGCCGGATCGAGGAATGAACTGGACCTGTCGTTCATGACGCACCCTATTCGTAAGTTGAAGATGCGTAACACGGTTTCGCGTTTTGTATCAAGTGATGCTACATGAATCGCGAGAGCGTGGAGGCCGCATGAACCGGAGCGGGCAATGAATAGGGATACGAGACTATCTGACGTATTACATGTGCTCTTGCACATGGCGCAAGTAAAGGAGCCGCGGACATCGGAGGTTCTGGCACGAAGCATGGGTACCAACCCGGCCGTGTTCCGTCGGACGATGGCGGGCTTGCGTCGCGCGGGCCACGTCATCTCGGGCAAGGGCCACGGCGGGGGCTGGCAACTCGCGCGGCCCCTTGAGGAGATCACGCTTCTAGCCGTTTATGAAGCGCTGGAGCGGCCGACACTCTTTGCTATTGGCTCACGCGGCAGGCATCCGGAATGCAGGATCGAAGACGGCGTAAATTCAGCCCTGGCGGAGACGATGCGGCAGGCGGAAAGCCTGCTGTTGCAGCGATTTGGCCAGGTGACGTTGGATCAACTGATGCCGTCGCAGGCAAGGGCATTATCGCAGACTTGCAGCAGTGCCTTACCCGCCGCGCCGCGTGGTGACTGAGTTGACCCGCATAAGGCCTGGCGTCGCAACGCGAGCGCTGCTGCAGAACCGCAGCAGCGCCGGATGAGGTGCCGGGTTTCAGGCACTTGCCGTGGGGCGAACCACGATCTCGCTGGTATCGACATCGACGGGCTGGCCGATGACGTGCAAGATGGCCTTTGCGATTGCTTCAGGCTTCAATGCTATTTGGCGATAGCTCTGCATGGCTTCGGCTGCGACCGGATCTGTGATGCTTTCGGCCAGCTCGGACTCCACGACACCAGGGTAGACGCAGGTGACGCGGAGCTTTTCGTTCTCCTGGCGCAATCCATCTGAGATTGCCCGCACTGCATATTTCGTGGCGCAGTAGACTGCGGCGGTCGGAGACACTGCAAGTCCCCCGATTGATGAGACATTGATGATCTGTCCGTATCCCTGCTGTTTCATCACGGGCAGGACGGCGGCGATGCCGTACAGCACCCCCCTAATATTGACGTCAATCATCCGGTCCCATTCTTCGACCTTTAAAGAGGCCATGGGTGACAGCGGCATGATGCCCGCATTGTTGATGATGACATCGATCCGTCCAAAGGCCTTTACGGCCGCGTCGGCGAAGCTTTGGAAGCTGTCACGCGAAGTAACGTCAAGGCTTCGGAAAATGGTCTTTCCTCCGGAGGCAACGATTTCGTCAGCAAGCTCTTCGAGACGATTTGTTCGCCGTGCACCAATAGCAACGGTGGCGCCGGCAGCGGCAAGCGTCCGCGCGGTCGCTTCGCCGATCCCGCTGCTAGCTCCGGTGATCAGGATGACCTTGTTTTCGAGGTTCGTCATGATTTTCCTTCCTATAGTTTCAATTGGGGCGGTGCCTTGAGCGAGTTGCTCACGGCAGATGACGCCACTTGACCATGCGGTGTTTGAGGTCGAGCGTGCCGTTGTCGACGGCGAAGATTCCGTCACCACAATGGTGCAGGGTCCGGCGTTCTGTTCGGCTCTCGTTGACCCAGATCCTCTTCGCCTCGAGGATGAACAGGTTGTAGGGATCGAGCAGCCTGTCATCGACGACCACGCATTCGATGTTAGCCAGGCAATCTTCGAGAAGCGGAGCGGAGACCTGCTCCGCAGACCTAGTCTTCAGGCCAAACCTTTCGAACTTGTCGACATCAGCGCCGGAGCAGTTTCCGACATCGACAACAGTTTCGGCCAGATCCAGTCCGGGCACGGCGATCACGCATTCACCGGTCCTGCAAAGCGCGTGATAGCTGTGATCCCAGGGGCCGATCACACAACCGATAAGCGGCGGATCGTGCTGGATCATCATGTGGAACCCCATCGTCATGACGTTAGACTTGCCGTTATCGTGTGTCGACACCATCACGATCGGGCCGGGTTCGAGCAGGCGAAAGGCCTGCGATGCGGGTAGTTCGTTCATCTTGGATCTCCTTTAGGGCCCCTGCGCTACGGCAGGGACCGAAAGGGGTGTGCCTTACCAGCCCTGTTCCACTGGCAGGACGAAGAGCTCGGCCACATCCACATGCGCTGGCGCCTGCGCGGCAAAGACGATCGTGTCGCCGATGTCCGTTCCCTGGAGGAAGGTCATCTGGCCGGCGAGATCATCCATCTGCCGGCGGTAGTCGGGATCGGTGATGTGATCGTAGAGCTCGGTAGCGACAGCACCCGGCTGGATGCAAGTGACCCGGATATTGTGTTTGGGGCCCACTTCCATCCGCAGACCGTCCGAAAAGGCGGCGACGGCATGTTTGGTGGCGCAATAGACCGAAAGACCCTTGAAGACCTTGCGGCCGGCGATCGAGGACATGTTGAAGACATGGCCCGAATGCTGCTTGATCATCTGCGGCAGTACGGCGGCAGTCGTGTTAAGGAGACCCTTCACGTTCACATCCACCATCCGGTGCCACTCATCGACCTTGAACTGGTCGATATCGGAAAGCGGCATCAGGCCGGCATTGTTGACGAGAATGTCGATCGCACCATGGGCATCGATGAGCGTCTTGACGCCGGCTTCGACCGAGGCCGGGTCGACTACGTCCATTTGAAGGACAAGGGCGTCACCCCCATTGGCTTCGATCTGCTGCTTGAGATCCACAAGCTTGTCCGTGCGGCGAGCTGCAATGCCGACTTTGGCCCCGGCTTCCGCGAGCCTGGCGGCAGTGGCGGCACCGATCCCGCTCGATGCGCCTGTAACGAGTGCGATTTTTCCATTGAGATTTGTCATCGTCTTCACTCCTTGTCTTGGCCGCCGATTGGGCGGCATTTGCGTGTTGACAGGAAGGAAGTGGTGCGGATGGCGGCAGCGATCTCTCGCACTATTGCTGCACTTGTCGGGATCTTGCTCGAAAATCCAAAGCTGGATGAACCTACGCCGCCAGCGGGATCGGCGGCGCAAGCGGTCAGTCGGGTGAGAAACGACTAGATTTCTGCTCTTAATGCTACCTGCCCGGCTTCGCGAGCATGCGGCAAATCAGATAGGTTCGCCAGTTGCTCTGCATAAGCTGATGGTGGGATGCCGACAACGCGACTGAAGGCGGTGCTAAGGGCGCTGGCAGAGCGATAGCCAACCCGCTCAGCGACTTCCTGAAGCCCCAGATCGCCTCGACGCAGCAGAAGGTTCTTTGCAAGGCTCATGCGCCATGTAATCAGATATTCTCTGGGTGAGATGCCGATCGTCCGGCGAAATCGATCGAAGAAGACCGATCGAGAGAGCGCGGCTTCGCGGGCCATTTCGTCAACTGTCCAGTCCTTAGTTGGCTCGGCATGCAGCAGGCGGATCGCGGTCGCAAGCCGCGGGTCGCTGAGACCGCGCAGGACGCCAGGCGGGGCCGACTCCCCGCTCACCGAGCGCAACGCTTCAAGGAGCATGACCTCAAGCAGCCGGGCAAGGACAGCGGCCCGCGCCGGCCGCTCTGTCAAAGCTTCCTCTGTCGCAAGTTGAACGAGGCTTGTCAGCCGTCGCTCATTCCTCACATGGACAAGTTGAGGCAGGAGGCGGACCAGCAAGTCCGCATCCGGCGAAGCAAAACCGAAATGTCCAACAAGGATCCGGGCGTTGACGATGCCTTGCGGATTGCCATGCCGTGTTTCCCCGGGAAGCATCGTGACGGTGAGAGGATCAACGTTGTCGTTCTGAACCCCGGCCACGTCCGACATGGTGAACCCGCAAGCCGCGGGGATGAGGACAAAGTCTCCTACCTTCAAGGTGATCGGCGCATGCTTCTGAACCTCCAGCAAAGCCGAGCCCTCGAGCATGGCGCAATAGAATGGCTGGCCGTTCTCCACTCGGTCCACTCGCCAGAGACCAGCACCACTGACGACCTTCGACCGCAGTGCCTCCGGTTGAAGGAGCTCGACCATTTCAGACAAGGGGTCAACCATTTCAGACTTTTCATAACGAATTTCGGACTGATCATTATGTAAAATTCTGGAGCGACCGATAGAGTCTCGACGTGCTTCAAGAGGGAATGATCATGAAAACTGTTCTTATCACTGGCTCGTCCTCAGGCTTTGGGCTGGAAATTGCCCGGCATTTTCTTGCCCACCACTGGAAGGTCGTCGCCACCATGCGCAAGCCAGATCCGGCTCTGCTCCCTGTCTCACCGCACCTCAGCATCCTCCCGCTCGATGTAACGAGCGAGGAAAGTGTCGCCGGCGCCGTCGAGGCTGCCGGCCCGATCGACGTGCTTGTCAACAATGCCGGGATTGGCTGGATGAATGCGTTCGAAGGCACCCCCATGGACCTCGCAAAGGAGCTCTTTGAAACCAACACCATTGGCCTGATGCGGATGACCCAGGCGGTTTTGCCGCACATGCGCGAAAACGGCGGCGGCGTCGTCATCAATATCAGTTCATCGGTGACCCTGCGCTCGCTTCCTCTCCTGTCGGTCTACACCGCGACCAAGGCCGCCGTGAACGCCTTTGGCGCGTCGCTTTCGATTGAACTCGAGCCCTTCGGCATCAGGGTGAGAACCATTTTGCCCGGATCTGCACCGACAACCAGCTTCGGATCGTCTGCACGAGCCCAGATTGAGGCCAAGGGAGGATTTCATCCCGCCTATGCAGACTTTGTCAGCGCCGTGTTCGCCAGCCATCAGGAAAACCAGGGACCAAAAACGCAGACTTCTGACGTGGTGGAAGCGGTCTGGCGTGCAGCGACAGACAAGGATTGCCCGGCCGTTCAGCCCGCCGGTGCAGATGCGGTCGCTTGGGCAGGCTGATCATCGGGTATGGTGGCGCTCGATACGACCGCCACCGTTAAGGCAGAACCCAGGTCCACTTAAACGGAACCGGCATTGATCGATTGCCGGATCAGCTCGGAGATTTTGTCCGGCTGATCCTCGGGCGCAAAATGCCCGCAGTCGTCGAGTATGGTCAGCTTTGCGCCTGGGATCGCCACCTGAAGCTTATGCGCCCAATCCGGTACCTGCCAGGCATCATCAGCACCCCAGATCAATTGTACCGGAATCTGGCCCAGTTCGTGAAGCCTCTCGGCAACCTCAAGCGTATGGACAGGATCGTAGTGCCTGACCTGGTGCTGAAAGAGGCTCGCCTGGCCAATGGGACCTGAGATGTAGTCGAGATAAGTTTGGAGCGGACCGTCTTTGAAGCGCTGCTTGTGGTGGACCGCGCTCAGCAACCAGTCGCGAAAATGAGCACGATGGGCGGCATCCGGTGCCTTGATCAATGCGTCGAGACCCTGCTCCATCTGCTGTCTTGTCCTTCGAGAAGGATAGCTGTCGAAACTGACCACATCGATCATCGTCAGTGACTTCAATCGACCCGGATTGAAGACGCCGAACCGCTGCGCTATCCCGCCTCCGATGTCGTGAGCCACTAGATGAAAACGATCCAGACGCCAGTGCTCCAGCATCGCTTCAAGAACCGCCACTTGCCCAGACATCGACGTGTCCACATCGGACGCCTGGGGGCGCTCGGAGAGCCCGAAGCCAAGAAGGTCGAACAGGTGGATCCTGAACCCGTCTTGGAGAAGATGTGGTGCAACGTTACGCCAGATGAGCGATGAAGACGGCGTTCCGTGCAGCATGACAACCGGTTCACCGCTGCCATGGGTGCCGGCTGCAATGCGATAGCTGTTCACGAGGACATGTTGGTTGATCAGATCATTTTTCATCCGCCTCTCCTGATGAATTGATGAAGTCCACATCTTCCCGAGAGCGCTCAGCGAATGGGATCGGCGATTGCGCGCTCCCCCATTTTTTTTGCAATTGCACTTCAGATCATGCAGCTTACATCGTCAGCCGATCCCAACCTCATGACAAAGATTGAGCTTTAGACATGCAAAATCGATTGCGACTGACCTGCAACGAGGCCGCCGCTGGTTACCTGAAGGCAAACCAGGCCATTGCCTTAGTCAGCGCTGAGATAGTCCCGGTGTCTGGGCACTTCATCAGGTCTCCGGTCACTCGCTCGAACGATAGCGAGCGCAATGACCAGGAGGTGCTGCCGTCCAGCAAGCCAATGATGGATCGGCTGCTGGAACGTTTTAGAAGCGCTGATCGCGTGGAGCTTTACATTGACCCCGACCCCAATAGCCAACTCCTGATGATCTATCTGTTGAGCCAGGCCATTCGCGCTAACGTCAACCCCTCAAACCTGGCGATCTTTCAGGGTACCACCCCATGGGGTCAGCAGAATGCCGAAACATCAATCGACGCCGTCGCGCCGTCAATGCAGGTCAAAGAGCCGCATCTGAGCGCAGCTGCCGCGATTTGGGCGGCCTATGCAGCCGCGACACCCCAGGCCTTTCTTCGTCTCGACCCCCAGGATCTTGCTCCCTTTCCTCTCATGAACCGGACAAGGGAAGCACTGCTTGAGGATCTACCGAGTGCTGATGCGGGACTTGGTGCCTGCGAGCATCTGGTTCTTAAGACCGTCGCCGCGCAGGGATGTACCGTTGCAAAGGTTGCAAGCGCCTTTGCCAATGACCCCATCCATCTCATTGATCTCCCGCAGATTGTCGACCTGGTCACCGCTCTTTCGACTGGCGCTTCGCCGGTCATTGATGGTTTGAACGGCCGCTTGGGAGCGGACAACTTCCATGTTGATGGCGATGCCTGCGAATCGTACACTCGAAGCCACATCCGGCTGACTGATTACGGCCACAAGATCCATTCCGGTGAGCTCGACTTCGTAAAGACCCATGGCATTGATCGGTGGTGGGGTGGGACCCGCTTGAAAGGCCATACGGCCTGGCGATGGGACAGGAAGTCCCGTGCACTCATATCCCCCGAATGCTGAAGTCGACAGGCTGGACATTGTCTCACATCCGATAGGGTGTCGGCTCAGTTTCTGCGATAACGGCTCGGCAAGATCCCGGTCTCACGCCTGAAGACCTGGGCGAAATGGCTCGGGCTTGAATACCCGACAGCAATTCCAACCCGGATGATGCTGAGATCCGTTTCCTGCAACAGCTGCTGCGCGCGGACCATCCGTTGACGGATGAAATGGCGAGACGGTGACATTCCCGTTGCCTTCTTGAACAGGCGACTGAAATGAAACGCGCTCATGCCAGCCTTCTCTGCCAGCTCAGCCAGGTTGAAGGGCTCTGCCAGATGCTCCTCGATATGCGCCATGGCGCGCCGCAGCTTGTATCCGGGCAAAGCCGTCTGTCGGTCGCCTTCCTCGTCATTTGAAGCATAGTTCCGGATCAGGTGAACCGCGAGACTTTGGGCAAGCCCTTCGACATACAACTGGCTTCCCCTGTCTTCCGCATTCAGTTCCGCGTGGATCAAAGCCAGAAAGTGCGCAAGTCGCGGATCTTGTCCTCCAGACACGTCTCGCAGGCGCGGAACCCTAGCACAGCCAAGAACGTCGACGGCCACCCGATCGAAGAGTGGCACCGACATATAAAGATGCATCACCTGAAACGGATCAGGCCCGAGGACGCGCCACCGCATCTCGTAGGGCCGGTCAGTCCGGGTCAAAAAGAAATCGCCGACTGTCACATGGGCTCCTTGCCATTCCCCATCGAGATCTCGCTCCTCAACCATGGCCTCGCCCGACATGACCCAGACCACAAGCGGTTCAGCGACGGCCGGCACCAAGAACGGCTCCTGGTTCTGGCGGCGCGAGTAGACCTGAACAAAGAGGTCACTCCAGGCCAGGCTGTCTCCGCTCAACAAGGTTCGGCCAGCTATGAACTGTTCCAGCCCACGCGATGAGGTGCGAAAAGGGACATTAGGTGCCAACGGCGTATGATCGGGCGACAAAACACTCTCATCAACCTCTCGCGAAGGCGGACGGGGGTCCGGATGAACATCTAATCCACTTGAGTCGATCATGGCTCTCTTGCCGGTCTGGTTGCTCTTGCCGAAGGCGATTGTAAATCCGCGCGAGGCCCGTCTTAAATGCGTGATGGACGGCGTTGTTTCCCGGTCTCGTCACAGTGACGGTGAACAGGGCCGGCATTCGCCGGCCCCAAATGACGCCTCCCTACCAGGCGACAGGGCCATCGGGGGCGACAAACTGGCCGGTGACTGCCTCATCGCCGAGCAATGCATATTGGACGGGAAGACGCGCGCCCTCTGCGGGAGTCATGTATCCATTGCCTCCCGTCAAGTCCGTCTTCACATAGCCCGGCGCCACCGAGTTCACGACGATCGAGGTGCCTTTGAGTTCGGCGGCCAGTTGCACCGTCAGCATGTTCAACGCCGCCTTTGAGGCGTTATAGCCAATCAGCCGTGCCTCATAATACGGCGAGGACGGATCGCCATTGACGCTGAGCGAGCCCAGGGTTGTCGCCAGATTGACAATGCGACCGGCAATCGACTTGCGCAAAAGCGGCAACATCGTCTGGGTAGCCGCCAGGGTGCCGAGGAAATTCGTCTCCATCAACCTTCGGGCCGCAGCGACTGTTGCCGCCGACGGAGGGCCGTCCTCAGCGTCGACAATACCGGCATTGTTGACAAGGATGTCGAGCCTGCCATACCGGGCCAAGATTGCTTCGGCAGCAACTGGGATCGTCTCTTCTCGGTTGAGGTCTATTTCAATGGCCTCTACAGCCAATCCGGCCTGCAACAGTTCACGCGCAGCCGTCTCACCCCGTGCGACGTCGCGGGCACCCATCAGCACCGTGACGCCCGCCTCCGCCAGCTGTTTTGCAATCTCCAGCCCGATGCCCTTGTTTGCCCCTGTAACGAGTGCGATTTTCTTTGTGTCAGTCATCAATTCACCTTTGCATTTGGGAAGCATGCAACGGTAAATATATGAAGGATAGTTCGGCTTTTGGATTCGCATATGGATGTGTCACCCCCTCGCCACCTGAAAGCCCGCAAACAGCCGCGTCAGGCCCGCTCGACCTCTACGATCGATGCAATTTTCGAAGCGACTATTCAGGTTTTGATTGCCGAAGGAACGCATCGGCTGACCACCACGCGTGTGGCTGAGCGTGCAGGGGTTTCGGTCGGCACTATGTACCAGTACTTTCCGCACAAGCAGTCCTTGCTCTATGCACTCAACGAACGCTACCTGGACAAATTGGCGGAGCGCGTGGAAATGACCTGCCGCACACAACATGGCCGGCCGACCGGCGAGATGGTCGAGGCGCTCATTACCGCCTACTGGGAAGCAAAGACGGAGCGCAGCGATGCCACCCGCGCGCTCTACAGCTCTGCGGTCGAGCTGGACAATGAGGCACTGATTGAGGCTTTCGCCAAGCGCGTGGATGCCGCGACCAAGGCGATGCTGTTAAGCGCCCCAAATGCTCGCTATAACGATATCAGTCTTGTAAACCTCACGCTTCTTTCCGTCATCTTCGGAACGGTCAGGAATGTCTTCGAACGCAACCTGCCACCGGCGGACCAGAACGCCATTCGTGATGAGATGAGACGCATGTGCCTTGCCTATCTCGCCATGGCAGGCGGTGAGGTGTTTCCGCCGATCCAAGCCGCCTAAGGGACCCAGCTGATGCTTCGAGACATGAGCGACACGCTTGCCTTTGTGGAGGTCGTTGAACGGGGAAGTTTTACCGCGGCAGCAGAGAGTTTCAGAACATCCAAGGCGCGGATCAGCAAGAAAGTGCAGGATCTGGAGCAGAGGCTGGGTGTAAAGCTGCTTCACAGAACCACCCGCAACATACGTCTGACGGAGGCGGGATCGATCTATTTTGATCGATGTCGCGATCTCGCGCGCCTTATCGGTGACGCGGAGAGCGCGGTCGAGCAGGTGCATGGCAGACCCTCTGGATGGTTGAGAGTGACGGCGCCGCATTGGCTGGTCACCAGGGCCCTCGCCCCGCTTATGGTCGGGTTTCGAGAAACCTATCCAGAGGTCAAACTGCAACTGCTTCTCGACCACGACGTCAAGAACATCGTGCATGAGGATATCGATGTCGCCTGCCGCTTGTGGAACGGCCCCATGCCCGATTCCAACCTCGCCGCCCGTCGCCTTGCCGAAATTCAGACAGGCCTTTACGCGTCAAGGCAATACCTTCAGCAGCACGGAGTCCCAGAACATCCGTCGCAGCTGAAAGACCATGCCTGTCTGGTGACGCAATTGTTTTATGGGAAGCCTCAGCACTCATGGCCTTTGACAAGGCAGATTGAGGTCATGGATTTCCCGATCAACCCGGCGGTTGTCGCAACAGACCCGGAGGCCCTGTTCGAATTTCTGATCCGGGGACAGGGCATACAGCTCACCAATCCCCACCTCGTCCATCAAGCCGTGGAAACCGGCGACGTCGTCCGCATTCTCCCTGAATGGTCCGGACCCAGTGCCATATTGTATGCCGTCAGGGCCGGTGGACGCGTCCAGCCTCTTAAGGTGAGATCCTTCATCGACTATCTGAGTGAGAACCTCGGAAACGTGCTGCGGCTGACCTGAGCAGTCTATCTGCTCGATCCCTCATTGTAATCAAATCGCTGACAGCGCGATCAAGGTTCGGTGCCTAATCGCCCGAACGACCAGCACTTACTTTCATCCCGTAATCGCCGAGCGCATCGAATTGGCGCTGCTCGGTGAAAATGGATGAAGGATTTATCATGAACAGCGTAACACGACGAAACGTCCTCAAGGGGGCGTCCATGCTAGCCACGGTCGCGGCCATTTCAGGCGCCCCTTCCCTCACTTTCGCGGCTGCCCCCAAGCAACACTTTCAGTCGCCCGGTTTCTATAGGATGGCTCTGGGCGATCTGGAAATCACGGCACTCTCGGATGGCACACTGCCGCTCCCTCTTCCGGAAATGTATCGCGACGTGACCGCAGAGCAAGCCGCTCGACTGCTGCGCGCAGCCTACCGTGAAATTCCGACTGACACATCGGTCAACGCCTTCCTCGTCAATGATGGGCAGCGTCTCGTCCTCATCGATGCCGGGAGTGGAAACTACCTCGGGGCTGAGGCCGGGCATCTGTTCGCCAACCTGGAAGCGTCCGGCTACAAGGCCTCTGAGATTGATCATGTCATTCTGACCCATGTCCACACGGATCATTCCGGTGGCTTGGTCCAGGACGGGAAGCTCGTCTTTGAGAACGCGACCCTGCATGTTCCCGCGCGTGAACTCGAATTCTGGCTGAAGACCCCGGCAGAGGCGCGACCGGAAGGCTTGAACCAGCAGCTGTTTAAGGAGGCGGAGGAGTGCCTGCGGCCGTATCTTGAGCGGGGTCGGGTTGAAGTATTCCAGGATGATGAGGAGGTGATTTCGGGTTTCCAATCGATTCTGCGCCCTGGCCATACTCCGGGCCACAGCTCCATCGTGGTTGAAAGCGGCGGCAAGAAACTGGTGTTCTGGGGCGACATCACCCATGGCGATATCGTTCAGTTCGAGCAGCCTGAGGTGACCATCGAGTTCGACGTGGATCGTTCAGGCGCGGTGCGATCCCGGCGCGAAGCCTTCGCCGAAGCCATCGCGGAAGGCTATCTCGTCGCCGGCGCGCACATCGCCTTTCCGGGGATCGGCAATGTCCTCAAAGAAGGCGAACACTTCGACTGGATGCCGGTGAACTATTCTGATGGTGAAGCTGGGATGGTCAGGTAAGAGCCTGACGACGCAAACAGGTCGGGCACGCGCCCTCACCTGTTTGACCGCAGAGGGGCTGACGTCTCTCTGCGGTCCTTGCACTGACTTGGCTTAACGTTCGAAACACGGCGTTCTCTCGTCCAAATGGGTGACATTTGCGCTCGGCCAATTGATCGGGACGGAGACAATTCTGTCGTCGGGATGCTGAAGACCGAGCCGGGGAAGCTGTAGCACTCGACTGCCAGGCGGCACCTTGAACCCTCCGACGATGTGACCCGTTTGTAACACAGGCGTCACAGAGCATCCGTAAGTCGGGCCCGCATTCCAGTCAGCTTAGGAAAGATTGACGTGACCCTATTTAAGACACTCATACTGTCGACCGCCCTCATCGGCGCCCTCACCATACATGCACGTGCAGCCGATCTGCCGGCCCCTCCTCCCGGATTGGGTCGGACCGATACCGCACCGGTGTTGGCTGCGGTCCCGGCCTACGCCGATACGGGAGAAACGAACCAGCGTGGAAAGGCATGCATGGCGACGCTGGAGACGAATGCGGCCGTTCGGCTCCTCTCCGGTTTTCTTGATATCTGGACCCCAAGTACACCCTTCGTTGATGCCGATGTTGAAGCTCCCGCCGAAGGCAATTGCCCCGCTGTCGCAAAGGCGCCGTGGGACGGCATTCCAGGCAGTGCCACCGATGGCCAAGTCATCGACCAGACAGTCCATGCCCACAACATCGCCTATGTGGTGCAGGCCACTCGCGCGCGGACGACCGACCAGGCGGTCCAGGCCTACCTGGACGATCGGCGTGGCAAGAACGCCTCGCTCATCGATGGTCTTGGACCATTTGCAGACATTTGGCGCGAAGGCGCCAAACAGGTGACGACGATCACGGAAGTCGCCCCTGATGCCACGACCGTAAAATATGAGGATGAGGGCAATAATCGCGGTGTCGGTAGCAGGGCGGACGCTGACAAAGCCACGCCCGCGAATCCCGATCTCGGCCTAGCGGTCGATCTTTTCGACGCAGTCGGCGTCGACGCGTCGACGGAACCCGCCAAGCGCTACTTCAAATACGCCCGCCCCTGGCGCTGGAGCACCGATGTAGCGGTCCTGCCGACGCTGGAGCCTGCAAAAAGTGACACGCCTGCCAAGGATGGTGGTTATCCCAGTGGCCACACGGCCGAGGCGTGGCGAGATGGGCTGACCATGGCTTATCTGGTCCCGGAACGTTTTCAGGAAATGGTAACGCGCGCGGTCGAACTCGGTGACAGTCGCATCATTGCGGGCATGCATTCACCCCTCGATGTCATGAGTGGCCGAATGCTCGGCACGGCAGCCGTGGTCTACAACCTTAACCGACCTGAAAATGCCGAGTTGAAGCAGGCCGCGCGCGATCAGGCACGCTCCTGGCTTATGAACAAGTCGGGGGCCAAGAACGAGCTCGATTTGGTTCGCCTGGGACATGCGAGCTCTGCCGAGGTAGACCGCTTCGCCGACTGGTTGACCAACGCCGCCTACATAGCTCCGCGGCTCACCTACGGCTTCAATCCGGTCGGTATGACCGACAAGCCCGCTGTCGTTCCGAAAGGGGCCGAGGTGGTTCTTGAAACGAGATTGCCATACCTGTCGCCCGAACAACGGCGTGTCGTCCTCAAGACCACCGCCTTGCCTTCAGGCTTTCCGGTTATGGATGATGCGGAAGGTTACGGACGACTGGACTACTTCCGAGCTGCCGATGGGTTCGGTGCATTCGACGGCGATGTCACCGTGACCATGGACCAGAGCCAGGGTGGTTTCCACGAACTGGACACGTGGCGTAACGACATCTCCGGTGAAGGCCGGCTGACGAAGGCCGGTACGGGAACGCTCGCCCTTGCCGGAAAGAACACGTTCTCAGGCGGCACGATCATCGAGGGCGGAGCCTTGGTTGCCGCCTCGCCAGCCGCTCTGGGTACCGGCGACGTCTATCTGGCTGATGGCGTACTCGCGGTCGGACCAGAAGGCCTCAGACTCGGTGCCAGATTCAGTCAGGAAAGCGACGGGACGCTTGCCCTCACATTGAGCAACGTTGAGAGCAGTGGCCTCGACGTCACCGGGGCGGTTTCGCTCGCTGGTGGGCGACTTGACGTCGTTTTGGATTCGGCAGCCGCATCGTCGAAGGGTTCAGCCATGACCGTGATCCGGGCCGACGCAATTGCCGGTAGGTTCGACTCGGTCACACTTGATGGGCAAATTGCCCAGGTCAGCTACAACGAAAACACTGTCGTTGTTTTCGTGCCCAACTAGCAAGACAGGGTAAGGGCCACGCTAGAGTGGCCCTTATTCCTCACATTGTAGAGGACCCCAATGTACATGCGTCGAACCAGAGGTATCGACCGCGAGGAGGCTCCACCGAAACAACCCGTAACATAACGACATGCCCGACACGGGCCGTTCGTGGGATGGAACCGGTGTACGCACGGCCCAAAGGCGACTGCCGGCGACCCCCCGTGCCAATCCACCGGAGCACTCATGTCTTATCTGAAAAAAATCAATCGACGTTCTCATTCAAACGTCCTCGTTCCAGGCATGCTGGGGGTCATTCTCGCCGTTTTCGGCACTGGCTCGATCACCCGGGCGGCAGATGATGTCTCAGCAGAACCCGACCCAGAACCGCTCTTCGACTCGGAGCGCTTCGACGGTGGGACAGACAGAAACTGGAGCCTGATCATCGGCGCCGGAGGCAGCTTTGAACCGGAATACGAGGGAAGCAAGGATTTCAAGCCGAGTCCATTGCCAGTATTCTTGTTCACCTATGGCGAGTGGCTTGAGATCGACCCCACCGGTGTCACTATCACCGCATTCGAACACGAAGGATTCGAGCTTGCCGCACGGGTCGGCTACGAAAGCGGCCGAGACGAAGATGATGGCGACCGTCTCCGTGGACTGGGAGAAATCGACTTTGCCGCAACCGTCGGAGGCAAGGCGTCATATTCTTGGAACGGCCTCGAACTCTATGGAACCATCGACCAGACGATTGACGGAAGCGAGAGCCTGATCGCTACCATCGGCGCTGAATACAAGGCTCCAGTGACCGAACGTCTGATCCTCGGTGCTGGCGTCGAGGCGGTTATCGCAAACGACAAGCATATGGCAGCGTATTTCGGGGTCAACGCGGATCAGTCAGCTAAATCGGGACTTGCTGAATATGAAGCGAAAGCGGGGCTTAAGCGTGTCGATATATCGGCCTCCGCGACGTATCTGTTGACCGAGAATTGGCTGGTGAAGGGGGAAGCCGGCGTCGGATTTCTCACAGGTGACGCAGCCGATAGTCCAATCGTTGAAGAAAAGGTGCAGCCATCGGTGTCGCTCTTTGTGGGCTACAAGTTCTAAGTCTGCCCAACTCTAAACAGGAGCCGGGTTGCCTGCCCGGCTTCAATTCCTTGCGACAGCCGTCGCCTTCATTGGCGGGACGGCCGTCTGTGGCAAACCGATACTGCGGTCAGCATTTGCCTCGTATCCGGATCGAACGGCGCATCTCACGGCACGGTCTCAGGTCGCAGGCGGCACGGCTCCACCTTCGGAGCCTGCTCAGGTCAGCCAGTTAGGGCCAAGCCACCCTGCCGATCGATTTCCCTCCTGATCTCGACGATAAGACTATCGAGAGCCGGATTTCGCGACCTGCGTGCCCGGCGGATAACATAGGCCAGCGACGGCGGCGCGGGTAGTCGATCGGCGACAAGCTGCATGTAGCCATGGACGTGACGGGCGCTCAGCAATGCCACCCCCATTCCAGCGTTGACGGCCGACACGATGCCTGCAGCGCTCGAACATTCAAATACCGTTTCGAGAAGCGCCTCATCCCGGCCGATGTCAAATGCCCATTGTCGGTAGAAGCACTCGCCATCGAACGAAAGAAAGGGAACCGGTGCATCCGGCCGGATCGTCAGCTCCGGATGTTTCACCCAGTGAAGGGTCTCCCTGTAAAGGATGACGTCTGATGGTCGAACTTCATGGTCGAAGATCTGCACCATAGCGGCGTCCAACTCACCGCGTTCCAGCATGCCGCGAAGGTTCATGCTCATATCCACCTTTGTCCGGACGGAGACGTTCGGGTGGAGGCGCCCGAAACGGCCAAGGATACGCGCAAGGTCGCTACAGGCCGTGTCTTCGGTCAGACCCAGCAGAAGTCTTCCGGCGAGCGGCGTCTTTGACAGGCTCAGCAACGCCTCATCGTGAAGTGCAAGGATTCGGCCTGCATAGTCCAGGAGTTCCTGGCCAGCGGGGGTGAACATGGAAGCGCCCGCCTTGCGGCCCAGCAACACACAGTCAAGGCTCAGCTCCAGGCGCCGGATCTTATGACTGACCGCGGATTGCGAAAGGCCCAAGGCAGACGCTGCCTTGGTGACACCCCCATGGTGCTTGATCGCGCACAAGGCCCTTAGCGCATCAATTTCGAGGCGGCGACTGTTCAACGCGATCATTGTCCCATCCATATTGGCTGTGGTCCGTCTCAATACCACAGGCGATAGCGATCATGACAGTGGTCGAGATATTGTCATGCAGCCATCGATATTTGTCATGAGCTTCCGTGCCGTCTTGCCGCTAGCGATGATGGCGGTTCACCTGATCGAGGCCCCATGACAGATCCTGCCAGAAGCGCCACGACCGCGCGACACCACCCAATGCTATGGCCAGTGCTTGCCACGCTTTTGATCATCGGATGGAGCTCTGGCTTCGTCGGCATCCGCTATGCCAGTCAGGAGGCGAGCGTGATGCTTTTACTCTTCTGGCGCACTTTGATTTCAGGAATCATCCTTCTGCCTTTCGCCCTGGCTATCGGGCCGAGGATCCAGCTCGATGCGCTGAAAGGTCAGGCGCTTTTCGGCATCATGTCGGTCTTCCTTTACCTTGGAGGCTTCGCGCTTGCCATCGAGCAGAAGGTGCCAACCGGGTTGGTGGCCCTGATTGCCGACCTTCTTCCGCTCGCCATTGCTGCCCTTTCACACCCGGTACTCGGCGAACGGTTGAGCGCGCGGCAATGGCAGGGCACGGCGATTGCAGTTGCCGGCGTATTGATCGTGTCCTTGGACAGTCTGAGCTTCGGAACCGCCCCGGCTTGGGCTTATGGGCTGACGATCGCGTCCATGATCATCTTCGCAGGCGCCTCCGTTGTCTACAGAAGACGCAAGACACCGCATATGCCCGTCCACCAGAGCCTTTGCATACACATGCTGACGGGTTCCGTGCTCTTTGGCCTTTGCGCTTGGACGCAAGGCAGTCTTGTCCCTCCGATCAGCTCAAAATTCGCCATCGGAATGGCCTGGTTGGTGTTGATCGCGACCTACCTCGCCTACGCGGTCTACTATACCAGTCTGCGGCTCTTTCCCGCCGCCAAGGTCAGCGCCGCGATCTACCTCAGCCCGCCTGTCACCATGCTATGGGCCTGGATACTCTTTTCCGAGCCTTTGACTTTGACGATGCTCACCGGGCTGGCATTGACATTGATTGGCGTATGGATGACGTCCCAGGACTGAGGAATGACCGACGGACACTTCTTTAACGCTCAACCGCAAGACAAGGGTCGCGTGCCGCAGAATCCGGTCGTGTCAAAGGCCAAACTTCTCCAATGCCCTACGGCCAGCCGTAGAACCAGTTGCGCAGGTCCTTTTGCTGCAAGAATGCGGGCCCTCAAAACGGCAAGGTTACGACCACCGGCAATAGACCAGTTTCCTGTCCGACCTTCAGCAATTCAATCCCAATCCAAGCCAGGATGAAGACGCCCCCATCTCTCAAGCTTGCCAATGCCCGTCCAGAGCTTAGCGGCAGAGTATCGCTCTCACGCCAAAGAGAAAAATCTGGCCAGAATCGCGGGACGGCCTGCCTGTATGCATGGAAGCGGTGACCGTAACGGCTGGAGAGATGAGTTTCTTCGCCGCGTATTGCCATCTCAAAGGCGAGATACGCACAAAGGACGAAGGCTGTCATCGAGATCAGGCTGCCGGTTAGGAGGCCAACACCGGTGATACCTGTAAGGCTGAAGACGTAAAGGGGATTGCGGGTGATCGAATACGGACCGTAGGTGACGAGCTCAGAGTTCTTTCGCCCTCCAATGTAAAGCAGCACCCAGGCCCTGCCCGCTATCGCGACGAAGATCGCGGTAATGCCCCAAATCTCGAAGAACGGGCTCAAAAGCGGCAACGGCGGAGGTGCGGCTGTAACTGCCATGACACCGAATCCGATGGCGGCTGCGACGCGGAGAGCATTGATGCGATAGTGCTGAAGGAAGGGAGGTTGAACATCGTTCATGGCGAGACCTAGAGAATGGGAAGGGAATGCTCACCTCCCATTTCCATCGGCAGTTCGGCGTGACGATATGTTGCCCCATGTTACGTCATGCTGAGAAAGATGACGGGCTTGCCGTGCTGAGCGAAATCGCCGCCGCGCGGGTTGAGCATATGTGTACCGCTCCTGGAAGACATAATCAGGAAAATGCGATGGCCAACCGGCCCGTACACTATCGACCTGACACAGTGGACGAACTTAGTCCCCACCCTCAAGCGCCTTCGCGCCGGCCCGTTGGAGAAGTCCTGGCAGATGAAATCGCACGCGGACTTCGGCTGCCTGGGACCTGCTGACTGAAGCCGGGACAACACGCCGCAACACTTCTTCACAAGTCACAACGCCGCTCCAGCCCTGACGAACCTATGAATGAAAGCAGTTCAACCGGAGCCGCGTCATGGTAGCGATCATCTGCATGAAATGGGGAAAGGCGTTCACCGCCCACCACGTCAACACGCTGTTTGCCAGCGTTCTAAGGAATATGGAGGAGCCCTTCACGTTTGTCTGCCTGACAGATGATGACCGCGACCTCGCGAAAGGCATCCTGGCATTGGCCATCCCGGATCTCGGGCTGCCAGAACAAGCATGGAAACGGGGATGCTGGCCCAAGCTCGCGGCGTTTGCGCCGCATCTTTTCCCGCATGAGGATGTCGTCTTATTTCTCGATCTCGACATCATGGTTCTGCGCCCCCTTGCGCCATTCATTGCCGTGGTACGTGCGCGTCAGCACCTTGTCTTGCAAAGAGAATGGAACCCCGCCCTCTGGAGCCTTCTCCCGCAATGGCTCCGACCCGATCGCGGTGGTCAATCTTCCGTCTTCGGCTTTTGCCCATACAATGTTGCCCGGATCTATGAGCAGGTTGTGGCGAATGCCGGGACCATGTCGAGCAACTTCAAGAATGACCAGACCTACTTGTCTGAAACCGTGGCCGATCAAAGCTACTGGCCGAGTGGTTTCTGTGTCAGTTTCAAGCGAAGCTGTGTCAGGCTTTTCCCATTCAATCTCCTGTTCACGAAAGTTCGACTTCCCGGCCAGGCCAAGATTGTTGTCTTTCACGGAACGCCTCGCCCTTGGGAGACGCTTGTCGAACCTGCTAAGCGCTGGGGAACAAAATGGCGCTTCGGGAGAGGTCCAGTTGCTTGGATCGTCAGCTATTTCGCCCAGGCAGACGTCATGTTGAAAGCTCTCGAAACCAGTGGCTCGCAGGTCGTGACTAGGCGTCGATGGAGCGCGGGCAGTCGCGCATCCAGCAGAAGCAATGCGATCATCTATTTGCCGGGACCAGAGGCGAACCCGTCTCCGTGTGACCCAGCTGCATAAGCACTCCTATGTCATAGGGCGCTTAAGCCCGATGGCAAATACCCATCTGCGACCGTGCAGCCCGATAGCTCAAGCAGGTATTGGGCGGCATATTCGCTCGCCCACCGCAGCTGTGGACGACAATCCCGTTGATTCGAGCAATGGAGCTTTCCATGCAGTATGATGCAATCATTGTCGGCGGCAGCTTCGCCGGGCTGACAGCGGCCAAATATCTGGCCCGTGCGCGCAGACACGTCTGCGTCCTGGATCTCGGCGATCCCCGCCATCGCTTTTCAGCACAGCCGACAGGTTCGTCGAGGCGGTACGATGACGATCCACACAGTGTCCTGCAATCCATGTGGGACGAAGTCGCGACCTATCCTACTGTCACGCTGCTTGCTGAAGCGGCCGTCAGCGTCCAGGCCCAACTGGGGGATTTTGTTGTCACGAACTGGTCTGGCGAGCACATTGCCGGAAGACGGTTGCTCCTTGCATTTGGCGTCTCCGACATCTTGCCAGACATACCGGGTCTCTCAGAACGTTGGGGTGTATCGGTTCTTCCATGCCCACACTTTCATGGTTTCGAATACGGTCGGAAACCAGTCGGCGTCTTGAACGCCTCTCCACAGTCTCCTCAACAAGCGATGCTCTTGTCGGAATGGTGCCCGACAACCTTCTACCTCGATGGCGGCGAATGCGACGTGTCGATGAGAGAGACCCTTGAAAGCCTCAAGGTGCGTATTGAAGCGGCGCCGGTAAAACGCTTGGCTGGAGTTGGATGCAACCTTGCGCGCATCTACCTTGCGGACAACCAGATTCAGCCCCTCGACACCCTGTTTCTCACTCCGTGCCACCAACTCAACAGCCCGATTGCCGAAGAACTGGGATGCGCGATCGACACCGGCCCACTCGGTCAGACCATCGCAGTCAACGCCCAGCAGATGACCAGCATTCGCCATGTCTATGCTGCGGGCGATATCTGCAGACAAACCGCAAACATCACCCTTGCCTGCGCAGACGGTATGAAAGCCGCGATGGCGATCCACCACTCGCTAGCATTCGATAGGGATAATATAGAGCAACGTGACCGATCGAACGGCGGGTTCCACGCGGGATACGTTAACCTCCTCCGATAGGAGGCCCCGTCTTTCCTGTGACGATGCACTGTCTGCCTTAAAATTCGGCTCCGGCGAAGGTACTATAACCACCGCCGGTCACGTCTCATTTAAAGGGCAGTTCCAGACGAACACGCAGGCCCTGGGGCAGGCAATCAAGTAGATCAAGACGACCACCATAGGCCTGAACGATCTCTGCCACGATCGACAAACCAAGCCCGAAACCGTTATTGGGTCCAGTTCGAGCCGCATCGGCCTTGAAGAAGGGCTCCAGTATCCTTTGCTTGTCTGTCGCCGAAACGCCCGGACCGTCGTCAGATATGTCGATAGTCACGCCATTGCTACTCTGGCGCAGCTCGACCAGAACCGACTGGCCAAATTTGGTGGCGTTGTCACAGAGGTTTGTGATTGCTCTTGCCATAGCAAGGGGCGGGCAATGGACAATGAGCCGGTTCGGCCCTCGATATTCGACATTGGAGCCGATATCGGCGAATTCGGTGCACACGGTTTTCACGAGGCTGGCCAGATCCGTGCGCTCGGTCGCCTCCCTGCGATGGTTATCACGCAGGTAGTCGAGACTTTCCGTCAATAGCCTATTGAGACGGTCTATATCAGAAAGCATCGCATCGCGGGAACTCCCATCGCTAAGCCTTTCAGCCCGCATCCGCAGCCGTGTGAGGGGAGTTCGCAGGTCATGGCTGATCCCTCTCAACATCCTGGTACGCGATTCAATCATCACGGATATCCGGTTGCGCATGCTATTCAGAGCTCTCGCCACAACGATGATCTCGCGGCTCCCCCGCTCCTCGAAAATCGGGGCCTCGTTGTTGAGGTCGGCGTTTATTGCCGCATGAGAGATACGCCGAAGCGGTAGCATGATGGACCAGATGGCGAACGAGCAGAAGAGGAAGACCAGCGTCAGAATTGCCACGACATAGTAAGTTCCCTGACCGATAAAATCGCTGATGAACAAAATGTCGTTTGTTGCGACGGTCGAGACCAGCATTGAGGCGTCATCAATCTGCGTGGCGACGATCCGCCTGTCTCCGAGAAAGGTGCGCCAACCGTCAAGAGGAACAATCCAATCGTCTGGAGGGAAAAGCCATTCGATGATCCTGTCGGAAAGGTGCTCCTTGGACGATGAAAATGCAAATTGGGCCCCTAAAGAGAGCGGCTCGATTGTAGCGTCCCAGCCTGAACGCTGAGTAGCGGCGATGATAGTCTCGCGCTCGTCTGGCGTGGCGCTTTTCAAGACGATAGCGAAGGCATGTAGCCGATCCGCGAGTTGCTCGATATCCGGCGTTTCGTAGTCGTCCCGGAGCCAGCGTTCAACGATCGGCCCAGCGGTCACGACTATCAGCAGTGCCAGCACCACGATTACAACAATCTGCGCAAAGATCGTCTTAGGCGTGACCAAGAAAGGCAGCTTCATGAGACCTCCATCGAGCGTTGTCGTCGCGCCGGGCCCAAAACACCGCTGCATCCCTTTTTGTGGCTCATACCTCTTCGACCGAGGCCGTGAACGTGTAGCCGCCCAACCGAACGGTCTGCAACAACAATGGCTCGCGGGGGTCGCTCTCGATCTTCTGGCGCAGGCGGCTGATATGGACATCGACGCTGCGCTCTATCGGTCCGGCGAGACCAGAATGGGTCAAGGACAACAACTCCTCGCGGGTGATCACTCGACCCGGATTCCGGCAGAAAGCCAGAAGCAAATCAAACTCCGTGGTAGTTAGTGCGACCCGGGCATTTGTGGGATCATGGAGTTGGCGACGCATTGGATCTATCTGCCAGCCATCAAAGCGCAACCTGCGATGTCCGGTTGTAGACACGAGACCATAAGAGGCGCGTCTGAGTAGGCTGCGCACACGAGCGACAACTTCTCTCGGACTGAACGGTTTGGTGACATAGTCGTCGGCGCCCACTTCGAGACCGACAATCCTGTCGACTTCTTCGCCCAGCGCCGTCAGCAGAATGATCGGTATCGTCTTCTCGGCACGGATTTTTCGGCAGAGCGTCAGGCCATCTTCGCCGGGTAGCATCACATCAAGAATGATGAGGTCAAATGTATTGCTTCGTAGAAGCGACTGCATGACATGACCGTCCTCCGCAATCGTCGGGGTCATGCCATTCTCCCGCATCGTCATTGCAAGGAGCTTGCCGATGTCGGGATCGTCTTCCACGATCAATACCTGAACATTTGCCGCTGATGGCTGCATGTTTTAGTCCCTCTTGCCCTTGCCTAGAGCATGCATTCGGGGCGCGTTCCTCATATTTCGATTTGTTACATTTTGTTGCGAACCTTGCCAGTGAAGAAGGTCGGACCACGCAGGCCCGACCCCTCTCAGCTTGCGTCGCCGGCCACCGGCGACTCTATGCCCTTAAGCTTCCGCCGACTGGAGGAACGGCCTGCAGCTACGGGCAATGCGATCGCCCAAGTTCGAGACGATGAGATGGAGGGAGGGAATGACAATCAGCGACAACAGTGTGGATACGAGCAAACCGCCAATGACCGCAATCGCCATCGGAGAGCGAAACTCTCCGCCATCGCCCACGCCGAAAGCCGACGGCACCATCCCGCCTGCCATTGCCAGCGTCGTCATGATGATAGGTCTCACTCTTTCACTGCAAGCTTCGATGATAGCCTCGAACCTTGGCAGGCCGTGAGCTTCACGCTCAATGGCAAAATCCAGGAGCATGATCGCATTCTTTGTCACGATCCCCATCAGCATCAAGATGCCGATGACAACGGGCAAGGACATGGCATTGCCGCTGACGAGCAGTCCGGCAGCCACGCCACCAATTGAAAGCGGAAGTGATGCAAGGATAGTCCAAGGCGCCAGCAAGCTGCCAAACAACAGGATCAGGACGACCAGGACGAGCATGATCCCCGAGCCCATGGCGACAGCAAAGCTCTCGAAGACACTGCCTTCCGTGTCAGAATCCCCAGTGGCCTGGATGCGCACGCCATCCGGTAGATCCGTCACGCTCCGAAGTTTCAGCAGCCGTTCCATCCCCTGCCCGGACGTCATGCCAGCGGCCATTTCCGCGCCGATTTCCACGAGGCGGCTGCGATCTGAACGTTCGATGGCGGAAACGGTCTCGTCAAAACTGACGTCCACGACCGCCGTCAGCGGTGTGCGCGTTCCATCAGACCGCGCGACTGTCAACAGTTCCAGTCTACGGAGATCATCCCGCGATTTGGCATCAAGTACAGTGCGGATAGGGATCTGTCGGGATCCGTCGAGCATGCTGGGCAAACGGCTGTCGCTATCTCCGACGGTCGACACTCTGATCAGATCGGCAATGTCCGCAGGCGAAAGCCCGAGCATGGCCGACTTGTCGGTCTGGACCTTGAAACGGAGTTCGGGTCGCATCGCTGCATTCTCTGCTGCGGGCGCAATGAAGGTTGGATCCGTTGCCATTTCGTTGACGATGCGGTTCGCTGCCTCCTGTACCTTGCTACCGTCGGTCCCGAGTACGGCAAAGGACATATCACGCCCGCCGCGGCTGTTCAGAAAGCGCAGCTTGGTATCCGCGATCGAGGCGAGACTATTTTCCATATCGGCTTCGATCTCAAAGGATGACCGGGAACGCGCCGACTTGTGCGTGAGATCAATCAGCACAGTGGCAAAGCGAACGTCCTGCTGACCCGACATGCTGGAACCGGCCTGAACGAATACGCCTTCGACCTCCTCAAATTTGCCTATCCGCCGAGAAACTTCATCGGCGACTTCGCGGGTTTCCTTAAGAGCTGAACCCGGAGGCAGCTCGATCGTCAACGTCAGCTGGCCCGTATCCTCTTCCGGCAGGAAGGCAGTTGGAACCGACATCAGCGCCATCATGGCAAGGGCAAAGGATGCTATTGCCGCTCCGACGGTGATCCATCGCCAGCGCAGGCTGAACCGCAACAGGCGTTCGTAGGCGGAGATAAAACGTCCTTTGGGTGCCTCTACCGGAGGACTGCCTGTCATGAAATAGGCCGCCAGGATAGGCGTAATCAGGCGGGCGACGAGCAGAGAGAAGAAGACGGCAATGGCGACGGTCAGGCCGAACTCACGGAAATACAGACCAACGACGCCGCTCATCATTCCGACCGGCGCGAAAACGGCGATGATCGTGGCCGAGATCGCGATGACGGCTAGCCCGATCTCGTCTGATGCGTCCAGAGCAGCTCGATAGGCTGACTTACCCATGTTGCGGTGACGAACGACGTTTTCGATCTCGACGATGGCGTCATCGACCAGAATTCCGGTCACCAACGTGATGGCAAGTAGGCTCAGGATGTTGAGAGAAAACCCGAGAAACTCGAGAGCGAAAAAGGTAGGAATAATGGAAAGTGGCAGCGCAACCGCAGCCACCACAGTCGCGCGCCAATCCCTTAAGAACAGGAAGACGACGATGATGGAAAGGATCGCCCCTTCCACAAGGGTATGCATCGCAGAGCTGTAGTTACCGGCAGTATAAGCGACATTGTCGCTTACGAGACGGAAGCTGACTTTCGCGTGGGCCGAGCCGAGTTCAAGCACTGCATCCGCTACGGTTGCCGCGACGGAAACGTCACTGGCTCCTTGAGTACGATAAACGGAAAAACCGACGACGTCCTTGCCATCCAGCGTCGCAAAGGATCTGGGCTCTGCAATGGTGTCCTGAACCCTGCCCAAGTCGATGAGACGGACAGAGGCGCTAGAGGACAGGGCAATGCGCTGATCTGCCAGGTCCGCGACGGTCCTGGCCGCAGCCATCGTGGTCAGCGCCTGCTCGCGCCCACTGATATCACTTCGACCGCCTGAAGCATCGACCTGCGTTCTGACAAGTGCGTCGTTCACGGTGTTTGCGGACAAGGAAAAGGCGTGAAGCCTGTCGGCATCGAGTTCAATACGGATTTCGCGATCGGCGCCTCCGACACGCTCGATGCGGCCGACCCCCGGTAAACCCTGCAGCTGTCTTGCGACGATGTCATCAACGAACCAAGAGAGTTCAGCGACTGTCATGTCATGGCTGGCGACTGCATAGGTCACCACAGACTGCCCCTCCTCCTCGACCCGTTCGATGACGGGTTCGTCGATTGACGGCGGCAGATCGGAACGAATCTTGGCTAGGGCGTCACGCACATCCACCATCGCCCTGTCGGGCGTCACCTTGCCGACCTCGAACTCGACCGAAGTCACCGAGCGACCTTGGCTGATTGTGGACTTGAGCTCTTTCAATTCCGGCAGGGACGCAACCGCATCCTCGACTAGCCGGGTAACTTCGGTTTCTAATTCAGTCGGTGTCGCCCCGGACTGTTCTATGGTGACCTTGACGAGGGGGGTAATGATGGTCGGGAAATAGGTGACCGGCAGGCGCGAGAAGCTGTAGAGCCCCACGATCGTCAGGATGAAAAACAAGAGGATTGATGGCAATGGCTTGCGGATTGCCCAGGCGGATAAGTTGGCGTTCATCGACGAATTCCCTCACCAGCATCGGCCGGCAGCAGAGCCTCGGATAGCTCGCGCTGCGTAGTGACCTCAGCAGAAGCAAGGTCGGGGATAGGGATGACGCGGTCCCGATCCCTGAGAAAACCGCCAGCCTTTAAGACGACGATCTCGCCATCTCCGACACCCTCGAGGATTTCCACCAGGTTGTCGCGCTGCGCGCCCACTTTGACATTTCTCACCGAAACAAGATCATTGTTGACCACGTAGACGCTGTTGACGCCTTCCGCGCTTTTGACCGCCGTTCCCGGCAACAGAATATTGGACCGTTCGGCCGTATCGACCTCGCCGCGGGCATATGCGCCTGGGATGAGTGGGACAGCACCATCAAGTTCGATCCGGATAGAACCGCTCCTCGTCTTCGGATCCAGCTGGGCAGCGCTCAATCGCACAGTTCCGGATACAGGGGTTTCAAAACCGGGCACTGCGATCTTGGCAGTCATGCCTTCCTTAAGGCGAACGAAACTGGCATCGGTCACCTCCGCGACGAACTCGATCACGCCATCGCGCGCGATAGTGAATAGGGGCTCGCCCGAACTGGACGTCAGGGCCCCGATTGTGGCGCTACGTTCGAGAAGAGAACCGGCAGCCGGCGCCCGTACGGTGCATCGCTCCAGCGTCAATTCGATTTCGCGGCGTTCGCTGGCAATCAACTGTTCGTCCGCTTCTGCCAGAGCCAGGGACGACCGCGCGAGTTCCAACTCCGCTATTGCGCGATCATAGGCGTTTTGATGCTCTTCCAGTGTTTGATCCGATACGGCCCCCTTGGGCCGAAGGGAACGGCTTCGCTCGAGCCTTTTCAAGGCTTCACGTTCGCTCACCACAGCGATATCGACCTTGCTCCTTTCTGCAGCGATTGCGACTTTCGCGCGCTGCATGCTTACTGTGTTCTTGTCCAGTGCTAACCGGGTCTCCTGGGAGTCAAGTAGCGCCAAGGGTTCTCCAGCCTCTACCCGTTCGCCGACCTCGATGAGGATTTCGGTAATCTCTCGTCCCTCGACAAACGGATGAACCTGGATCTCCTCACGGGCGGCCAGCGTACCGACTAAGGCAATTTGCTCCGTGACAAGCCCTTGGCGGGCAACGACGACCGTCACGGGCATCTGATCCGCCGCTCCCGCCGGAACAAGGCTGAGTATAAGGCCGACACAGCCCGCAAAAGCGGACCTGATGCTGCGCCAAGCTAAATGTCGACCCGGCGACGCTTTCTTCTGCATGGAAAAACCCTCTTCGTTAGCTGCGGAACGGTAGGAGCCGCAGACGATATTGAAGAGCCGATCCTAGATGTCAGGTCGTTCAATGGGGTTTCATCATGTTAATGTATGTTGCAAGACGCGGCTGCAGCCGGGATCGCCTTCCAAAAAAATACCCTCCAACGAGTAAAGCCTCCAGCACCAAGTCAATCGCGCCAAATCCGGCCGCAGCCTCCGCCTTGAAGGGATTCGAACCGGTGACACGTCACCTAGGCCTAGCTAACCCCTTCAATTATTGAAGAATGTGGTTTCGAAAGCTGCGATCCCGCAGTCATAGAATGCATATTTGGATTTGGACCGATTCTGTCCGCCAACCAAGCATGGAACCCGGCGCAACGCGTCCTCCTTACTACCGTCCAGCCCGATCGGCCATAGAGGGTTACGATTGCTCCAGAGCCAACGTCTTTCTTCCTCGGACACCGCTTCAGTCTCTATCGGAACCTCCACCAGGAGGGGACTACGTCGTAATTCCTCAGGTGAGCAATAGTCTGCGTCCGGGACAAAGATCGGTGCCTGCGTTTCTATAGACGCGGGCCACTAAACGAGAGCAATACTGACTCTTCGATCTCGGCTTTTGTACAGCGGCAACCATCGCATGCTTTCCGCCACAGAGTAGCGCGCACCGATCTCCGCCCGCGCGAAATCAATAACATTTGAAAGAACCTCGCGGGGGAGAGCTTCCTTTAGGCGAAGTGGAAAACCTGTTCGTCATCCTCGAACAACTCCCACTGCAGGTTGCGCGCCTGGACCCCGTCCGAGGTGGAATCGATAAACGAACCATGCTGAACGCAAATCATCGCGTGAGAAACGATGCCCCCAGTGCTGAACCGGATCGATTTGCTTATCTTTCTCGGTCGAGCTGTGAAGAGAATATCTCCAGGCTGAACATTGTTGATGCTAATGCGTTTCATTCCCCTCCCCCCAAAGCCGGCCGGCACCTATTGCTTCTAGTGCGGCCAGGACGATTGATCTCGCGGCAATCGATTGTCTGGATCGTGAACATGCACGTCATCATCTGCGATGAGATTGGCAGGAAAAATCACAAGATTGGTTCCGCCAGCGTGCCGTAGTGACGGAAAGAGCAGTCCCCGAAGGCCAGCCGAAATGACCTTGTCGGCGAGCTTTCAGGACGCTGGAACCTTTTTGTCGATTCGAGCGATTTTCCGCCATGCGCAGTCCCATTGAGCCCAGGCAACATGCCAATGAAGCGGATCGAAACCTTCCGACAGATCGGCCACTTCGCTCAGCGTGATCTTGTACGCTGCAAGCGTAGCCGGCGGCGTGATGCTCGCACCCTGTCGATATTCTTCCAGCGCGGTTTGGGGGGCCATGGATAGATAGAGAGCCTCGACGCCGGGTCGATTGAAGCGACCGCCATCAACAGCTGCCCCGGCGCCGCTCGTTGGAAGAAACGCCCATTTCGGGGTCAGGTACCGGTGAAAGACTGCATCCGGGCCAATGCGGGTTATCTTCACCCGCGCGCTCCATTCTCCAGGTCCCGAATATACGCAAGAACAGCCTCTATCTGTCCATCGGCTACAAGCTCGGCGGCCGTGCGATGGCCATAATCGGCAATCGGCTCGTTTCGATACCAGTAGATTGCCTTCGCAAGATCGCCAGTCAGCTCGGCGGCCGCAGAGATCGCCTTGATCATTTCCCGCATCCTGCCCTGCAGGCGTTCGGAGGAGGGATTGCGCAGGGTGTTGCGATGAACACCGGTCAATTCTGCAAGATTCGCGACCTTAACACCGAGCGCCTTCGACAGGCGAGACGGCGAGATATAAGGTGTCCGCGGTTCCTGAAGGCTATCAACAAAGCCAGAAACAACTGCGTAGGAATGTGCTGTCTGAGCATGTGCCATATCTAATCTCCGCTCAATCTCGTGCACAATATATGCACATTTTGGCGCACATCAATCATGACCCGTGAGAAATCGCGCCCTTCGCCTTCTCAAAAACGCTTTGAAAGCTCAAAACCCTGTCGTCTACGCGCAAGCCCCGATTCATTCGTCGATGAGCGTTTCAGTAATAGCCGGTATAGTCAGCACCAAGATCGAAAGCGCTGGCCAGTTCTTCGAGTACGACGAGAACGATGGAAAGCAGCATTTTCGTACGCTCCGGGCTATCGAAGCCGTCGCTGCTGCTTTTCCCGCCATGAAAGAGGTTGTTGCGGACAGTCTGGCAATAGCCGATGACCTGCCCAAGCTCAGAAGTGCCGGCGGGAAAACCGACCGATTTGAATGCCAGCGCGCCATCTGCGCCGATCATCTGCTTTTTCGGGTTAGCTGCGATCAAAGCCGCGGCGGCTTCGCTGCTTTTATAATCCCCGTCCCAACGCTCCCGATCCGTCTTGAGTGGCCGTTCCCGCACGTGTGGCAAACCATCGCCCAAGACCCCGCCCGGATCAAAGCCGCGCGCCCGCGCGAGATCCGGGGCAGACAATGAAGAACATCGGAGCTTTCAGCATCGCGGCGACCGCAGGGCGCGAAAGCGGCAATTCTCGTCACGTCAGGGCCGGGAAAAGCGAAGCCGCAGGAGCCTGAGCGGAGCGACCCGCAAGGGTCAGGCGGGGACGACTTCGCCCGGCCATGGCGTTCCGCATGACGGCGGCAATGAGCTCGCTGAGTCCCGTCGCGAATCTCGCCGCCCTCACCTGCCCGGCCGCCCCAGTGTCCTGGCGATGTCGATGATGTCGTCGCGAGCCGCCGTTGGATCATCCTTACTCCATGCGACACCCTGTCACTTTCTTCAACACGACGTCCCTGCCCGGCAGCTCCCCCGTCCACTCCGGGGCAAAGCCAACACCCAGGCCTGAGGATACGAGCGAGATCAGCGAGAAGGTGTCGTCACAGGTATAGGCAACATTGTCATTCAGCCCGTGCTCCGCGAAGGTCTCGGAGAAATAGCGCTCCGTATAGGAGAGGTTCTGCCGCTTGAAGGCGATGATCTTCTCAGCCTTGAGATCCTCGATCGTCACCTCTTGCTTCAGTGCGAGTGGATTATGCCGCGGCACCGCCAGCAGATAGCGCTCATGAGCAATTGAGAAGAAGCGCAGTGATCCGATATTCTCGACAGGCCGGATGAAGCCGAGATTGAGCTTTCCGCATTCCAGCTGACGGATGATGTCGGCCGTCGAGCCATTGGAGACATGCAGTCGGATATCGGGAAACTTCCGACCGATCCGCGCAAGAAACGCCGGCAGCACACCCGTCGTTGCCGGATAGATCGTGCCGATCCTGATCTCCCGCATGGTCCGGCCTCCCGCCGCACGTGCCAACTCCGCCGAGAGATCCAGCTCCCCAAGCATGCGCACACAGCGATCGTAGAACACCTCCCCTGCCCGCGTCAGTTCGACCTTCCGCGTCGAGCGCGTCAAGAGCTGCACCCCAAGCCCCTTCTCCAGCGCCTGGACCTGCGTGCTCAGCGCTGGCTGGGCGATGTTCACCCGCATGGCGGCACGACCGAAGTGCAGCTCCTCGGCCACGGCGACAAAGTAGGAGAGTTGGCGGAGTTCCATGGGGCACGACATTTCGTTCCGTTAACAACCGCCGTATCGCACATAGACCCGTTCGGTTTGTCATGAACAAAATGTGGTATGGAGCCTTTTGCAACGAATCTACGACGCCGCGCCGAGCAACTCGGCATTACAAACGCTGAGGTCGCTCGTCGGGCTGGCTTGAGCGACCGTCGCTACGGCAACTACGTGAGCGGGAGACGGGAGCCCGACCTTTCAACCTTAGTCCGCATCGCTGCGGTGCTGGCAATCACGGTTGACGAGCTTGTGGGTTCGATCTCCGACAATGGGGTCAGAACGTCGGAGGAGATATTCCAAGAGCGGATCGCGTCTGCGCTCCAGGCTCTGCGTGCCGATGACCTTCAGCGTCTCGCAATTATGATCGAGGCGTTGGCTTCAACTCCTCGATCGGGAACCTGAGGAACCATCGCTGACGGATTGGTGCTGGGTGAAACCCCGCCGGATTCCAAGATCATTTGAACACTTATACAGCATTGAACAGCATCAAATTTCCCGTCCGCTTGAGGCTAAACCTCTGATCTTCAACGCTTTCCGAGCATTCTGCGCCATAAGCAAAATTATGGAACTCAAGAATTCAGAACCTGATGTCTCGTGACAGCAGCAACATCTGCTGCACCGCCGGATCATTGTCGCCGGCCCGCACGACGAGATGGAACATGAGGGGCTCGACCCGGTTGTGCGCCAGCACTTCGACCAAAGACCTCTCCTCAAGCTCACGAGTGATCATCGGTTTCGGAAGCAGTGCGAAGCCCTCGCCGACCTTCAGGATATCGATGATCATGCGCACATTACTGCAAAGACCGATCGACGGTGGATGAATAAACGCTCCCTGTAGGGCTGTCTTCATCATGTGGTGAATGGGTGAATGGCTGGGTAGCGACCAGAGCGAAACGGGAGCTTTGCCCTCTACTTCACCCATCCGTTCAGCAACAGAAGGGCTGGCAACCCAGCAAAGCTCGACAGTGCCGATGGGTGTCGCGAGCAAGGCCGGGTGCGCCACAGGTCCAGCAGCAAAAGCAACATCGATCTTTCCGGCAAGAAGCCCCTGGATGAGCTGCGCCGTCAGCTGAATATCGATCTCGAACGTAAGCTCGGGCCAACGGTTCTTCATCGTTGCGACAAGCTGGGGAAGGCAGATCACCGCAGCGATTTCTCCTGCACCGATCCGCATGACCCCGCTCAGGTGATCGAAGCCCGCAGCCCTGAGCAGCGCGCCCTGCAACTGTTCCCAGATCGGCAGATATTCGCGCAGCAAGAGGCGGCCGGCGGGTGTCAGTGTCATCAGACGGCCATTGCGCTGAAACAGCGTCGCGCCGAGACGCGTTTCGAGCTCCGATATCCTGGCGGAAATCGTCGGTTGCGTCGTGTTCAACTGCTTCGCCGCGGCCGCAAATGTGCCAAGCCGGCCGATCCAGACGAGCGTTTCCAGATGATAGAGGGAGATGCGATTGATAGACATTGTTTATGAATAACGAAAGAAAGAAACGATTGGAATCGATTGGTTTGTTGATGTCCTCTGACTTGAGGGATGTTCGGAGGGTTTCATGGCAAACAAGGTATATCCAAGCGCTGCTGCAGCGCTGGAAGGATTGCTGTTCGACGGAATGACCATATGCGCCGGCGGGTTCGGCCTCTGTGGCATTCCGGAGCGGTTGATTGATGCGCTGCTCGCCTCAGGTGTGACCGGGCTGACGGTCGCCTCGAACAATGCGGGCATCGACAATGAAGGACTTGGCAAACTCCTTCGCGCCCGCCAGATTAAGAAGATGATTTCCAGCTATGTCGGAGAGAACAAGGAATTCGAAAGACAGTTCCTGTCGGGAGAGCTTGAAGTCGAATTCTGCCCGCAGGGCACACTCGCCGAGCGATGCCGTGCCGGAGGCGCGGGCATTCCCGGATTCTACACGAAAACCGGAGTGGGCACGGCAGTGGCCGTCGGCAAGGAAACAAAGATTTTCGACGGCCAGGAATATCTGCTTGAAAGGGCAATCGTCGCCGATCTCTCGATCATCAAGGGATGGAAGGCCGACACGGCCGGCAACCTGGTTTTCAGAAAAACGGCCCGCAATTTCAACCACCCGATGGCAACCGCCGGAAAGATTTGCGTCGCGGAGGTGGAAGAAATCGTTCCCGTCGGAACGCTTGATCCCGACCAGATCCATCTGCCGGGGATCTATGTGAAGCGGCTGATCGATGGCAAGCCTTACAACAAGAAGATCGAACAATTGACTGTGCGCCGCAGGGAGGATGCGTAATGGCTTGGACCCGGGACCAAATGGCGGCGCGCGCTGCCCTCTCGCTTCGTGACGGTTACTACGTCAACCTCGGCATCGGCATACCCACACTTGTGGCCAATCATATCCCTCCGGGCATCGAGGTCACGCTTCAGTCGGAAAACGGAATGCTCGGGATCGGGCCCTTCCCTTACGAGGGTGAAGAAGATCCCGACCGGATCAATGCCGGAAAGCAGACGATCAGCGAGCTTCCGACAAGCTCCTATTTCTCAAGCGCAGACAGCTTTGCAATGATCAGGGGCGGACATATTGACCTTACCGTACTCGGTGCGCTGGAGGTTAGCGAGAGCGGCGATATCGCCAATTGGATGGTGCCCGGCAAGATGATCAAGGGCATGGGCGGCGCAATGGATCTTGTCGCAGGCGTCAAGAAGATCATCGTTCTGATGGAGCACAACGCCAAAGACGGATCGCCGAAGTTCGTTCCATCCTGCTCTCTGCCGCTGACGGGACGCAATGTCGTCGACATGATCATCACCGATATCGCGATCTTCGAACGGCCCGCAGCAGGCGCTCAGTTCAAGCTGACCGCCATGGCGGATGGCGTATCTGCGGACGAAATCGCCGCCCGCACCACCGCTGCTTATCTAATCTGAGCCCGCAGCGTTCCGCACCTTGTTAAAGAAACGCATGCAGCCATAATAAGACCCGGCGGCATGCGTTTCCGTTCGATCCGCTCATCGACAGGACGCGGCAGCCATACGGGACACAATCGAATCCGGGCCACGGGACCATGGCACCTGTTGGATGAAGCATCGACGACACGAGTGGCGCACAATCGTTGACTTTGATCGAACCGGTGTGGGCCGTACCCGGTGGAAATCTCCGTCGGGCACGGCCCAGCAAGCGCTATTGCTCCACTGGACGCTGTCCAGCCGACCTTTCTCTTAGCAACACGAACAGCCCCCCGCTGATCAGCAATGCAATGGCATAGGCGGTGAGACCCGGGCCATAGCTCTCCAGATGCGCGCGGCTGAGGGGAAGAATCGTTGCACCAATGGCCGCGCCCAGCTGGAAGACAGCGAAGATGGTGCCGTAGATGCGCCCAAACGCGACCAAGCCGAAATTGCGCTTGATAATGTAGCTCAAAACATCGAACTCCGCCCCATAGACCAGGCCGATCAGGATAGCGGAGACAAAGACCAGACCACCTGCCGGTCCAGACGCATAGATAAAGCACGCAGCCGCACCGCCGATGCAGACGGCGCTCATCAGGCGCTTTGCCGGCAGGTAATCCAGAAGAACGCCGGTGAGGAAGCGACCGAGCAAGACCGCGAGCCCAAAGACGGATTGCACGAAGGCGGCGTTTTGCGGTGTCAGGCCGCCATCGATCAAAAGTGAGATCTGGTTGGCAACGAGCCCGGTATTGACGAAGCCGAGAAGGAAGAATGCCAGCGCCAGAACGATGAATTCGCGGGTTTTGGCCAGCGTCTTGAAAGAAGCCGCATCACCCGCCCCAGCCGTCTGTTGGCTGCCCGAAGCCGTGGCGGCAGATGCCTCGCGCAGAAACAGCGCATTTATGGGAAGCACCACGAGCGCCACGATGACACCCAGGCTGACATAGGCCCATTGCACCGAACCGTTGAGGATAGCAAAGGTGATCAGCGGTGGAAGCAGAGCCGCACCCAGGCCAATGCCACCATTGGCGATGCCTATAGCCAAGCCGAGCCGCCGTTCAAACCAGGTGCTGACCACCCGCAGATAGGAGACCGGCCACAAACCGATGCCCAGCAGCGGCAAGACTGCATACATGATGTAGAAGCCGGTGATACTGCCGGAGAGAAAATACATGCTACCCAAGCCAAGCGCGAACATAACGCTTGATGCCAGAACGATGGGCCGGGTGCCGAAGCGATCGATCAGATAGCCCTGAATGGGTGAAATCACCATGATCATCAGAGACACGATCGTTGCGGCGAAGAGAATGGATGGTTTCGACCATCCAAACGTGCGTGACAATGGTTCGACGAAGACCCCGAACAAAAACAGCAGAATGGTGCTGGGGCCGAACACCAGCCCGACCGTGGCCGCCGTTGTGGCGCCGATAGCCTGACGGCTTGTATCTTTTAACAGGTTAGCCCCTCCACTCCCCGGCACAGCTGCAATTGCATTGTTGGTCATATTGTCTCCCTCCCGATGACAAATGATGGACTGGCAAATGGGCCGGCCAGTCCTGCGGCCTAGCTTCATCAGCTTCTCAGGTGAACTGCCGCCCTGTGCGCCAAAACCCGAATGAGATTTTCGCGGTAGGCGCGCGAACCGAAGCGATCCTCGAATATGACGAGATCATCAAAGCCAAGGCTGGCGAACTCTTCCACCGGCGCACCGGCGTTCAGCAATCGCTCCATATCTGCGCAGCGAAACGCCCCCTGACCTGATGCCCCGGTGATCCCTGTCCGATATGAGCCCCCGGTGCGAGCGATGAATACGCCCGCCATGGCATAGCCGGATGCCGGATGAGGAAACTTTTCGTAACGCGCCGCGTCTGGCGCCTCAAAGCTGATAGCGGTCACCAGTTCATGCTCGTCCAGCGCCGTTTCAAACATGCCGCAGAGAAAATCAGCCACCGCGATGGAGCGGGTTTCGGTTTGAATGCTCGCATCAAGTGACAGCAGTGCCGCCGGGTAGTCGGCTGCCGGGTCATTGTTGGCGACCGACCCACCGATCGTGCCGCGATTGCGCACATGCCGGTCGCCGATCTGGCGGGCGAGATCGCAGATAGCTGGGCAGATGGCCCGCAGCGCGGCGTCTTCGGCAATCCGGGCATGGGTGACGGCGGCACCGATGCGCACCCTGCGCCCCTCGATGCTGATATCGCGCATGCCGGGAAGACCCGTGACGTCGAGAAGGTCGGATGGCACGGTGAGACCGAGCTTCATCGACGGCAGAAGGGTCATGCCGCCGGAGATGTATTTCGCATCGCCTGAGCTTTGCAGAACGGTCCGGCGCTCCGCATCCGAAACGAGGCGGTGATAGGTGAACGGTCTCATTCTCTTTCTCCGTTCGTCATTGTGCCACCTGCGCGGGCGCGCTCAGGCAACCTGCGGCATCCAGAATGGCGGTGATGATGTTCTGGTAACCCGTGCAGCGACAGAGATTGCCCTTGAGCGTATGCGCCACCGTCTCGCGCGTCAGCTGGCCGCCTTCACGCTCGATCAGATCGATCGCGGTAATCACGAGGCCGGCGGTGCAATAGCCGCATTGCAGGGCATGATGCCGGTGGAATGCATCCTGGACCGCATGAAGGGTCGCTCCGCTCGACACGCCCTCTATCGTCGTCACGGCTGTATCATGCGCCTGCACGGCGAGCATGGTGCAGGACTTCACCGTGGCGCCGTCGACGGATACCACGCAGGCTCCGCACTGCGTGGTATCGCAGCCGACGTGAGTGCCCGTCAGCCCGAGGTCTTCCCGCAGGAAGGAAACGAGCAGCTGGTGATCTTCGACGGACCGTCGAACGCGCTTGCCATTGATGGACAATTCGATGTCAGACATGGATTTCCTCCTCCCGAGGTCGCTCTCACGCCGCCGCTGCGATGTCGGAAATGCGATCGAAGAATTGCTGGGAAAGCTTGCGGGATGTGGATTCGATCAGCCGCCCACCGAGCTGCGCGAGCTTGCCGCCGACACTGGCATCGACCGCGTAATGGACCACTGTGCCGTCTTCCTGCTCCTGCAAACGAACATTAGCGCCGCCTTTGGCAAAGCCCGCTATTCCGCCATTCCCTTCGCCGGCAATCCGATAGCTTTCCGGTGCCTGCACATCGAGAAGCTGCACGCGGCCGCTGAACTTTGCCTTGACCGGACCGATGGAAACCGTGACCGTTGCCGTATAGCCGTCATCGACGGCCTCGAGCGTCTGACAACCGGGAATGGCCTGGCGCAGAACCTCGGGATCATTGATAAGCGCCCAAACTTGCGCACGCGGACGCGGCACGAAGAAACTTCCCTCGAGATTCATGATTGTTTTCCTTTCATTTCATCGCGTTGGCTGGCAGCCGAATGGATCGCATCCCAAAGACGGCCAGCGGTCACGGGCATCTGGAGATCGGTGACACCGAGAGGGCGCACGGCATCGAGAATGGCATTGACGACCGCGGCAGGCGTTCCGATGGTGCCGGATTCGCCGATGCCCTTGACACCCAACACGTTCGACGCGCTGGGAATTTCGACGAGTTTGGACTGGATGAACGGCATGTGCTCGGCCCGTGGCAGGCAGTAGTCCATCAGCGAGCCCGTGGTAAGCTGCCCACTCTCGTCATAAATCATTTCCTCGCACAGCGCCTGACCGATGCCTTGCGCGCAGCCGCCATGGATTTGCCCCTCACAAATCATCGGGTTGAGCGCTCGCCCCACATCATCGACACATATGAAGCGATCGATGTGGATCTCCCCCGTCTCTGGCGTCACCTCGACTTCGCACACCTGGCAGCCGTTCGGAAAATTCGGTTGCGCGCCGGGCTTGCCCGCCGAGGTTCCCTCCCCGTAGAGGCCCAGCGAAAAGCGCATGACGGGACCGGCCGGCAGGTAGAAGAACCGCGCGACATCCTTGAGTGAGATGGTCTGGTTGGAGTTGCGCGTGCGAAACAGCCCGTCGGCGAATTCGATGTCGCTTTCCTCCGCTTTCAGGAGGACGGCGGCCATTTTCGAGGCTCTGAGAATGAGATCGTCCGCCGCCTTGCGCAGTGCGGTGCCGCCCAGCATCGAACTGCGGGCCGCAAAAGTACCGCGTCCGATCAGCACCTTGTCGGTGTCGCCCTGGACATAGCGAATGTCTTTCACGTCGATGGACAGCCATTCTGACACCAGCTGACAGAAAACGGTGGCGTGCCCCTGCCCGTGCGAATGGGTGCCGGCAATGATTGTCAGCGTACCGGAGGGGTCGAAGCGGATCTCCATCCGCTCGTTCATGACGCCCGCCACCTCGATGTAAGACGTGATCGATCGCCCTCGCAGGCGGCCGGCTTTTTCGCTTGCGGCGCGGCGAGCGGCAAATCCGTCCCAATCGGCAAGCTGCGCGCACTCCTGGGCCAGGCGTGGAAAATCCCCGCTGTCATAGGTTAGGCCAGCCCCGTTGACATAGGGCATCCGCTCTGGAGACACGTAGTTGCGCGTCCGGATTTCACGCGGATCGAGCCCCAGCGTCGACGCCGCCTCGTCCATCAGCCTTTCGATCACGAAGGCCGCCTCGGGCCGACCCGCGCCACGGTAGACAGAGAGCGGCGCGATATTGGTGAAGACGGCGTTGGTCTCCAGATCGACGACGGGAATGACGTAGGTACCCGGCAGGAGTTGCATGGAAAAGAAGAGCGGCGGCGTGGCAGTGCCCCAGAAATAGGCGCCGAGATTGTGATAGGCGCGAACCCGAAGTCCCAGGATATGGCCAGCCTCATCTAGCGCCATCTCGGCATGCGCCGTCTGGCCCCGTCCTTGCGTATCCGTCAGCATGGCTTCGCTGCGGGTCGCGATCCATTTGACCGGCCGCCCCACTCGCCGCGATGCCCACAGAACCAGTCCATCTTCCGGATGCATATGCGCCTTAAGCCCGAAGCCGCCGCCGACATCGGGTGAGATGACCCGCAAGGACGATTCCGGAACATGGAGGACGATCGATGCAAGGATACGGCGAAAACCGTGCGGATCCTGCGAACTGGTATGCAGCGTATAATGGTCCTCGCCCGCATCGTAATCACCGATACAGCCGCGTGGCTCCAGCGAAAACGGTGCCACGCGAGGGCTGGCGAAGCGGCGGCTGACGACGGTATGGGCCGCGTCGAACGCCTTTGCCGTCTGCTCGACATCGCCGAATTTCAGTGTCACCGAGCGGTTGCCCGTTGGGCAATCCTCCCACAGAACCGGCGCATCGGGCTCCAGCGCCGCCTCCGCATCGACCACCGCAGGGCGTTCGGCATAATCGACCAGCACCGCATCGGCGGCAGAGCGGGCCTGATCCGCCGTTTCGGCGATCACCATGGCAATGCGCTCGCCGACGAAGCGAACCCGGTCTTTCACCAGCAAGGGGCGCATGGTCGCATGGCCCGGCGGCCCACCCCAGAGTTCGGGCATGAAGAAGGGCGGGACGCTGCCGAGCCCGTCTGCCTCCACGTCGTCCCCGGTCAGTACCGCCAGCACGCCGGGCATAGCCTCTGCCGCGCTCGTATCGATGGAGACGATATCGGCATGCGCATGCGGCGACAGCACCATCGCTGCATGGCATTGGCGCGGCAGCGCGATGTCATTGACATACCGCCCCTGCCCTGTCAAAAAGCGTCGGTCCTCTATCCGCAATGCGGGTTTTGCGATGGTCATGGTTTCCTCCCTCTCCTGCCTGCCCGGATGCTTACTTTTTTGAATCAAGGCTCCCGGATCGACTGTGCGAGAATGGCGTTGACGGCCTGCGCCCGCTCGAAAAGCGGAATGTGGGCGCCTCCTTCGATGATGGTGAAGCGGGAACCGGCAATGGCATCCGCCAGCGCTTTGCCCGCAGCAGGCGGCGTGGCTTCATCCAGTTCGCCCACGGCGACCGAAACCGGCATGGTCAGGCGCGTGGCGTCCTGGCGGCAATCGGCCACGGCGAGCGCATCGCAACCGGCGGCGTAGCCTTCCGACGACATGCGGGCGAGCATGGTGGCAAGGCCCCGGCCATGCGGTGTGTCGACGGCTGCCGGCGTGATCCACCGCGCCAGAACGCCGCTGGCGATAGACGCCAGTCCATCGGCGCGGATCTTGGCCGCCCGGTCCTTCCACATTTGTGGGGCGAGACTGACGATGCTGCTATCGAACACGGTCAATGTCCTCGCACGCTCTGCCAAAGTGGCCGCCACGGACTGCGCAACCATACCGCCGATGGAAATACCGGCCAGATGAAAGCCCTGCACGCCGAGCTTAGACAACAGACCGACAACATCTGCCGCAAGCACCTCGACGGTGACGGGTGTGCGGGACAGATCGCTGAGCCCGTGGCCGCGAAAATCCGGACAGATGACGTAATGTGTTTCGCTGAAAGCGTACGCCTGCTCCTGCCAGACATCATGCGATGTGCCGAGCGAATGAAGCAGAACCAACGCTGGGTCGCGCGGGTTGCCGTGCAGGGCGACATGAAGATTGTGATCGTTGACGCTAACGAACATAAGCTCAAAACTCCTCATTAAGCGCGGCAAGCGCCTTTTCAACCACCGCCGTCTGCGCTTCCGGGGCCGCTCGTTCACGCTCCAGGCGGCTGATTTCCAGAGAGGAATCGACGACCAGTTTGCAGCGCGCGTAGCGGCGCTGCATGAAGCTTTGAAGCGCGGTGGGAACATGTGGCTGCCGGGCTATTTCCTCGCCCAGCACCAGACCGTCCTCGATGCCCATTCCGGCACCGGATGCCAGCTGCGGGGTTGTGGCGTGGGCGGCGTCACCGATCAGGACGGTATTTCCACGCAACCAGGTCTCACCGGCCAGAACCGTCTCCAGCGGGCGACAGATGATGTTGGAACGCGCATCCAGACCGTCCGCCACCTCGCGCAGAATGCCGCCATAGCTCTGCAGCAGGTCTCGAAGCACCACATACTGATCCGCCTCGTTGCGCCACACCGGCTCTGACTGGGCCTCCAGGTAGAACATGTACATCTGATCCGGCGCGACCGGATTGAGGCCGACCTTCGCAGGCCCGCCGAGAAAGAAAGTGCGCCGCACGATGGAGGGATGGCGCTCCATCATCAGCCGCCAACACATTTGCCCCGCATAACGGGGCAAGGGCGCAGTCTCGAACATTTGCTGGCGGGTTCGCGAATAGATGCCATCGGCCCCCACCACCAGATCGTAGGTCGCAGAGGCACCGTTGCTCAACCGCACAGCGGCAAGATCGCCTTGCCACTCGATTGCTTCCACCGTGACGCCAAGCATGACCTTGGGGTTCAAGGCCAGCAGACGCTCCGACATGATGCGATGAAGTGTCGGCCGCAGGATGCCGCCGGCAGTCGGAATGTCGCCGAGGGCATCGTTGCGCGTATCGATGCTGAACAATGGCTTGCCGTCGACAGAGCAGATGTCGATCCCATCGGCAGTGTAGCCATGTTCAAGCACCGCATCGAGAATGCCGAGCCGGCCCATGGCCCGAAGCGTGGGACCGGTAATGGTGATGCCCGCCCCGTAGACCCGCCATTGCGGGTCCTGGTCGCAGAGATCAACGGTAAGGCCTGCCTCGCAAAGTGCAATGCCCGCCGACATGCCCGCAATACCGCCGCCGATGATGAGCGCCTTGCGTTTCTCAGCCATGGTTGCCCGTCGCGGCTGCGAGTTCGCTCTGGCCGAAATGACCGATACCGATGCCGGTGTACCAATCATTCACGGCGCGATAGTAGGCACGCCGGAAGGGAAGACCGCCAGCGGCACCCATGGCCGCCATCCACATGCGGATCTCTTCGGCACCGTTGCCCGCCGTATGGACCTGCTCGGTCGCATATTTGACCACGGCATCCGGATCGCCTGCTTCGAGAAGCTGGAGCAGGGTTTCATCAAATTCGCGGTTGACCATGCCCATGCGCGGGGTAGCGATGTCATGGCTGATACCGCCGGTTGCCAGAATCGCCACGCGCTCGACGCCATCATAGCGGCGGATGGCATCGCCCAGGAATTTGCCGAACTGGTAGCAACGGCGCATGGTGGGCATGGGCGGCTGCACGCAATTGAAGAGGATCGGTACAATCGGCAGATCCGGGTCCAGCCCCGCAAGTTCGAGCGGGGTGAGCGAGCCGTGATCCAGCACCATTTCCATGGAGAAAGAAGGATCGAAATCCGCCTGCAGGGCCTCCTGCAGGAGATAGGCACCAAAGGCCTGATTTCCGGCAAACACCCGCCGCTTGGCCTTCAACCAATGTTCGATCGGGCTCTCATAGCTTTCACCCACGCCGATGCACAGAGCCGGGAAGTTATTCAGGAAGAAGTTGTGCAGATGGTCGTTGGAAAGAACAACCAGTGCATCCGGCTTGCCGGATTCGAAATCGCGGCCCATGGCCTCATAGGCACCGAAGATTTCGGTGCGCAGATCCGCCGGAATACGATCCGGGAAATTCAGCATGACGGGTGTGTGGCTCGCCGTATAGATTCCGGTCAGTTCAGCCATTTGTCGTCTCCTTCTTTCATCAGGCTGCGCAGAGCCGCGAGCGATACGTCTTCGGGGATGCGCACACCGATGCAGTGGGCACGCAGCAGATAAGGGTTGACCCCCGCCTCGTAGAGACCGGCCACGTCGTTGCCGCTGATCATGGCAGCCATGTCCGGGGTGAGCTTGAACCGCGCCAGATAGGCATCCTTGTCCGCATTGTATGCGGCCAGATCATCCGGCTTGTGGTGGAGTTCATAGAGAACCTTATCCAGCAGATAGGCCTCCGTGGTTGGCATCATCAGCCGCCAGTTGCTCATGGCAGTCTCCCTCCCATCATTTCAGGTAATTGCCGACCCACGAAACGATCGTGGGAACCGTGTGCGGGCCAAAGCCCATATGGCCGCCTGGGAACAGGCGGACAGATTTCGGGCTGCCGTGCTCCAGCAGCAGGTGGATGTCGGCAATCGGGCACTGCTTGTCCTCCTTGCCATTCACCAGCAGAAGCGGAGCGCAAGGCTGCGAAAGAAGGCCCTGATCCAGCAGCGAAAGAACCCGGAAGCCTTCCACATATTCGGCATCGTTCCTCGCCCCCAGCATGCGGCTGCGAGTTTCGACCAGTTCCATCAGGTAACTGTCAGGATAACGGGACGCTTCCACCCATTCCGGTTGGAACATGTAATGCACGCCGCCGCCCCAGTTGACCGCGCAACGCAGCTTTTCCGGCATGAGATGCGCGAGCTTGGTGGCCCAGTGCCCGCCGAAAGACCGCCCGATCAGCGCAATACGGCTTCCATCGAGATCTGCCGCCTGCATGACCCAATCGATGACCGGCGCGAACTGGATTTCACCATTGGAACGCGCCTTGATCGGCGACTGGCCGGTCCCGACGTTATCCATGGCAATGGTGGCAATACCAGCCGCGACGAGCTGGCTGGAAAGCTCGGTCATCTCCTCCTTCCAGGCATCCACACCACCCCACATGATGACGACAGGTGGCTTTTCGACACCGGCTGGCTTGCGCAGATAAAACCGGATCTCGTTGGAAAGCGCGTCCGGCGCATCGAAGGGAAGGCTGACCGGCTGGATCGGCGGATCGGCAAGCGCGCCAAATTTGGCGTAGGCTTCAAGCTCCAGACGGTAGCTTTCTTCTTTGTCCGGATGGTTCGGGCATGGAAAGCGTCCAAGGAAATAGAAGCCATAAGCTTGATAATAGGCATCTCTTGCGGCAGCCGTATCGCCGGAGGAAAGGAAAGCGTCTGCCTTCGCGTTAAAGGCATTTCCGGTGGCGATCCATGCCTTTGCCCAGCGCGCCCCATCCAGGCCTTCCAGTGTATCCATGGTTTGCAGCGTGGCTTGCGGATCCGTCAGCCCCAGTGGATGGATGCGCTTGGCAAGACGATCGCGCATCCACGCCTTTGCGTTTTCCAGTGATCGTGGTCCTGTCAATTCACCAGTCGGTGCCGACATCAGCATTCTCCATGATTGTGTGTGGTCGCAGTCACCAGATTGTCTCCAGCGCCGCACGCTGCATTTCAGCTGTTTCAAGATTGCGGCCCAACAGGCGCAGGCTTTCCCGCACAGGAGCAATCAGCGCCGCATTGTTTGCCGCCACGGTGCCATTGGGCAGAAGAAGGTTGTTTTCAAAGCCGAGGCGAACATTGCCACCCAAAAGCGCGGCGCTGACCGCACAGGCGGCCTCATCCTGTCCGAATGCGCACATGCTCCAATGGGCAAAGCTGTGTGATGCTTTGAGGAATTCTTGAATGTCGGCCGGGCTGGATTGCTGGTGCTTGGTGTAACGCCCCAGCACGAAGAGCACCGGAATGTCCTGCGCGGGGATCAGCCCGCGCCGCAGCATGTCTTCCAACCGCTTAAGGTCTGCCCGGTCGTAGAGAATGATTTGCGGCAAGATGCGCTCGCGCCGCATCCATTCGAGCAAGTGCGCAAAATCGCGTTCATGCGCGGCATCCGGCACGATTTCGCGCAAAGCAATGGAACAGGCTTCGGGATGCAGCGTGCGCACCAGCGCCACCTGCTCGGCAGGCGTGAAAAGACCCAGCGCCTCTGTCGTCACTTGAATGATCAGACGATCCGACACTCTTGCGCGAATGGCGGCAATGGCGGCGTGGTAGCGCCCTACATCCAGACAATGACGCCCCGCATCATCGCGCACGTGAATGTGGATCATACTTGCGCCTGCCTCAAGGCATTCCGCAGCACATTCCGCAAGCTCGGCAGGCGAGAGCGGCAGGGCCGGATGATCGGCTTTCGGCCGACGTCCGCCATTGGGCGCAACAGCGATCGCGGCGCCACGGCCATTGCTGGCCGCCGCATTCAACGTGTCCATTTATAGCCTCCCGAGTAGGACACGCTCCTGATGTCCCGCTACCGGAACATGGCGTCCCGGCATCACCTCAATTCCCGACCTCCATCGAAAAATTGAGCATGATCAAAAATTACATAACGTAATTCCGTTGTCAATTTGATCATGCTCACTTTTTTGAGAATGACGGATTGACTGTCGGATTTATGCGGGAAGCGCCAGTGCAGAGGGCTGGGGAGAAAGGCCTTTCAACACGATTTCAATCTGCCGCCGCAGCCGATCCGTGCCCCCTTCGAGATCCAGCCGGTCCTCCGACAGCCAGATGCGCAGATCGACCTGGTAGATGGCAAACACGGTCTGGGCGATCAACTCCGGCTCTTCCGTAGACGTGATGATGCCCTTTTCCAGCGCTTCACGAATGAGATCGATCAGCAGATGACGCAGGGCGTGACGTGTGCGGTTAAACCGTTCCGCCTGCTTGCCGGACTGGTAGAAATACATCTCACGCAGCGCCGCTCGCGACAGCACCGGATTTTCTGCAAAATACTGGTAGTGCCGTCGCAGGATGATCAACAGGTTGCGTAACAGTGAGTATTCCGGGCGGATCGTAGCACGAGCATCCGCCACACAGGCTTCAAGCCCGTCGTTGACGATCAGGAACAGAAGGTCGCGTTTCGTTTCTGCATAAACGAACACCGTTCCCATGCCGACACCGGCCTTTGCGGCGATCTCACGGGTTGTCGAATCGTCGAATCCTTTGGATAAAAACAAGTCAATGGCGGCTTTCTTGATACGGAGAAGCTTATCTTCCTTGTTTTTTTCACGCAGGCTCTCGCGTTTCATGAACCCTCCAAATCGCTTCATCGCAGGCGGAGCATCTCGGCACAAGTATGCGACCGGCAACGCAATGATCAAGGGGCCTGCAGGAGTGGTCGGGGAGGCTTCGCCTTAACCGAGTCTGAGACACGGTACTATCTTTTCCTGAATTACACGCACTGATGGATCAAGCGATTTCCTGCCATTTCGAAACAGCATGATCGGGAAGGTGTCGGGGCGTGCGGCGATCAAGTCTTTACGATGAAGAAGAAAGTGGTTCAGAGAGTGTTATCAACCGTCGGCAAGTTGGCCCGCTTGCGAATGGCTTCCTGAGCCCGCGCTGCCTTTTCAACGACGGCATGGACATCGACGCCGGTCAGCTTGCCCCCGCGTTTCCGGATTATTCCATCGATAATGACGGTGTCGACATTGGCGGGAACCGCATGCTGGACGATCTGGAACGCCGGATTGGTGTTGGCGGCGGGCAACATGTTGGGCTCATCGGTACGCACGAGAATGACGTCCGCTCTCTTGCCCGGCGTCAGAGAGCCGATCTGATCCGAAAGCCCCAACACATGAGCGCCGCTCAAGGTGCCAACACGAATGGCATCTCGATAGCTGAAGGCCCATTGTAGTCCCTTCTTGGCGATCCCCAGGAGGTCACCGGTCAGATTGTTTGCCTCAACCTGCTGGATACGGCCGGAATTCACCAGAGTTCTGAGATTGGCAAACGGATCGGCAGGCGACTGGCACGTCACATCGATGCTGCAGCTGATATTGTCCAGGTCCACGCCGCCCTGAAGCAAGGCGTAGACCGGCGGCAGTCCTGCGCCGATCATCGGATCAGTTGCAGGGCAAAGCGCGACCCCCAACTTCTTACCGGCGATGAGGGCAACAGCTTCCGGTGCGATACCTGGACCATGTGTAAAGATGAACTCCGGCCCGATGAGATCCGGAAACGCCATGAAGCTTCCATGATCGGTGATCGGCCGTAGGCCAAGTTGACGAGCCACCTGAACCTGCGGTTTGAAATGCTCGCCTGCACCGTCCAGTGTCATGCCGAGTCCAAGCCGGCCCTTTCCGTTGGCAGCAATCCAGTCCAGTGCGCGTTGAAGATCGGCAACGGGGGTCGGCACATTGCGAATGACACCGGAATAGCTCAGTTTTGCGCGAATACCGGTTTCCACGAGTGCGGATAGCTCGGCTTCGACGTCATCATAGTTCCGCAGGCCATGCGCCCAGTTGTGACAGGTCGTAAACCCTGCATTGATGGCTTCCAACGCGGCATATTGAACGGCCGTGTGATGGTCTTCCACGCTGTAATGCGGAAGCAAGTCGTGGCGGTTGAAGTAATCCGTCGCGTCGTTGACAAGACCGCGCCAGATGCCATCCCACATGTGCCAATGGGTATCCACGAACCCAGGCATAACAATCATGTCGGTCGCATCAATAACCTCTGCGGCTGGTACATCGATCCGCTCGGCAACGGCAACGATTTCGCCGTCCTTGATATGAACGTCGCCTTTGACCAAATCCTTCATGGCAGGATCGACAGGCAGGACATATCCACCCCGGATCACGATCTCGCGGCCCGATTGGACCGTGCCGACAACTCCTTCCGCCGCGGCCTGTTTAGGCAGAGCCGCTGCGACAAACGGGCTGAGGAGACCGGCGCCCAAAGCTGCCAGGCTATGCCGACGCGTCATATTCAATTTAGGCATGTTGCAGTTTTCGCACATGGCTGCTCTCTCCCCGCGATGCTGTGTGGTCCTGTGGGGCAGAGGGGTAGCAGCAGGCAGCGCCAGTGCTCAAATCGTTTACAGCGCGAGGCGGTATAAGCCGGACTTATACTGCCTCTCTTCGGCCTCAAGATGCTGCCTGATGGTGGTGCGCAGCCAGTTGAGCCCTTGATCGGCATTGGCGCGCGAATGCCATTGCATGACGAGCCGGGCGGGCGGAATGAGAAAGGGGGGATCAATCAGCTTCAGATCTGCAGAAGACATGTACAACTCGGCTGTTTTTCCCGGGAATGTGGCAAGACGCTCCGTGCCCGACAGAAAAAACGGCACAAGGGAAAAGTTATCCAGCTTCACGGATATCCGCCGCGTGAAGCCGTGGGCGGAAAACAAACGCTCGGGCAGATACGGCCGTTGAGAAGCGCCGACAAAAACCTCCACGTGATCTGCTTCAGCGTATTGCTCCAGGGTCAGGACGTCCGGCGCGAAGGTTTTGCGGCAGGCAATGACGCGATGATCCTCTTCGAGGAGCAGTTCTTTGGGATGGTTCGGTGAACAATGAACCTCTGGAGCGATGATCAAATCGACACGGCCGGCGTCCAGCCGCTCCAACAAGTCTCCGTGCGGCGTCGCAACGTCCAGGCAGAGATTGGGCGCGAGTTGAGAAATGTGCTGGAGCGCCTTTGCCAGAAATCCCGCAACGACGGTATCTGCGGCCAAAAGGCTGAAACTCCTGCTATCGACGCTCGGGTCAAACGACGGCTGAGTGATGATCGTCCGATCAATGGTCCGGAGCATCTCGGAAACCGGGATCGCCAGCGTTTGGGCCAAAGGTGAAAGAACGGATTTGCCGCTGCGGGTAATCAGCAAGGGGTCGCCGAAATACGCTCTGAGCCGCGCCAGCGAAGAGCTCATCGCCGGCTGGGTAACATGAACGGCACTGGCTGCCCGTGAAACGTTCTGTGTCCTCAGTAACGCATCCAGAGCCACCAACAGATTGAGATCAAGCCCACGATATCTCATTCCTCAAGGCCCCGGATAACACGAATGGGCAAGCAATGCCGCGAAACTGCAACGCTTGGAGTATGGCAAATTAATCGTCTCAGCGCTTTCCGCAACTAGGTGGCCCAATGTCAAACTCGTTGTTGGGGCGTTCAAGCAAAAGTGGAATCGTGTCCTACAGCGTTCTCTAATCGCGGTTGTCAAGCTAGTCGCAGTGGGCATCGCAGGTCAGGCTCATGGTTCTCTTCGAGGTCGGCACTTTGACCGCCTCATCATGGCGTTGGATAGGCTCAGTCGACCAATGTGGTGTGACAAGATGATTAGCCCTCGGCGCGAGCGACGCTTTGTTCGTATGCCACGCCAGAGCGCTGGTCACAAACAAGAGCCCGTTCGGCCATTTCGTGCGGAATCAGCCCCCTTACCTGCACAATTTGTTGGTGCCGGGGCGAGTTGGTTGGAGACCACCCTGCTTTGAGTCCGCAGACCGGAAGGCGACATTGTGGAAGACAAGAAGCTGGATGGACTTGGCTGAGAGCTCCGCATGCTAGCCATGCCCATTCTACATCAGTGACCGAGTGTGGCCCGCCTCTTGATTTTTGCATGCCAGGCGACAGACCGTTCATGTACTTGTGAAGGAGTTCCCGCCTCGCCCAATGGCTATCCTCTTGCGAAGCTGGCCTTTGGCAAGACTGCTTGAGGCTCAACTCGCGCCCGATAGGTTTAGATTTTCTATAACTAGAGTTAGATCATTTCACTTTTTGTGAATGAAAAATCGCGCCAATGTTGGGTGCGCGCCTGATTGGCGAGCATGGGAGGAAACATGTTAGAAGCTTTCCAAACGCTGGTGGGAACATCGGCGCTGTTTTACTTATTCTTCGGAGCATTGCTCGGCCTGTTCGTCGGGATTTTGCCTGCCCTTGGCGGCGCGGCAGGAATGTCGCTACTCATCCCGTTCCTGTATGGCATGGAACCGGCCGCTGCCATGGCTATGGCGATTGGAATGCTGGCGACCGTCAGCACCGGCGACACCATTAGCTCTGTACTCCTGGGTGTCCCAGGTTCGGCCTCCTCGCAAGCAACAGTCCTTGACGGTTTTCCAATGGCGAAAAACGGGCAAGGCGCGCGTGCACTGGCGGCCGGCTTTCTAAGCTCGGTCATCGGCGGCCTGTTTGGTGCCTTTGTCCTGACCTTGACGCTGCAGGGTGCGAAACAGGTCATTCTCTGGTTCGGCATGCCGGAGATACTAATGATGATCCTATTTGGCGTAGCTAGCGTGGCCGCACTGTCGGGTAAAAGCCTCGCAAAAGGCATTTCGATTTGCGCCTTCGGCATGCTCGCGGCTTCTATCGGGTTCGCGCCTGCAAGCGGCGAACAGCGCCTTGATCTCGGCCTGTTCTATTTGAGCGAAGGGCTACCCCTGCTCGCCTGTGTGATCGGGGTCTTCGTCATCCCGGAAATTGTGGACCTCATTCAGCAAAACCGTTCTATATCCGATCGCCCGAGCCTTGGAAGCGGTATGCGCCAAGGCGTCGTCGATGTTCTTCGCAACAAGTGGATCGTATTCCGTTCCGCTATTGTCGGCTGCCTGGTCGGCGCCATGCCCGGCGTGGGTGGCTCCGTGGTGGACTGGATTGTCTATGGCCAAACCGTACGCTCAGCGCGTGACAAGTCGATGTTTGGCAAAGGTGATGTGCGGGGCGTGATCGGGGTTGAAAGCTCGAATAATGCCGTACTGGGGGGTGCATTGGTGCCCACTCTGCTTTTCGGCGTCCCGGGGTCCGGATCGACAGCCCTGCTGCTTTCCGCGCTGATCCTGATCGGCATTCAACCCGGCCCGGGCATGTTGACGCAAGACATCAACTTGACCTACCTGATGATATGGAGCCTAGCGCTCGCGAATATCATAGGTGCCGGTAGCTGCTTTCTTTTCGCGCGCCACCTCGCAAAGCTGACGCTCATCCCGTTCGCATGGATCGCGCCATTTCTGATCGTAGCCATCACCTTTGCGACGCTGCAGATCAATCGCGATCCGCGTGACCTGTTTCTTATTCTCGTCTTCGGCGCCATTGGCATCGCTATGCGGCGCTTCGGTTTCTCGCGCCCAGCGTTTCTGATCGGCTTCGTTTTACAGCAAAACCTCGAAAAGTCGCTGTATCAGACAGCGCAATTGTATAGCCTGAGTGAGTTCCTTTTCCGACCGATCGTTCTCGTTTTGCTCGCTGTTATCTTGGCGGTTTTGGCTTCGTCGGTCTGGCAGCAACTTCAGAAGCAGCCCGAAGACCGCGAGGAAATTGAAGCAATAGCTAAAACGAGGCCGGTCCAGTTCATCCTTCCCATACTGCTTTCGGTCTGCTTCGCCAGCGCGCTCGCCATGGTGAATGACCTGCAACCGCTGGGTCGTCTGTTTCCACAGGTTGCGGCGGGCCTTGGCCTGGTCTCGGCTCTCATATTGCTCTGGCAGCTCGCGGTCGGGACACCTTCCGCGCTGGAAGACCAGCGGGTGACAGGTCCCCGCTACTCTATTTCGTTTCTTCATACGATCGCCTGGATCGTGGCCGCCGTGCTGCTGATTGCCTGCTTTGGGTTCTTTGCAGGTGCATCGCTATTTCTAGGCGCTTTCCTTGCCTTCGAAGCGCGCGCCAAACCGCTGGCGATCGCAGCCGGGGTTGTTGGCATCATGGGCGTCTATCTGTTCCTGACCTTCCAGGCCGGGACTTATCTTCCGGATGGTTGGATTCTGAGCCTAAACCCCTGGGACCATTTCTGATGAGGAGGAAACTATGAACTTTAAATCGATAATCACAGCCACAGCTATCGCGGTTTCGTTGGCCCTGCCTGCTGCGGCCCAGGAGCTGGCCATCGGTCGGATCAATGTTACGGTTCCCTTTGGCGAAGGGGGCGGCAGCGATACTCTGGTCCGGGCAGTAGCGCCGTATCTTACGAAAGCATTGGAGAACGAACCAACCGTACTCATCCGTAACGAGCCGGGCGGTGGCGGCATACCTTCAACCAATCGCTTCGCTAAACGCGCGAAGTCCGACGGATCGGACATCCTGGCACTGTCATCTTCGATCTTTCTGGCTAAGACACTTAAATCGCCTCAGATCGATTTCCAGTTCGACGAATTCGTTCCTGTGTTCATCGCGCCAATGGCACCAATCTTCTACGTTTCTCCAACGACAGGTGCCCAAGCAACGGGCGACGTGGAAGGCATGAGAGGCGCCCAATTGGTGTTCGGCGGAGGGCGTCAGGATTCTGCTGATATAATGACGGTCCTTCAATTTGATCTGCTCGGCTTCGACATTAAATCGGTGTGGGGCTTGGAGCGCGGCGGAGGCCGTATCGGCTTCGAGCGCGGCGAATTCAATGTCGATCATCAGACCACCGCCGCCTATGTGCGAAGCGTGCAGCCGCTCGTAGACGAAGGAATAGCGATAACCTTCATGACGACTGGAATCATCGATCCGTCCGGCAAAATCGTACGAGATCCAAACTTCCCCGACGTCCCGACCTTCCTTGAACTCTACCAGAAGGTCCATGACAAGCCGCTCTCGGGTCCTGCATACGAAGCCTATCTCGGTTTGATGGGCGCGACGATAACGACGGGCAAATCCATTGTGCTCCCGTCTTCCGCCACTCGTGAGGTAGTTAAGGCGTATAGCGAGGCCTTTTCTCAGGTTGCGGGAGATCCGGCTTTCCGCGATGCGACAAAGGAATCTTTGGGCGGCTACCAGCTCTATACCGGCGAAGATGCACAGGCGCTCTGGGGCACGGTCACTGATCTCTCGCCAGACGCTTATGCTTGGCTCACCAACTGGTACGAAACAAAGGTCGGCTTCAAGTTGCCCCGTTGATCAAACTAGGGTCCGGGCAGCGACCGGGCCCACTTCAGAGAGAGCAGACGAACTGATGATGCAACCCTCCTTAAAACCGCAGCACAAAGGCACTGATATCCCACTGCCGGCGGTCCCCCCAGGCGTGTGTGTAATCCGCGACGTGAGTTTTGGTCCGCACGAGCGTCAATCCTACGACGTATATCTGCCGGAGAATGCACCACGTCCAATGCCGGTCGTGGTGTTTTTGCACCCAGGGGCATGGTCACGGCGAGACAAGCGGGCGGTTCGGACAATGTTCGTCTTGGAACATGGTTTCGCGCTCGTGAGCATCGGCTATCGCCTTGCGCAACATGCCCGTTTTCCCGCCCAGATTAATGACGTGAATGATGGTTTGCGTCATCTAATTGCTCATGCGGATCGCTACGGGATCGACTGCGACCGCCTAGTTATGGCCGGCACATCTGCAGGGGCGCATCTGGCAGCGCTTGCGGTTCTCGCTCGTGAGAACGAGCCGTTTCGGCCCGTCAGTCATTTTGCGCCTCGTGGGGTGGTTGCGGTCTACGGAGCCTATGACATGGCAAGACTTCTGCGCGACGAATGCAAGGTCGATATCGACCAGACGAGTCCAGAAAGCCCGCTCGGGCTAATGTTTGGAGAGTCTCCAGCTGGACGCCCCGACCTGCTGCGCGAGATCAGCCCGCGTACTTTCGTGGCGCCGGAGGCTCCGCCGTTCTTGATCATGCACGGTCACGACGACCGTGTCCTGCCTTGGACCCAAAGTGCAGAGATGGCGACTGCGCTCATGGAACAAGGTGTTGACGTCACATTGCGGGTCATACCGAAGGTTGGGCATGGCGCTGAGGCGTTTCGGACGCCCCCTGTATCGGATCAGATCGTCGCATTCATTCAGAATGTCACAGCTACGCCTCAGCTTGTTTCAGCTAGGTAGGACTCCGTTCTCTCACGCAGCAGAGCTGCCTCGGACATTAACCAAGTCCGAAACGCCATGGGGGCTCCGCGGTGCGCACGCGACGTCGGTAGCACTATTGAGATTGGCTCGTTCGCCTCGATAACTTCCGGAAAGGGACGAACGAGCCGGCCCGCAAGCAAATCGTTTAACACCAGTTCGACCTGGGCAATTGCCAATCCGTTGCCAGCCATTGCTGCCTCGTAGACGAGTGTCGAATTCGAAAAGACGAGCAATGGCGTTTGGTCATTCGCCGCCCGACCAGTTCTCTCAAGCCATCGAGGCCAGTCAGCCATACGGTTGCGGGAAGCGATCAGCGGAACTCGCGCCAAATCGAGTGTCGGCCCCAGCTGAACAGCCACTGACGGGGTGCAGACTGGACAAAGATGAGGGGTGAAAAGTGGGATCAACTTGTGCCCTGCGGGTTCGACAGTCCGCACACTTAGCGCCATATCGAGGTCAGGCCTATCAGTGTCTAATGTATCGATTCCGGTCTCGAACTCTACAGCGATTCCAGGATACTGCTGATAAAATGCGTCCAGCCGCGGTATCAGCCAACGATTTGCCCAAGTCTGGAACACTCTGAACTTTATTGCCTTTAGCTCTCTGCCGACGACCTGTTCCAAGGCGACTTCAATTCTGCGAAATGCATCACCGAGCGATTGTGCGATTTGTATCGCCGCTTCCGTCGGCTCTGATCGATTTCCGTGGCGCCGGAAAAGGGAAACTCCCAGATTTTCTTCGAGCCGGCGGATCTGCTGACTGACTGCCCCCGGCGTCACGTTCAGCTCCCGTGCTGCCGCTTCGAATGTCTTGAGGCGGACAATCGCCTCAAGATGACGCAATGCCTGGAGGTGCAATCGAGACAGGATGCTTGGTTCGTGTGCCATAGGTTTGCCGAAAGAACTCAACACAGATTGCGCAGTAGCGATAGCGTAGCGGACAAAACCCATATCTGAGAAGATTTCTGGTTTGAATAGCAGAGACGCCGCCAACTCCAATTAATACTGTTGAGATCACCTCCTGCCAGCAGCTTTCCCTCCCATTGCTGGCTTTTGGTTTGCAGTGGGAGCAGCACGCTTAATTGGCAAAGGTGATTTCTCCTGAGCATCTCATCGAACTTGCTTCCGCCAACCGAGTTTGGTTCGCGCGAACTGGTGATTTTTGAACGGACCTCTGTGGCATCGTAGTACCGGCTATACCAAAGCCGGTATCCGAATCCGCTTGGCTACGGCTTCGGCTCGAGCCGTTTCAGTGATCCTGAAATTGCCCTGACACCTCCTGATCGTTTCGGCGTCGTTTATTTCGGCAGCAGCATCAAGGTCTGCTTCGCCGAAGCGATCTTGCGCGAGCGTGCTATCGGATCAAGGGGCAACTTCCCAATCGGCATGGGGTAGCTTCTGGAGGTGGCCTGCGCCTCTGTAGCGACCATTGAACCTGTTCGGCTCGTGGACCTGCGCTCTGACGGTATGCTGCGGATGCGTGTTCCAACTGATGTTGCCCGCGCCGCTTCGCACGACCTCGGGCAACAATGGTCAAGAGCACTCTGGCTTCACGACGAGAAACCCGCTGGCATCATTACATTCTCGCCTGAATGGCGAGACCATGTCGCCTGTTCGATCGCGCGCTTACAAAACTAAGGGTAACGGCTGCTGGACCCCTCCGGAATTTTCGAAATGAAGTGGCGCAAATCTTGAGTGACTTCGCGATAGCGATCGTTTGACATACCGTGCGCTTCAACGTCGTCGGATCGACGTAAGCCTGGGTGGCTACCGATTCACTATTTTTCGGTCCTGAAGGCCCTGCGACCTGCACTTTTGACCCCCAAATCCATTCATTTAGGACGTGTGCGGCGTAATGTTAAATTATCGAACCTAAACTTCATTGTAGTTGCCGTTTATTCCTTCATCTCGCCCGCAACGAAAAGTGTTACGGCACTCAACCCGTCTCGGCGCACGGTAGACGCGAGACGCCGTAGTGACTGCTGACGGCAGCTGGCGCGCGGAGATAGCAGAAGGAGCCCCTCATCGCACGGGGTCGAACCAATGGCACCTACTCGAAATGCGGCGTGGCGATAGTGGAACAGGTTCACCCGTCACCTATTGCTGATTTAGCGGCAAACGGATCTCGAAACGTGCACCTTTTGGAGAAGGAACGCATCGGGCATTTCCTCCATGAGCTTCGGCGATATCGGCAACAATGGAAAGCCCCAGGCCGCAACCATCGCCGAAGTCGAGATCGGCTCGAAAGAAGCGATCAAAAACCCTCTCCCGAAGCTCTTCATTGATCCCGGGTCCGTCGTCCTCGACGACGATGGCAACCTCTTCCTCGGAGAAGGACAGCATGACAGCCAGCTCGCCGCCTTCGCGCAAACCGTAGCGCAATGCGTTGTCCAGGAGATTGGCCATCATCTCTTCGATCATGACGGGATCGCACAAAACAGGCTTCGGCGCCCCCTCAACTGCAAAGCCAACGGCAATGTCATTGAGAAGCTGGACCTCTGCGAAGGAGCGGATCCTGGCCGACATGAGCGCGACGAGATCGGCATGTTCGAACAAAGCGCGCAAACTACGACCGCGCACGCGCTCCAAGGAAAGCAATTGATTGGTGAGCCGTCCTGTCGCACGGGCTGACTGCGCGATGGACGCAACGCGCTCACGAAGTGTTTCCTCGTTCGGGGACGACACGGCAGCTTCCGCCTGCGTAACTATTGATGCAATCGGATTGCGAAGCTGATGAGCCGCATCAGAGATGAACGCTGACCTGATTTCAAACGCTTTCGCCAAGCGTTCGAACAGGGAGTTGGTCGTCTGGACAAGCGGGCGGAGTTCGACCGGGATCCATCGGCGGATCGGTTTTAGATCATCAGGCGTCCTTAGGCTGATTGCATTTTGAAGGTCGAGAAGAGGCTTGAGGCCCAATTTGATCCCGAACCACAGAATCAAGGCGGCTGACAGGATGATGGTCGTCAGCAGCGCAATACTCTGAAACAGAAGATCACGGCTCAAGGCGGCGCGCTGGGAGACGGTCTGCCAGACTTCAACCGTCATCCACCCCTGCAACCTCGGCTGGTTAAGGAATTCCCGAAGAACGACCGATCGCACCTCCCGCCCGAGATAGGTGCTATCAAAGAAATACGGTTTGCCGCTTTGAATGTCAGAACCATCCGGCACATCCGGCGGATCGGAATAGCCGGTCACGAACCCGCCGCCAGGCCCCGTGATGCGATAATAAACCGGATCACCTAACGCGGTCGTCAATTCTTCCAAAAGCTGTTCGGTCAGAATGTCGCCCTCGGAAATCGCCACATCGCGCGAGATTGTTAAGGCGACAGCCAGAAGGGTATTGTCGTAAAGGCTTTGAGAAAGCCGCTGCGCCTCCTCAAAGCGCGCGTAAGACGCAATGCCCGAAATCACGATCAAAGGCAGAATAAGGAGCAGGAACAGCCTTGAGCGAAGCGAAAGCCTCCTCATGTCGACCCTGCATTCAGCATGTAGCCAAGGCCGCGAGCCGTTTTGATTTCCACTTGCGTCCCGTCGAGTTTCCGGCGCAGCCTTGAGACCAAGAGCTCGATCGCATTGGCCTCCACTTCCGCGCCCGCTCCATAAAGCGACGAGAAGATCCGCTCTCTATCCATGAGCTTGCCCTTGTGGTCGAGCAAAAGCTCGAAAAGTGCGAGTTCACGTCGGGGCAGATCAATTCGCCTGTCCTTGTGCATGATGACCCGCTGCTGACGATCGTAGACGAGGTCGCCGATCTGCTCCTGCTCCGGCAAGAGCTGCGGCCTTCGGCGCGTCAGCGCTCTGAGGCGCGCCATAAGCTCTGCCATTTCGAACGGCTTCACCAGATAGTCGTCGGCGCCAGCATCGAGGCCCACCACCCGATCGGACGTCTTGCCCATGGCCGTCAGCATCAGCACCGGCGTGGTGTCCCCACGGCCGCGCATGCGCTTGGTCAGCTCAATGCCGGTCAGGCCTGGCAGATTGATGTCGATGATCGCGACATCGGCCGTCTCGGTTCGCAGGAAATTGTCTGCGGCAAGACCGTCATCGAGATGATCGACCCCATGGCCCTGATCACGCAGGGCATCCTCGATACCCTTTGCCAGGCTCTTGTTGTCTTCAACCAGAATGATCCGCACGGCGGTAGAATTCCTTTACGGACAGCTTATCGACAGCAAAACTCAGTATGAGAGCTAGAAGCAGATTTGGCGAGGAGAAATCAAGTCTGCGCAAGCTTGGAGGAAACCGGCACATCTGAGGGCCGGATTGGGAGGATTATACCATGCTGAATAACTCTTTGAGCCGCCGCACCACTTTGGGCCTGATGGCAGGGCTATTGGCAGCCGGCCTTGCAGGACCTGCTGCTGCGGAGGTCAATTTCGCAGGCAAGACGATCGAGTTCATCATTCCATTCTCGGCCGGCGGCGGATCCGACACCTGGGGCCGCTTCAATGCGCAACTGCTCGGCAAGTACCTGCCTGGCAATCCGGTTGTTGTCGTCGTCAATGAGCCGGGTGGCGGTTCGACGAAGGGAAGCAACCTGTTTGCGGCTCGCGCCAAGCCCGATGGCTTGATGATCCTCGGGACATCGGCTTCGACGCAATTCCCCTATCTGCTCGGGGATCCGCGCGTCCGCTACGATTACAAGGACTGGAAGATCGCGATGGCGGGCCCGACAGGCGGCGTTGTCTACACAACACCGTCTCTCGGCCTGAAAAGCGTCGACGACATTGCCATGCTCAAGGGCAAGGATCTCGTCTATGCAAGCCAAGGCGCAACCTCGCTCGATCTGGTTCCGCTTCTTGGCTTCAAGGCGATGGATCTCAACGTGCAACACGTCTTCGGCTTCAAGGGTCGCGGCGATGGCCGCCTCTCCTTCGAGCGCGGAGAAGTCAACATCGATTTCCAGACCTCGTCTGCCTACATCAAGAATGTCCAGCCATTGGTCGAGGCCGGGCAGGCAGTTCCTCTCTTCAGCCTCGGCGTGCTCGACGAAGCGGGCAATGTGGTTCGCGACCCGACCTTCCCCGACCTGCCAACCTATCCAGAAGCCTATGAAAAGCTGACGGGCGAGAAGCCCAGCGGCCCGGCTTACGATGCCTATATGGCCTTTTATGTCGCGGGTTTCCCGGCGCAGAAGATGGTGTTCCTGCCAAAGGATACGCCCGATGACATCATCGCCGCCTACCAGAAGGCCTTCGAAGACATGAAGGCGGACCCTGCCTACAAGGAAAGTGCCGACGCCGTTCTCGGCACCTATGAACAGGTCACGGGCAACCTTGCCCAGGCCCTCTTCGAAAAGGCGACCGCTTTGTCGCCGGAGCTGCGCCAGCAGGTCGCGACCATGCTTGCCACTGATTACGGCGTAAAGCTCGGTCAGGAATGACCCTGACCCGGCGGGTTTTCTAGCAAAACCCGCCACCCCCTGCCCCATCACAAGTCTTTTCAATGCCGCCTTTCAGGTGGCAAACGCGGAGCCACGGCCGTGATCGATACCCTATTCACAGCGCTCGCCGAATTGCTGAGCTTTCAGCACCTCGCCTATATGGTCCTGGGCATATTTGTCGGCCTGGTCATCGGCGTGCTCCCGGCACTCGGCGGCATCGCTGGCCTGTCACTCCTGATCCCGTTCATCTACGGTATGGACCAGGTCTCGGCACTAGCCATGCTGATCGGCCTGGTCGCGATCATGCCGACAGGCGATACATTTTCATCCATCCTCCTGGGCATCCCCGGCGGCTCGTCCAGCCAGGCAACCGTGCTCGACGGCTTTCCCCTGGCGAAGAAGGGCGAAGCTGCAAGAGCCCTTTCCACCGCCTTCTTCTCATCCATGTTCGGCGGCGTCTTCGGTGCCATCGTGCTCACCGGTTTCGTCTTCATTGCGCGCCCGGTCATTCTTGCGTTCGGATCGGCAGAGCTCTTCATGCTGGCTGTTCTGGGTCTGTCGATGGTCGCAGTGCTTTCCGGCCGCAGCCTGGTCAAGGGGTTGGCATCCTGCACGCTTGGACTGGTCATCGGCACGATCGGTGCGGCACCGGCGACCGGTGAATTCCGTCTCGTCTTCGACGTCACCTATCTCTACGACGGGCTCCCCCTGGTCGTGGTCGGGATGGGCGTTTTCGCCATCCCTGAGATCATCGATCTGATGCGCGCCAATTCGGCCATCGCCGGCAACATGCCGCTCGGCAAGGGCTGGACCCAAGGCATCCGGGACTGGGCGGCAAACTGGTTTCTGTCGCTGCGTTGTGCTGCGGTCGGCTGCATCGTCGGCGTGATCCCGGGCCTTGGCGGCTCCGTCGTCGACTGGATTGCTTACGGCCACGCCGTGCAGACCACCAAGGACAGTTCCAACTTCGGCAAGGGCGACATCCGCGGCGTGATCGCGCCTGAAAGCGCAAACAATGCGATGACCGGTGGAGCCATGCTGCCGACCGTCCTCTTCGGCATTCCCGGATCAGGGGCCATGGCGGTCTTCCTCGGTTGCATGGTGCTGATCGGGATTGAGCCCGGTCCGTCCATGGTCACCACCGATCTCCACCTGACCTACACGATGATCTGGTCGCTGGCGCTCGCCAATATCATTGGTGCCGGTGCCTGTGTGATGCTCGCAAAGCCGATTGCCGGCCTCACCAAGGTCCCCTTCCAGTACATGGCCCCCTTCATGATGGTCATGATCAGCTTCGCCGCTTTCCAATCGACCCGGTCGGTGCAGGATCTCGTGGCCCTGCTGGCATTGGGGGTCGTCGGCGTCCTGATGAAGCGCTTCGGCTGGTCGCGTCCGGCTCTTCTGATCGGCTTCGTGCTCGCACCACAGGCAGAGACGTTCTTCTACCAGACGCTTCAGTTCAATGGCTGGTCGTTCCTTGCGCGACCCGGCGTGATCATCATCGGCCTCCTCACGCTGGCATCCATCTACTTCGGGCTTCGCAACCGCGTGGACGAGCATGGCGAGATCGTCGACCCGTCCGACAAGGTTCCGGATGTACCGCAGTTTCGCGCCCATCTTCCGCAGATTGCGTTCGCCATTCTGATCCTCGGCATCATGGGCATGGCGTTGATGGACTCGCTGCAACGAGACTTCCTGGGCCAGGTGTTTCCGCTTTCGGTCTCGATCATCGGCCTGGTGATGCTCGGAATCCTGATCTGGCAACTCGGCTTCGCAGAGACCGGGCACCACTCGCATTTCGATACCGAACTGCCGGGCGAGGAGAGCAGCCGGATTGCTGTTCACGGAGTGTGGGCAGGCCTCGTCTGGATCGCCGCACTTGTCGGACTGGTTGCACTGGTCGGCTTCGTCCTTGGCGTGGTGATATTCTTCCTTGCCTTCATGCGCATGCGGGTGCGGGCTTCCTGGGTGCAAAGCCTTCACCTGACGGCCTGGGCCGTCGGCGGCTGCATCCTCGCGGCCTGGGCGCTGTCTCTCAACTTCCCCAGCGGTGTGCTCCAAGACTTCGCAGACTTCCCCTGGCCGCTCCGGTGAGGCCATCGCCAGTCGGCTCGGGGAGACCCGAGCCGACCTGTTTCCCTGAATTTCGTTCTATCGATGGAGACCAGTTATGGCGCAGACTGCCATTCCCTTCCTGTTCATGCGCGGCGGCACATCCCGCGGCCCCTATTTCCGTCGCGAAGATCTGCCAAGCGAACTCGGCGACCTGGAGCGCGTTCTGGTGGCCGCTCTTGGCTCCGGCCATCCGCTGAATATCGACGGCATCGGAGGCGGCACGGCGGTTACGACCAAGGTGGCCATGCTCTCGAAGTCGAAGGAACCGGGTTGTGATGTCGATTACTTCTTCGCGCAAGTGAGCGTCGCGGACCGGAAAGTCGATTTCAAGCCGACTTGCGGCAATATCCTGTCGGGTGTCGGCCCGGCGGCCATCGAACTCGGCATCGTGCCGACAACCGGTGACGTGACGCGCGTACGCATCCATTCGGTCAATACGGGCGCAAAGGTGGAAGCGATCGTCCAGACTCCGGGCGGCGTCGTCGCCTATGAGGGCGATGCCGCAATCGACGGCGTGCCGGGAACAGCCGCTCCCATCTATCTGAATTTTATGGACGTGGTGGGATCAACGACGGGTGCTCTGCTGCCGACCGGCAATCTGACCGACGAGATCGACGGCGTGACCGTCACCTGCATGGACGTTGCCATGCCCATCGTCATCGCACGGGCCGAGGCCTTCGGGCTTTCGGGCTATGAGACCGTGGAAGAACTGGACGCGAACCGCGCATTTTATGAGCAAATGGAGCCAATAAGGCGCAAGGCGGGCTTGCTGATGGGAATGGGCGAGGTTGAGAATTCTGTCGTACCCAAATTCGCCATCCTCGCTCCCCCGCGCCGAGGAGGGACAATAACTGCGCGGTACTTCATGCCATTCAACTGCCATCCTACCATGGCCGTCACGGGCGCGCAGTGCCTCGCCTCCTGCGTTCTCACACCTGGTACGGTCGCTACAGGCCTCGCCACTCATCCTGCTGGCAATCCGGCGCTGGTACTACTTGAACATCCAAGCGGCGTTATCGATGTCACCGTTGACTATGAAGACAACACGGCAGGCTTTGTCCTGAAGTCGGCAGGCTTGTTGAGAACTGCAAGGCTGCTCGCCAGAGGCGATGTGCTTGTGCCGAACTGAGCGTCTGCGGTCCTAAACCTATTTGATTGGACGGCTCGCCCTGGGCCGTCCAGAAGTTGTTGTTCTTCCCAGAGTAGGCGCGAGGGCCCAGGGAGCCGATGGCTCTTGGAACTGGGGGTATAGCGCACGCCTCAGCGACTCGAGCGAGACCGCTGGTGTCTCTCGCCTTGATGGGATATGAATCGTCGGCGCAGTCATGTCGACGAGTCCGTCAAATTGATCACTGCACTATTACAAGCGGATGTGGATCACTTTCATAGTTTAGCACTAAATCCGATAGCGTCTGAGAACGCCTGACCGCACCAATGTCCACGATATCGCTCAGCGGCCTGATGCGACCCATATGGGTAGCTGCCCCAGTTTCATCCAATTGGCGCCGGGTCCGGACTTGCATGCTTTGGGCATAAGAGAATAACATGAGTATGATCGACATGTTTTTCCCGCAGCATCTGGCAAGAGTTCGCCCCCGTGAATCCATCGACAATTTCGCTTCCGAAACGATCTAAACTAGGATCACACCTGGATGCGTAGCCACGATTGTGACGCTTCTCAACTCTGTCGAAATGCATCGTTGCGAAAGGCAGGCAGCAATTGAGTTGGGACATCAACAATCTGTTTCGTCGTCATGCTGCGGGCATGGCACGCTCGCTTCAGCGCAGCGGGTTCAGTCCCGATGTCGCGGCCGATCTGACGCAAGATGCCTTCGTGCGCGTGATAGCAAAGCCTCCCGGGCAAGCCGCAGAGAACCACAATCCCGGCGCCTATCTTTACCGAGCGGCCCGAAATCTTGGGATCAATCACAAGCGGCGCGAAGCGCTGATCCAGACGGTGCCGCTTGATGACGAGGAGGCGATCAACGTTGCCGATCCGGCCCCGTCCCCGGAGAGAATCGTCTATTCTCGTCAATGCCTCGTGCAAACGCACCAAGCCCTGTCCGAACTGCCGGAACGGACCAGACAGGCCTTCGAGATGCACCGGCTTGGCGAAAGGACGATCGCCGAGGTGGCGGAAGAACTCGGCATATCGACCACAAGGGCCTGGTCCCTGATCCGCGACGCCTATCGTCATCTGGTCCTGCGCGTGGATGTGCTCTGAATTCTCGGCCAAAGGGCGGAAAATTCGCAATGCTCGTTTGTATCGAGTATCAGAGGCGGCTGAGACTGCCACGCCCTGCGGAAGAGATCAGATGACCGAGACGATATCCGATCAGCAAAGATTGCTGGATGAAGCGATCGATCTGATGATCCGGCAGCAAAATGATCCCGACAATCCCGTATCAGACGAGTTGATACGGGCGTGGCGTGCGCGTAGCCGACGGCATGAGGACATCTGGGCTCGTGTCTCCCGGGTTCACGGTGCATCGGGAGCGCTTCTGAGCGAGAAGCGGCGCATCGAACGCAGCGAGAGCCTGGGGCTGACGCGCCGCAATTTCATGGTTGGAGGCCTAACAATTCTGGGGCTTGGATCGGCAGCCTATTCCTTCGCACCAGGCATGCTGCTGGAGGCCCGTGCAGACCACATGAGCCCGAAGGGGGAGATCCGCCGGATCACGTTGCCCGACGGCAGCATTGCGACCCTCGGCCCCGAAAGCGCCATCGCCGTAAACTTTGAGACAGAGCGGCGCGAGATCGAACTCCTGGCCGGCATGTGCTTTTTCGAGGTGGCCAAGGAACTGAACCGACCGTTCTCGGTCGTCTGCAAGGATTTGCGCGCAACGGCTCTCGGAACCGCCTTCGACGTCTCGAACGACAATGACAGCGTGACGGTTACCGTCGATCATGGCCTCGTGGATGTGCACGCCTCGAATGCGCTGCTTCAGGCCGGCGTCCAGCTTGGAGACGGACAATGGCTCACGATGGATGCGGACTCGGGTCGGATCGATCGTGGCCGACGGGAAGGCGGTCAGATCGCGGCATGGCGCGACAACTTGATCATCGCGGAGGAGGAAACGGTAAACGCGCTTGTCGCTCGCATCGGCCGCTGGCTACCGGGACGCATCGTCATGGCTGATCCGTCCGTCGGAGCCCTACGCGTCAGCGGTATTTTCGACCTCACCGATCCTCTTCGCACGCTCGAAGCAGTGGTTCATCCGACAGGCGCCCGCGTCCGCCGGGTCACCTCCTTCGTCACGGTGATTTCGCCTCTGTGAGCCCGATCAGAAAAAACATGAGCAAAAGAGTGAAAAATTCCGGAGCCCGACTGTAACAGTCTCAGGGACAGAAGACGGATGATGCTTAGCACGGCCTGTCCCTGCACACGCGTTGCAGAGTTGGAGAGGTTAGAGGCTATGGGGCACGGTTTTAATCGTAGAGTTTTCAATGGCAAGGTGAGAGCGCTGGCGGCCGCGCTTCTGGTGTCGACCGCGGTCGGCGCAGGCCTGACCGCCCCAGTCGATCAGGCCTTTGCGCAAAGCCGCGCGCAGACGTCCTTTTCCGTTCCAGCCGGCCCACTGCACCGCGCCCTGACCATCTTCGGTCGGCAGGCCGGCTTGCAGGTCACCTATCTGTCAGCCGCGGCGACGGGCAAGACGTCCCCCGGATTTTCCGGCTCGGCACCGCGCGAACAGGCGCTTGCCGAAATCCTTGCCGGCTCCGGCCTCACCTATTCCTTTCCGAATGTCGGCACGGTCGCGATTTCGGCACCGGCGCCAGGCGTCGGCAATCTAGCCAGTGACGGCTCGACGCAGTTGAACACGATCGAGGTCCAAGGAGAAAACGCCTGGGGGCCGGTCGATGGCATCGTGGCAACCCAAAGTGCGACCGGGACGAAGACCGGCACACCGCTAAAGAACACGCCGCAGGCCGTCAACGTCGTCACCCGAGACCAGATGGAAGCGCAGGGTGCCGCAACCGTAACCCAGGTCCTGCGCTATACGCCGGGCGTCGTGGCGCAGTATTCGGATACCGATGTCAGGCATGACTGGTTGACCGTTCGCGGTTTCGTGCCGGGCCGATACCGCGATGGATTGCGGCTTCCCTTCGGTGCGCGCGGATACTCCCAGCCGAAGATCGAGCCCTATGGTCTGGAGCGTACCGAGATCCTGAAGGGCCCGGCTTCCGTGCTTTACGGTCAGGGCTTGCCCGGCGGCATGCTCAACATGGTGAGCAAGCGTCCTCGCGATGAGGAAATCAGGGAAGTCGAACTGCAGTATGGCACTCACGATCGCTTCCAGGCAGCTTTCGATGTCGGCGGAAAGCTCGATGAAGAAGGAACGTTGCTCTATCGCATGGTCGGCGTCGGCCGGCTGAGCGATACGCAGTACGACTATGTCGAGGAGCGTAAGGGCTATATCGCGCCTTCCTTCACCTTCCAGCCGTATGGCGGAACGTCGCTGACCATTCTGGGCGAATACCAGAACATCGATTCTCCCGGTGGCGGTGGCGCCCCGGCGCTGCCGGCGAATGGTACACTCTACACGGATGTCTATGCCGAACTGCCGCGCGACGCCTTCCTCGGGGAACCTGGCTATGATCGCTTCCGGAACGAGCAGGCTTTCGTCGGCTACGAGTTCGCCCATGAATTCGACGAGATGTGGACCTTCAAACAGAACCTGCGTTACGGATATGTCGACACCGACACCCAGCGCGTGCAGGCCTATTGCGCCTCGGCTGCCTCGTGCCACCCTTCATCCCTCTTGCGCTATGCCTGGGCCTTCCCGGAAAGCTCGCGTCTCTTCACCGTCGACAATCAGGCAATCGCCCGCTTCTCGACCGGGGACGCGTCCCATACCGCAATCTTCGGCCTGGACTATTCCTTTGAGGACAGCCGCTTCGAGGAATCGGCCCTGTCGGTGATCACCACACCCTTCAACGTTTACGACCCGGTTTACGGTGCAACAAGCATCACGAGACCGGCAACGGCACTTCGCATCGATCAGGATCGTTCGCAGGCAGGCCTTTACGCGCAAGACCAGATCGAATGGGGCAAGGCGGTCTTTTCGCTTGGCGGCCGGTATGACTGGGCCAGCACGGAAACGCGCAACCGGACCAGCAGCGCGGATACGACCGTCGACCAGAACGATGGCAAGTTCACCTGGCGAACCGGACTCGTCTACAATTTCGACAACGGCTTCTCTCCGTATGCGAGCTATTCGACCTCGTTCAATCCGGCGAGCGGCACCAGCAGGCTCGGCGTACCGTTCGACCCCACTACGGGCGAGCAGTTCGAGGTCGGCATGAGATACCAGCCTGAAGGCATGAACAGCTTCATCTCCGTGTCGGCCTACCAGTTGACGCAGCAGAATGTGCTGACGCCGGACCCGGTGAACACCAGCTACCGTGTGCAGACAGGCGAGGTGCGCATGCGCGGTCTCGAGCTTGAAGGCAAGGCCGAACTCAATGATGCTTTCTCGGTCATTGCCTCCTACGCCTATACCGACAGCGAAATCACCCGCGACAATCCGAATGCCTCCGCCGTCAGCAACCAGGGCAAACGCCTTGCATTCGTGCCGGAACACCAGGCGGCTCTTTGGCTGGATTATAGCGTCCAGTCCGATAGCGCCTGGGGCGGTCTGAGCTTCGGCGGCGGCGCGCGTTATGTCGGCCAGACCTACGGCGACAATGCCAATGTCTATGATGTGCCCGGCTACACCCTGTTCGATGCGGCCCTCCGATACGATTTCGGCAAGGCGGATCCCAAGATGGAGGGGCTCAAGGCCTCTCTCAACGTCAGCAACCTCTTCGACAAGAAGTATGTCTCCTCCTGCATCGGCACCACCGGTTGCTATTGGGGCGAAGGGCGCACGGTCTACGGAACGCTGAAATACAGCTGGTGACGGTCTCCGTGAAACGCAGTTCCAATCAAGCCTTGTCGCGGCGGAGCTTTTCCGCCGCGATCCTGGCCCTTGTGACCATACCGAAGTATGCCTTCGCAGATGCGACCAAGCCTCGGATTGCCGTGCTCGACTGGGCCTGGGCCGAAACCCTGCTAGCGCTTGGTTCTCGCCCCTATGCGATTGCGGAGGCCGAACTCTACAGGGAACGCGTGGTCACGCCTGAAATGCCAAGCGACGTGATCGACCTTGGCTTGCGCTCATGGCCCAACATGGAGCTGCTCAAATCCCTTCAACCGGATCTGATCCTCACCCAAGCTGGTTATGGCGTGCAGGCGGCATCGCTTGAGCCGATCGCGCCGACACTGGCCTTGCCGCTTTTCACAGCTGAGCGCCGCCCGCTGCAACTTGCTGAAGCCGGCCTCGATGCTATCGCCGCGCAATTGCAGCGCGAGCAGCAAGCCCTCCAATACAAGGCCTTGTTCGAGCAGACACTGTCAGAAATCCGAACCAGTCTGCATTCCTATGACGGAAGCCCTCTGCTGATCGTCAAATTCGCTGACGAGCGCATCCTCGACATATACGGCCCTGGCAGTCTGTTTCATGACGTACTGGGCAAACTCGGCCTTGAAAACGCCTGGACCGAGACTGGCAATCAATGGGGTTTCTCGACGTCGGGGCTGGATACGATTGCACGAAACCCGGAGGCAAGGCTCGTCATCATCGAGCCGGGCCCACCCGAGAAACTTGTTGGAAGCGATTTGTGGAGAGCAATTCCATCCGTAAAGGCAAACCGGGTTGTGACCATCCCGCCGACTTGGGTCTTCGGCGCGCTGCCGTCTGCGATGCGCTTTGCGACCATCCTCGGAAAGGCGCTGCAACCGGCATGAGGCACCGACCCTTCCTTCTGTTCATATTGCTGCTTTTGTCTGCACTGGCGCTGACCATTCTGGGCTACAGCAGCCATGTTCCCCTGTCCCGCATCATAGCGGCGATCCTCGATCCTGCGCCGGACAGCTTTGGCGAAACCTATCTGCACTACGCCCTTCTTCCCCGCATTTTTGTGGCGCTGTTTGCTGGAGCTGCCCTGTCCTTGGCAGGTGTGGTCTTCCAGCAGGTTCTGAAGAACCCGCTCGCCGAACCCAGCACGCTGGGACTTCTGTCCGGCGCTCAGCTTGCCATCACGCTCGCGGCACTCGCCGCACCGGGCATGGCGGTTTGGTCCATCGAGTTAGCCGCGATCACCGGAGCCCTAGCGACGCTGGGGCTTGTCATGCTGCTCGCGTTGAAAGGAGGTTTTTCCCCGGTCACCATGCTCCTCGCCGGCATGATCGTCAGTTTCTTTGCAGGCACTGCATCGGTCGTCCTTGCGCTCTTCAATCATGAATATCTGCGCTCTGTTTTCATCTGGGCCAGCGGCTCGCTCGTTCAGAACGACTTTTCCAATGCCGTGGCACTGGCCTGGCGTTTGGCCGTCTGCATCCCGATGCTTGTGCTTCTCGCCCGACCGCTGGCGATTGCCGGGCTCGACGATGCAAGCGGCCGCAGTCTCGGCGTACCCATCCGGACACTGAGGCTGGCCGCCTTGTTTCTCGCATCGGTTCTCGCCGCCTTCGTCGTGGCAAGGGTCGGCGTCATCGCCTTCATCGGGCTTGCGGCGCCGCACCTGGCGAGATTTGCAGGCGCCCGAACCTTCTCGGAGCGCTTGTTGTGGTCGCCGCTTCTGGGCGGAGCACTGCTGCTTCTTGCCGATGGTACTGTCCTAGTCATGGCGCGCTATATCGCCGAGGTGCCCACCGGCACGGCCACCGCATTTTTTGGTGCCTTCCTGCTGCTTGTGCTTTTGAAGAACATGCCCGTGGCGGCGCTTCAGGCCGAAGCCCGCACGCAAGCCTATATTCCGCGCCATCGGCCATACTTCGCCTTGCTCATTGCGATAGCTCTGATGGGCGTAATCGCCGTCTTTTCCCTGACCGAGCAGTTGTTCGTCGACAACCTTCCATCGGCGGAACTGTTTTCGGGTCGATGGCCGCGCGTTCTGGCAGCGGCCTCGGCCGGCGGCATGCTGGCGCTTGCCGGCACGATCATGCAGTCGGTCACGGCTAATCCGCTGGCAAGCCCCGAAGGTCTCGGAGTAAGCTCGGGGGCCGCTCTCGGCATTGTCGCGACCCTTCTGCTGGCCGGCACCTTCTCTCCGCTGATCATGTTGCTGGGCGGCATTGGCGGGGCGCTCGCGACATTTCTGGTGATGATGGCCATCACAGCCAAATCCGCCCACGCGCCGGGACCGGTCCTGCTCGCGGGCGCCGCCATCGGCACCTTTGCCGCCACGCTGATCACGCTCGTGCTCGCAAGCGGTGATCCGCGTGCGGTCTACGTGCTGGCCTGGTCGATGGGGCCGACCTACCGCGCAACCGCAATCACCGGCTTAGCGGGACTGGCCGTGTTTTTGGTGGCTCTCGCCATGCTTCCGCTTTTTCGGCGCTGGCTGCAAATCCTGCCGCTCGGAGACCAGGCGGCGCGCGAACTGGGGCTTGCCCCAGGACGGTCCCGGACCGCGCTCCTGTCGCTTGCTGCCGTCCTGACAGCCAGCGCGACCTTGATCGTCGGCCCCTTGAGCTTCGTCGGACTGATCGCGCCCCATACCGCGGCGATGATCACGCCTCCAAAACCGCTGAACCGAGCCTTGTGCGCGGCCTCCATCGGAGCAGCCTTGATGACGGCGGCTGACTGGCTCGGTCGCAGCATTCACTTCCCCTACGAGATCCCGGCGGGCGTCCTGGCAGCCTTTGTTGGTGGCCCTTACTTCCTCTGGCTTCTTTACCGGAGACACCCATGAGCGGGATCAGCAGTCCGCAGGATCTGCTCCAAGGATTGAGCGGTCCGCTGGCACCGATCAGGGACAGACTGTCCTGTGGTCCGGAAATTCGCAGGATCGTGCCGTCCGTAGACGTTCTGGAAGCCGACACCTTTGCGGTCATCATCCAAAGCTATGCCCGCCGCTTCGGCGTCGAACCCGACCGTCATCTGGTTTCCCTTTGGTCGCAGAAATATCTGGCGACGGTGATCATCCCCGTCATGGCGCTGTCGATGATCGGAGGAAGAGCCGTGAAAGCAGACATCGAGACCATAGCAATTGTCGTCGATGAAGACGGCGAACCTGTCGCAATGCGTCTCCCATCTTCTTTCACCGCCGAGGACGCAGGCCAGGCAGCCGCCCTGCTCGTCTCGACCCACCTGACCGCGCTCGTCGATGCCCTGGCACATTGGAGTGGATTGTCGAGGAAAGTCTTCTGGGGCAACGCAGCGCATTATCTCGAGTGGATTGTCCGGCAGCTTCCCGGGGGAAACCCTGGCTTTGCCCTGCCCGCCCCGATGACGGATGCCATCCGCTACGTCGAGGAGAACGGGCTGCGCGTGCGCCGCCGGAAAGTCTGCTGCCTGAGGGATCGGGTTCGGGGCATCGAGGATTGCGGCAGTCTCTGCCCAGATCGAGTAAAGAGGATCAAACCTTGAACAGACAGAGATCGACCTTCTCTCTTTCCAACGTCGCCTTCAACGTGGCCGAGCGGCCCATTCTTGCACCACTGACGCTCGAGATCCCGATGAATGGCCAGGTTCTCGGACTGATCGGACACAACGGCTCCGGCAAATCGACGCTTCTGAAGCTGCTGGCGCGTCAACAAGCGCCCAGCAGCGGTATCATCACTCTGGACGGTCGGCCCCTCGACACCTGGAGCGACCGGCCGTTGGCGCGCAAGGTCGCCTATCTGGCGCAGCATTTACCCTCGGCGGCGGGAATGACCGTCCGCGAACTTGTATCGCTTGGACGATATCCCTGGCACGGGGCCCTCGGTCGGTTCGGCGAGATGGACAGGCAAAAGACCGACGAGGCGATGGCATTGACCGGTGTCACGCCCCTCGCCGACCGCCTCGTCGACACCCTTTCCGGCGGCGAACGACAACGCGCCTGGCTCGCCATGCTGGTGGCTCAGGATACAGAATGCCTGTTGCTCGACGAACCAATCTCGGCCCTCGACATCGCTCATCAGATAGAGGTTCTTTCTCTGGTGCGGAAACTGTCTCATGAAAAAGGCCTCGGCATGATCATCGTCCTGCATGACGTGAACATGGCGGCGCGGTTCTGTGACGCCATAATCGCTCTTCATTCCGGCCAGTTGATCATGCAAGGGGCGCCAGAGTTGGTCATGACGCCGGAAACACTGCAGCGCATCTATGGTTTGCCGATGGACGTCATGCAGCATGAACCAACCGGAAAACCTCTAGCGATTGCCAGATAAAGCGGGCGCATTAAATCGCTGAAGCGGGTTGCGTACAAATGGTGGAGGAATGGATCACGCTCTTGATGAAAATCAAACCTCCGCACCATCTATTTGTCATGAATTGAGAGGCAAAGGATCGGTGCCTTCGCTTAGAATTGCGAGATATCGTCGATAGCTGAACACGCGGCCACGCTTACGGCCGGTAACCTCTTCAACGATGCCCAATCGCTCTAGATCGGCGAGTGCGGCGTTGACCGTTGGTGCCGACAGCCCCGTTACCTGAACAATCTGGTTCGCCGTGTGAAAAGGATTCTGCTGGAAAAGCTCGTGAATACGAAGGGCCGACCCCGCTCTATCGCTCTCCATCGTGATCCGCTCGCGATCTTCTTTGAAAAGGTCGATGATCTGGGTCGCAGCCTCAAACGCTTGATTGGCAGTATCGGCAACGCCGGCCAGGAAAAAGTCCAGCCAAGCTTCCCAATTTCCATGCTCACGGACCTCCTGCAATAACCGATAATATTCTCTCCGATGGGACTTTAGATAGAGGCTGAGGTAGAGCAGCGGCTTTCGCAAAACCGCGTTTATGCAAAGATACAGGGTTACAAGCAGACGGCCGATGCGACCATTGCCATCGAGAAACGGATGGATCGTTTCAAACTGCACATGCAGCAGGCCAGCTTTGATTAGCGCCGGTAGACGCGATTGGTCGTCATGCATGAAGCGCTCGAACGCATCCAGGCAACCGGCCATTTCAGTGACGGGCGGCGGTACAAAGAGTGCGTTACCGGGCCGCGTCCCACCTATCCAATTCTGCGAGCGGCGAAACTCTCCAGGATCCTTGGTGCCTCCTCGTCCACTCTGCAGGAGCCTGGCGTGCATCTCACGGATCAGACGCAACGACATGGGCAGCGTTTCCAGCCGCTCCAAACCATACATCATGGCGTTAACATAGTTGGATACTTCACGGATATCGTCCACCGGCTGCCCGGCTTGAGCTTCGGTCTCAAACCGCAAGAGATCAGAAAGCGTGGACTGTGTGCCTTCAATCTGCGAGGAAAGAACAGCTTCCTTTCTCACATACATATACAGAAACAGCTCCTGTCTCGGCAGCAGCATTGTGATACCATCCAGACGTCCCAGCGCGCGCTCAGCCAAGCTGAGGCGCTCTAACAACGAAAGCACATCAATGGCCGGTTCGGGCGGCAATGGTGGGGGCACGAACGCACGCACCGTTTCACTGGCGGCGACCGTCTCGACGAAACGACCCAGGCGGCTTTCGGATTGGGAATCAGACATACCCAAATATCAGCCGCGCCCGTTATTTAAGCAAGGCGCATTTCATTTAATTAATCGACAGACTTAGATAAGCTCGCTTAATTAACGCGCTGACAGTGAACCCGCCTGCGAACTAAATCACCGCTTCCGTCTCTCGCCTCCGCAAAGGAACGCCGCTGACGTGCCGCGTTGAGCGGCGGCTTCAGAAGCCGTGAATTAAGCTGGTGAATGTCCGGATTGAAGGCGCAAAGCGGATCCAGTCCTTCAAGAGGCTCACGCAAGAATCTGGGACGGCCCTGCAACATGCAGGGCCGCCCCTTATATCATGCACTAATGCCCAGCCTTGTCTTTTGCTGCTCCTCTCTTGTCACAAGTACAGAAGGAGAGGGCGCGAAACTACGCCACAATTGCGCACCTTCGCCTTGAGTGGAAATCGAACGAGAGATCAGGTCCTTGTCTCCAAATTCTCACTAATGCTGAGATGTGGAGCGCCAATCGTATTTCCAGCTAATGCCACAACGCCGAGATTGGCACAGCGGACAAACGCTCGCCGAATGGGATCACTTTGTCATGGTCATACAAGACCATACCTGAAACAAATTGTTCCCCCGTTGTTTCAGCCAGAATTCGGAGCCCAGAAAAATCAGAACTCGTAACGGATGCTGCAGCTTTGATCTCGATACCGACAATCCTTCCCCGCCTATCCTCTATAACAATATCGACTTCGTTCTGCTGCTTGTCACGAAAATGCGAAAACTCAAATCGGGTATCCGCGGCACTGGCGAGTTTCAGAATCTCTCCGAATACGAAAGTTTCCAGCAACGCACCAAACTGCCCCCTGTCATGGCGGAGTCTATCAAGAGAGAGGTCGCGCAGAGATGCGAGAAGGCCAGAATCGAAGAAATGGATTTTGGGGGTCTTAGTCAGGCGTTTTAGCTTGTTGGAAAACCAGGGCTGAACTGTTCGGACAAGGAAAAGGCTCTCGAATATGCCGACATACTTCTGCGTTGTAACGTGATTCATCCCGATAGCGGCGCCGATACCGGAATAGTTCACCAGTTGTCCAGAATGCTCTGCCAAGATGCGCAGCAAGCGGGGCATTTGTGCAATCTGTTCGATCTGCGCAACATCGCGCACGTCGCGTTGGACGATCGCTTCGACATAGTCCTCGTACCAGTCCTGTCTGCGACTCAGAGTTCTTCGGCCCAAAGCCTCAGGGTATCCACCGGCCAGCACCGCCGCCAAAAGATCATCGCCGATGATTGCTTCTCCGCCCTTGGCTTCATTCTGAAAGGCGTCGCGCAGAAAGTTGCTGCTGGCATTTCTCATCTCGCTTTGCGCGAGCGGAAGCAAGCGAACCACCTCCATCCGCCCTGCGAGCGAGTCCGACACGCGCGGCAGGGTCATGAGATTGGCTGAAGCGGTCAGAAGGAAGCGTCCCGGACGCTGATCGGTATCGACGCTTTCCTTGATTGCCAGCAGAAGCTCGGGAGCACGCTGGATCTCATCGATAACAGCCCGATCTATACGTCTGACAAAACCAACAGGATCGTCCCGCGCTGCGTCCAGGGTGGTCGCATTATCAAGAGTGTAGTACTCCATGGCCTGGGTGGCGATCTTCTTTGCCAGGGTCGTCTTCCCGGATTGGCGGGGCCCAACGATGAGCACAACTCGAGTGTCCGACATGGCGTCGGCTACGCGTTGCTCGACAAGCCTCGGATAATGCGCCACAGCGATACTCCTTCGATGACCATTCGCAAATACGCGGATGACCAATTGAAAGTCAAGCTATGACCATCTGAAACCCTAGAGGCACCCCTTTTTAATGAGAAACCATGGGCCGTTTGCATGAAGGGTGCCAACGCAGGCCGCGAAGACGTCAATGTGGCGTAACCGTTAATTATGGAAGTTTTGCCAGCTGGCTTGAAAGTGGACAGCTGGGGGAACATCGGCGTGGAAGTAGTGCCGAGCCCAGTGCTCCTCTGACGATGTTGGCCCCACGACTGCCCGTGGCACTCGCCATAGGCGAGCGAGTTAAACCTGCTCAACTGAGCAGAAACGTGATCCGCCTCATTGGCGTGAATTGAACAGTCTTGCCGATGACTGCTCATCAACACGTAACTGGCGGCTCTCCCGGCGCACGCAAAAGAGGTGATTTTTTCCGGTTGGGGACCCGGCGCCCACAGGAAGACTTAATGCGTACTGCCTCGTGGCAATAGAGCAGAACTGATATTTGGAACCACCTTGCGCTTTATGTGTTCGGATCTCGAAAGGAAGGCGGCTTTGGCGTTCGATGGACTCAAGAGGAGGCAGTTCCTATCAGGTATGATGGCGGCGACCACCGCCTTGTACGTGCCTTCAGCTTTGGCTCAGTCGACCACTGGCAAGGTTCCCTGGACGCCCTCTCGCGCCGACCTTCCGCCCTCCTATCCCCTATTGAGGTTCTTTACAGAACAAGAACGGCGATGTGTGGATGCGATTGTGGCTCGTTTGATCCCATCTGACGAGAGCGGTCCGGGCGCTCGCGAAGCCGGTGTCGTCGACTTTATCGACAGCCAGATGGCGGGCTTTTACGGTCGCGGCGAGCGCTGGTACATGCAAGGACCTTTCGAGGAAGGCTTCGACGGTCAAGGCTATCAGTCCGAGCATCCTCCGGCAGGACTTTACCGAGCAGCGCTCGAAGCTATCGACGCACACTGTCGTGACGCCTACGGCAACCGATCATTTGCAGATCTGTCGGAGGATGAGCAGGACGAGATTCTTAAGCGGATGGACGACGGCGAGCTTGAGCTGGACGGTGTCTCTGCCCAGGCCTTCTTCGATCTCATCTTGGACAATGCCATCGAAGGTTTTTTCTGCGATCCCATCTACGGCGGCAATCGCGACATGGTTGGCTGGAAGCTCGTTGGCTTCCCTGGGGCGCGCTACGACTATCGCGACTTTCTCGACCACAACGGAGCACGTATCGAGCTTGAGCCGGTTAGCCTGAAGGGCAGACCGGGCTGGAACCCCGCCTGACCCGCCCCGTGCGGCAGGCTAGACGGAGGAAAAAATGGCGCGGAAGCTACCCCCAGTTGACGTTGTACTCGTTGGTTTCGGCTGGACGGGGGCCATTCTCGCGCAGGAACTGACGGATGAAGGCCTTGAGGTCTTGGCGATCGAGCGCGGGGCATGGCGAGACACGCCGACGGATTTTCCTCCCACCCTCGCTCCAGATGAATTGCGCTGGTACTGGCGCAAGGAGATGTTCGCTAACAACTCTCGCAATACCCTGACCTTCCGCAATAACCGCGGCCAGGTGGCACTGCCAATGCGACGCTGGGGTTCGTTTCTTCCTGGAGAAGGCGTGGGTGGAGCGGGCGTTCACTGGAACGGCCAGACATGGCGTTTCCTGCCGAGCGATTTTGTCGCCGCCAGCCACAGCACGGAGCGCTATGGTCCATTGCCGGCTGGCATGACGGTGCAGGACTACGGCGTTACCTATGACGAACTGGAGCCGCATTTCGATCGCTTCGAGAAGCTCTGCGGCATTGGAGGCAAGGCCGGTAATGTGAACGGCCGAATCCAACAGGGAGGCAATCCCTTCGAAGGTCGGCGCAGTGCGGAATATCCCAATCCGCCTATGCACATGACTTTTTCGCAGCATCAATTCGAACGCGCCACGCGCGAGCTTGGGCTGAGCCCGTTCCCTGGGCCATCCGCGAATATGAGCCAGCCTTATACGAACCCGCTGGGCTGTCAGCTCGCGCCATGCTCCTATTGCGGCTTCTGCGAGAAGTACGGCTGCGGCAACTATTCCAAGGCCTCGCCACAAACGACGATCCTGCCCGTCTTGATGACGAAGCCGAACTTCAAGCTGAAAACACACAACGAGGTTTTGCGGGTGAAGCTCGACAAGTCTGGCCGCCGCGCAACAGGCGTCATTCACGTCGATACCCAGGGAAACGAGTACGAACAGCCGGCAGACCTCGTAATCCTATGCGCTTATCAGCTCTGGAACACACATTTGATGATGCTCTCAGGTATTGGCGAGATCTACAATCCCGCTACCGGAGGGGGTCTCATCGGCAAGAACTACTGCTACCAGGTCATGTCGTCGGCGGAAGTCTTCTACGACGACAAGTACACCAATGGCTTTGCCGGTGCAGGCGCGCTTGGCATGTGCGTCGATGACTTCAACGGTGACAATTTCGATCACGCAGGATTGGATTTCATCGGCGGCGGCTACATTGCCAATTGGACCACCAATGCGCGTCCGATCGAAACGCACCGCACACCCGAGGGGACGCCGAATTGGGGATCGGTCTGGAAGAAGGCGGTCAAGGACAATTTCCTCAAGTCGACCAGCGTCGGAGCTCATGGAGCTTCCATGGCTTATGCCACCAATTATCTTGATCTCGATCCGACATACACAGACGCCTATGGCCGGCCACTCATGCGGATGACCTATGACTTCACTCCAAACGATCTGAAGATGAGCGCGTTTCTGACCGAGCGAGTGAAGGAGATTGCAGAACGAATGGGCGGCCGGGAAATCAAGCTCAATACCCGCGATGGTCCCTATGACTCCATGCCATACCAAACGACCCACAACACCGGTGGCACGATCATGGGCAGCAATCCATCTAATAGCGTCGTCAATCGGTACCTGCAAAGCTGGGACGTCCCGAACTTGTTCGTCATGGGCGCCGGCGTTTTCCCTCAGAATGCGGGATACAACCCGACAGGCACCGTGGCTGCCCTCACCTATTGGGCTGCCGATGCCATTCGCACACAGTACCTGCGCAGTCCCGGCCCTTTGGTGCAGACATGAGCAAAGCGTTCTCTTGCACGGCTGCGACGCTCGCGCTGACGATGGTGCCGTCGATTGGTACTGTTCAGGCGCAAAGCAACTCGTTCGCTCAGGTTGAACGCGGCCGTTATGCCGTGGCGACCGGGAACTGCCAGGGCTGTCACACGATCCCAGGTGAGGCTCCTTTCTCCGGAGGGCGCGGATTGGAAACGCCCTTCGGCACCATCTACGCACCGAACATAACCTTCGACGCGGCGACTGGTCTCGGGGAGTGGTCTAAAGACGAATTCTGGCACGCCATGCACAATGGTGTCGCCCGCGACGGATCGCACCTTTACCCTGCCTTCCCTTATCCGCATTTCACGAAGATGCCTCGGGCAGAGGTCGACGCCATTTACGATTATCTCGCCACCATTCCGCATGTCAGGCGGGAAAAGCCGGAAAACGAACTACCGTTCCCGCTGAACTGGCGAAGAACGCTTTCGGGTTGGAAATGGATGTTTTTCGAGCCCGGCGTGTTCGAGGAGGACCCAGATAAGAGCCCTGAATGGAATCGTGGCGCTTATTTGGTTAACGGGCCCGGCCATTGCGCAGGCTGTCATACGCCGAAGAACCTCGCGGGGGCAGACAAGAAAGATCAAGATTTGCAGGGCGGCCAGTTGGAGAACTGGGCAGCGCCCAGCATCCGCGGCGGCCGCGATGGAGGTTTGGAGCATTGGTCTGAGCACGACATAGTCGAGTTTCTCCGGACTGGCCGGAATGTCCATACTGCAGCATTCTCAACGATGGCAGAGGTTATCGAACTGTCTACGCAGCACATGACCGATGCTGACCTCCGCGCGATCGCCACCTATCTGAAGGACCGCGAAGGCGACGATGATCGCGAGGAGGCGGCTGTACCTGACACTGAGATCATGCAGGCGGGCGAAGCCATCTACTTTGACAACTGCAGCGCTTGTCACACGTCGGATGGCTCAGGTGTACCCCGTTTCTTCGCCCCTTTGGCTGGCTCAGGCAAGGTCAATGATGACGATGCGACAACGGTCATTCGTGTCATTCTTGAAGGCGCACGTTCCGTCCCGACGAAATCCCGCCCTTCGCCACTTTCTATGCCGGCCTTCGATTGGAAGCTGACGGACGAACAAATCGCCGCCGTCGTCAGTTACATTCGCTCAAGCTGGGGAAATCAGGCAGGCGCTGTCACCGCAGACCAGGTGGCAGATCTGCGTGAAGCTCTCAAGGAATGAACATCACAACGGAGGAAACACAGATGCTACGTCAGATATTCTCTACGACCGTTGCAGTACTCGCATTAGGTGGTGCAGCCACTGCACAGGATGCCGCAACCGCCTCCGCAAGTTTCGTCAATGCGGACGGACAAGCAAACGGCAATGCAGAGCTCACTGGTATGGCCGCTGGCGGCGTTCTGATCAAGTTGGAGGTCACCGGCCTGCCCGCCAATCAATGGGTCGCCTTCCACGTCCATGAGACGGGAAGCTGCGACCATGAAACCAATCATGAATCTGCAGGCGGTCACTTCAATCCAGGCTCCAGGGAACATGGCTACAAGTCTGCCAATGGACCCCATGCTGGAGACATGCCCAACCAGTATGTCGGTTCAGATGGAGCATTGCGCGCTCAGATATTCAATCACATGGTGTCGCTGGATGAAGGAGAGACGGGCATTAAGGGACGCGCCCTTATGGTTCACGCGAAGGGCGACGATTACGAAAGCCAGCCCTCAGGCGATGCCGGTGATCGATTGGCTTGCGCAGTCATCGAATAGGCCGCCACGTCATGGGCGGTTCGACCTTGGGTGGGCCGGAGGCTGCTTCAACCCGAGTGGAGACCTTGGCCCGCGCAGCTGGTGTGTTCCCGCAGGAATCCGCACTGGGTATCTTGTCTTCAATATAGTAGACGATCGCCGGTGATTGCCGAACCACGGTGCCATCGGCATCCCTCAATATTGGGAAAGATCCCATGGGACTGAGGGACCGAATCTCGGGGGGCGTCTTCGCGAGCCTATCCGGCTCCCCCATGGAGCTTCACGCCCCCCCCGAAGCTGCTTCACTGTCAATCACAATCAACTATATAATGTTGCTACAAGCGACTGGGAGGTTCTTCAGGAGGCCGCGTCCCCCATCCTCCGTAATCAGCTCGCCTTCGCACCTGCATGCGGCTTGGTGGAAGAGAATTAAAGCTGAAAGCCGACACAGATTGGCGCCATATCTGTCGGCTCTGGAATCCGGTCGCTGGCGTTCGCGAAGGAGACACGTTTAGCAAACAGTGATGTCAGTTGCGGCTAAGACGCAGTCTTCGCCTTGATGGGAATCGAACGGACAACCCCCACCCCAAATCCAACAATCACGCGGCGCATGCTTGCCACATTAAGATTGGACCGCGAACCAAACGAAGCCATGCGTTCCTGAATGCTATTACCCAAAACGATCATTGTATGTCGCTCGAAGCAACGACTTTTGGACTTTCCCCATCGTATTCCGGGGCAACTCAGCGAGAATAATTAGTTCTCTTGGCTGCTTAAAGCGTGCCAAATTCTCCGACGAAACCTTGGTGATCGCAGCTAAATCGGGCTCGTGGCCCGGCTTTGGAACGACGAATGCTAGAACCGCCTCACCAAAGTCTGGATGCGGCACACCGATCACCGCACTTTCTAAAACTCCGGGCTGCTCATCGAGCAGTGCCTCAATCTCACGCGGGTAGATGTTTAGCCCGCCAGAGATGATCAGGTCTTTTGCCCTTCCAACGATATGGACATAACCATCCTCGTCAACCCGTCCGATGTCACCGGTAATGAAGAACCCGTTGTCGCGCAATTCTGCCTTGGTTTTCTCTGGCATGCCCCAGTAACCTTTGAAAACGTTGGGTCCGCGAACCTCGATCATGCCGGTTTGACCGGCTGGGAGCACTACGCCGGTATCCGGATCGGTAATCAGCAGCTCAACGTTTGGCAGCGGAAAGCCGACTGTCCCTGGTCGGCGCTCGCCATCATAAGGGTTCGACACGGACATGTTGGTCTCGGTCATGCCATAGCGCTCAAGGATCCTATGTGCGGTCCGAGCTTCAAAATCTACATGGGTCTCAGCCAACAATGGGGCTGAACCCGATACGAACAGGCGCATATGCGAGACGAGATCGCGGGTGAAGCGTTTGTCCGCAAGCAGACGAGTGTAAAAGGTGGGAACCCCCATCAAAACAGTCGCTTTCGGGATCAGTTGCAACATGCTTGAGAGATCGAACTTGGGCAGAAAGATCATGGCAGCCTGAGCCATCAAAGTTACATTGCAGGCGACGAATAGCCCATGGGTATGAAAGATGGGCAGAGCGTGCAGTAGCACGTCGTCGCTTTGAAAACGCCAGAGCTCAGCGAGAGTCTTCGCGTTCGACAGGAGGTTCGCATGGCTAAGCATTGCGCCCTTTGAACGTCCCGTGGTGCCGGAAGTGTAAAGCAGTGCAGCGAGATCCTCGCCACCACGCTCTACGACCGAAAATGTGGGCAATTCTCGTTCAGCGCGCTCGGAAAGGGTCCCCATCCCCGCGGCGTCAAGCGTTAGAACCGTAATATCCCGCTGCTTTAGCCCATCTGCCATGCCAGGATCGCATACGACAACTCGAGCGCCACTGTCCGATATGAAATAGTCAATTTCAGTCATCGTATAGGCCGTGTTCAGTGGCAGCAGCACGATGCCAGCCATGACGCAAGCTGCGTAGACAGCAAGTGCCTCCGGCGTCTTTTCGACCTGAACGGCCAGCCGATCTCCAGGCTCTAGACCGGCTTTAACAAGCACATTCGCTTGGCGTGAAGCCAAGGCATGGAAGTCACGATATCGGATCGTCTCCCCGTTCGCCGTAATGAGAAAAGTACGATCGCTTTCGCGCCCCGGTGAAAAAAGCGCGTCGTAGAGCGGATTAGGCATCTCGAAGAACCTCGGCTGGCTGGAATGTTCGGGCAAGATTTTGAAGCTGCGGCGCAGCGGCCACCTGTCGCTGATTGGCAAAACTCTCGTGGTTCTGCTCAAGCCTGGAAAGGTCATAGAGATAGTTCGTCATAACTGCGGCACTATCATTAAGCCCTCGCTCCGACAGATCCGCGTCGGCATGGACGGCATGAACCACAGCACCATTGCCCAAGTGGAACCTGGCGACCGGATCGTAGTGATTGCCATCTGCTCGCCGTGCGGAGGTCAGGTAACGCGCTGCCGCCGCCAAGAGCTGATCTTTCGGGAGCTGAGCCACGTCTATTCCCTGCGATTTCAGCCAGCGGCGGAACAAGGGTATGGGTGAAAGAGTGGAAAAAGTTGCAATGCCAGGCAGTTCCGCCGTGAGGTCATTGACCACCTGCTTGATGAGCGAATTGCCGAAAGAAATGCCGGCAAGACCAGCCTGACAGTTGGAAATGGAGTAAAAGATAGCAGTATCGGCTTGATGGGAGGGCAAAGGCTGTCGCTGCTCTGAAAGCAGCGCCTGGATCGAATTTGCTATCCCTTTTGTCAGCGCAACCTCTACGAAGATCAGAGGCTCATCAGGCATCGCTGGGTGAAAAAAGGCAAAACACCGACGGTCCTCGGGCTCGACGCGCCGGCGCAAGTCATCCCAGGACGAGATGGCATGCACTGCCTCATACCGGATGATCTTCTCCAGAATGTGGGCCGGGCTCTCCCAGCTTATGCGCCGCAGGACCAGAAAACCGCGGTTGAACCAGCTGGCGAACAAATGGCTGAAGTCGCAGTCGATTCGAAAGGATGCACTATCAGGGCTCACCAGGCGCAAAAGATCCGCACGCATTTCGACCAACTGGCGCGTTGCATCCGGCACCCTGTTTAGGCGGCGCGCTAGCTCCTGGCGCCGTGGCTCGGCTGCTTTCAGAAAGGCCTCATACGCACGCCCGGTTGGTTGCGCCCGGAAGGCCGCAAGGCTCGAATCCACATCCGCAAGATCGATGTCTAGCCTGTCTGCGAGAGTGTCGAAGAACTCTAGCTTCTCGTCGTCATTCATCGCTGCATATCCGTCGAGGATGCGCTTCGCGGTCATCAACCCCGTAATTTCCCCCTTGGAAGATAGGAGTTCCTCCATCAGGTGTGGCAAATCAGTGCTATCGAAAGACGTCGATATCGGTCCTTTCATGGAGCGGCGGAAAACCAGGTCGAGAACGTCAGACAGGACACTCATGGGAATGCTCGCGGGTCTAGGGGTGGTCGAACTACTGGCAAGTCAAAGTAGGCAGCCACACAGCGCATGATCATTGGGACGGCGCTGCGCTTTCATATGGCTCATCCGCTAAACGCCTCAGGCGCCGGATAAGAGACCCGGGATCCTTTGAAGGACCTCGGCCCAAAGCGCATATCCACCAGCATTCAGGTGAATGAAATCTGGCTGGTAGTAGCGCCCCATCGGTCGTCCGTTTTCACCGATTAGACCAAAAGACGCATCGATGAAGGTAACCTGGCTTTGCTCGAGGCACCAAGCCTTGCTCAGAACGTTGTACCGTTCCACATCGTCGGCGTAGATCCAGCGGGTGGGACTCTGTTTAGTGCCAAGCACGAAGACCTTCGCGGCCGGCAGCCCTTCCCGGATGTCCGACACGAGCGATGTCATGTGCTCAAAGGTCGTTTGCCCCGTCAGCCCGTCGTTTGCGATGTCGTTCTCACCAAAGTAGAGCACGATCTTCTCAGGCTTCAGAGGCAGCAGTAGCTTTTCAAGGTAGTGCCGGCCCGACAGATTTGTGCCGCCGCCAAATCCAAGATTGACCACGTCGAGGCACTGCAGATCTTGGTGCATTGTACCCCAGAGCCGGAAGGAGGAGGAGCCGTAGAAGGCGATGGGCTGCTGTGGGATCGCGCCCCTTTGCAGCCGCATGAGGATTGCGACGATGTCATCTTCGAAGCGATTGGTGGCGAGCGGAACTGGAAAGTCAAACATGCGATGCCTCCTAGCTTTTCATGTCATCGGCGCGATGACAGGCACTGAAGCGGCCATTCGCCGTCTCTCGCAGCATCGGCACACTCGTGGCACAGACTTCGACAGCCATCGGACAACGCGTGCGAAAGGCACATCCCGACGGCAGATGGATTGGACTTGGAGGGTCGCCTTCCAGCGGAGCGCGCTGCCTGCGATCTGCAGGACGGGGCCGCGGCACAGATTCGAGCAGCCCCACAGTGTAGGGATGCTGCGGCTCGTTCAGAACTGCGGCGGTCTCGCCGGTCTCGACGATGCGGCCGAGATACATGACAGCAATCCGGTTGCTGATATGGGAAACAACTCCGATGTCATGCGATATGAACAGCAATGCAAGCTTCATTTCGTCACGAAGATCGCAAAGGAGATTGATGACCTGCGCCCGGATCGAGACGTCAAGCGCTGAGACAGGCTCGTCGGCCACAACCAAGTGGGGACGCAGGGCGAGTGCACGGGCAATGCCCAGCCGCTGTCTCTGTCCGCCAGACAGCTCATGAGGGTAGCGCTTCGCCTGATCTGGGCGCAGACCCACCTTTGAAAGGAGCTGCAATACATGCTCCCGCCTTTCCGATGGCGTGCCGACCTTAAAATTGTCGAGAGGTTCACGCACGATGGCTTCTGCGGTCCAGCGTGGGTCCAGTGAGGCGGATGGATCCTGAAAGATCATCTGCACGGAGCGACGCGCAGCATGAAGATCCCGTCGTCCCATATGAGCCAGATCCTGCCCTAGCAGCTGAACCGTGCCGCTATCAGGCCTATCAAGGCCCATGATCATGCGGCCAAGTGTCGACTTCCCGCAGCCACTTTCACCCACAAGCGCGACTGTCTCGCCCGGTGCAACCGACAGGGATACGTCATTGACCGCGTGTACGGTCTGCCCCCTGCCAACTCGAAAATGACGTATGAGGTTCTCGGCAATCAAGACGTCAGTGTTCTCACTCATGCGGGCACTTCCAATGGGAGGTTTGCAGCAGCATTGGCCAGGGGCTGGTCGCAACGGGTAACGTGCCCGTTGGCCACTTCACGCCAGTCCGGCGTACGCAGATGGCAGCTCTCAGCGGCAAATCGACACCGATCGACGAAACTACATCCCTTGGGCAGCATCGAGAAACTGGGCACGTTTCCGGGGATCTCTTCCAAACGTCCACGGCTCAGTTCACCGGGAACGAATTCGGCAGTGGCCCGTAGCAGCCCGGCGGTATATCCATGCGAGGGATTTTCAAAGATCGTACGGACAGGTCCCCGCTCGACGAGGGATCCGGCATACATCACGGCGACATCATCGGCGATTTCCGCGACGACACCCAGATCATGGGTAATGAAGATGATCGCGGTGCCGAACTCGCGTTGGAGTTCGGAGAGCAGCCAGAGAATCTGTGCCTGCACCGTCACATCAAGCGCGGTTGTCGGTTCATCGGCAATGAGCAGACGCGGCCTGCAGATCAGCGCCATAGCAATCATGATGCGCTGCCGCATCCCGCCGGAGAGCTGGTGCGGATAGGCGCTCACGCGGCTGGTGGCATCGGGAATGCGGACCCGTTGCAAAACCTCCATGACGCGTGCATTAGCGGCGCGGGTGCTCATTTTCTCATGCAGAAGCAGCGCTTCGCGCAGCTGAAAGCCGATGGTGAGCGCCGGATTGAGCGAAGACATAGGGTCCTGAAAGATCATCGCCATCAGCGAGCCACGCAGGCGAGAAAGCTCCTTTTCGTCGCAGTCCAGCAAGTTGATCCCATCAAGGCGCATGGTCGCCGCACTAACCGCGGCGCTGCCGGGTTTGTGCAATCCCATGATCGAGGTCGCCGTGACGCTTTTTCCCGAACCGGACTCTCCGACGAGGCAAAGCGTTTTGCCGGCATCGAGATCGAAGGATACGTCACGTACCGCACGGATCGCTCCACCCGGCCCAAAGCCGACAGCCAGGTCTCGTATGCTGAGGAATGGAGCCTCGGTCATGATGCCCTCCTTGCCGCAAGTCGAGGATCGAAGCGGTCACGCAGCTTGTCGCCGAGAATGTTGATGGACAGAACCATGATCGACAAAAGCAGACCAGGGAATGCGATGATCCAGGGTGCTAGGCGAAAATATTCCTTGCCGCTGGCAATCACATTGCCCCAACTGGGAACGTCGGGTGGCGTGCCGACCCCAAGGAAACTCAAGGCTGCCTCGGACAGGATCGCTGCCGCACAAACATAAGTTGCCTGGACCGTCAGCATGCCGATCGCGTTGGGCACAATGTGGCGCAACAGTATCTTTGGCGTTGATGATCCCACTGAGATGGCAGCCGTGATGAACGGCAGCTCTCGGATCGAAAGTACGACACTGCGCATCAGGCGCGCGGTACGCGGAATTTCCGGTACAGCGATTGCGATGATCACGGTCATGAGGCCGCCGCCGAGGACTGAGACGAGGGCTATGGCCAAAAGGATCCCCGGAATCGCCATCAAACCATCGGCAAGCCGCATGACGATCCGATCCACCCAGTTGAAATAACCGGCGACAACGCCAAGGGTCCCACCGATCACCAGCACGACGACCGCGGTGAACAGACCTACAGTTACAGAATTTCGGGCGCCCGAGACGGTTCTGACGAAAACGTCGCGACCTAGATTGTCTGTACCGAACCAAGCGCTCGCACTGGGTGGCTTCAGGCGCATCATCGGATTGAGATCATTACCTGGACCAAGCAGAATCGGACCGAAGACAGCCATCAGGATGACCACAGTCATTGCGATCAGGCTAAGGGACACAGCAATGCCTGGATAGGGCAGTCTTGGTCTGGACATGGCCTGGGATTGGAGCGTTGTCATTGGCGTACCCTCGGATCAAAGAGAGCATAGGAGAGATCGACCAGCAGGTTCACTGCAATCAGGACGAAGGAGAAGACGATGAGAACGCCCTGAACGACCGGATAGTCACGTGTCTGGATGGCATCAACGGTCAGTCTGCCCATTCCGGGAATGTTGAACACGGACTCGGTTATCACCACTCCTCCAAGAAGCGCGGCAAAGCTGGTGCCAATAACAGTCACTACCGGAACCCCTATGTTCTTGAGAGCATGGACTAGCAGGATGCGAGAATTGCCGGCACCTTTGGCGCGGGCGGTGCGGATGTAGTCCTCGGCCAAAACCTCAAGCATGGTGGCGCGGGTGATCCGCGCAACAAGGGCTGAGAACAGAAAAGCAAGTGTGATTGAAGGCAAGGTGATACTGCGCAGACAGTTCAGCAGACCGGTTGAAAGCGGCTTGTATCCCTGAACAGGCAACCAACCGAGGCGCAACGCGAACACGTCCACCAGCACATAGCCTATGACGAACACGGGTACGGAAAAACCGACCACTGAGGCAACAATCAACAAGGTATCAACGGTGGAGCCTGCCCGCCACGCACCCCATACCCCCATTGGCACGGCGATCAGAACCGACAAGATAAGGGTCGACAGCGCAAGCATCGCAGTCGGTTCCACACGTTGGAGAATGAGGTCCACCACCGGGAAGCCGGAATAAACCGATTGGCCCAGATCAAAACGCACGACGCTCGACAGGTAGATGAAGAGTTGCTCGTAGAGAGGCCGATCAAGGAAAAGGCGTTCTCGAATGCTCTCAATCTGATCGGGCGTGGCGTTCTCTCCGGCAATCAGAGCCGCCGCATCGCCCGGACCGATATGCAGCAGGAGAAAGACCGTCACTAATACAATCAGGGCGATTGGTATGACGGACAGGAGCCGCCGGACGACGAAATTGGACATGCATGCCTCCCAGGAATGCAGGCGCCATTCGACAGGATGGCGCCTGCAAGTTCATGTCACTGCTGTTTCTCGACATTCCAGTACAGCTGCAGGGGGCTCTCGATCATGCCGGAGACAGACTTGCTCCATCCGGACACGCCGTAATACTGACCCATGGGGATGAAGGTGACGATCTCGTTTGCACGCTCTTGGATTTGCACTGCGGCTTCTTTGCGTGCCGGCTCATCAGCAGCAAGCAGGAAGGCTTTCCACCGCGCCTGCAACTCTTCATCGCAAGGCCAACCGACAAACGCTTTTTCGCACGCACCTGTTACATACGGATTGGTCAGCGGATCCATCATGGCATCACCGCCAAAGGCCGTGAGGAACATGTTCCAGCCTCCCTCAGCCGGCGTCCCCTTGTTGTTACGACGCGAGAACATCGTCGCAAGATCCATCTGACGGTCATCGACAGTGAACCCTGCATTGCGAAGGGCCTGCACGAGTACAGTACCCATGTCGCGCTGGAACAACTGATCGGTAGGATGGAGGAAAGTGATCGGCGTCCCGTCGTACCCGGCCTCCTGTAGCAGGGCCTTGGCCTTCTCAGGATCGGAATTCATATAGCGGTCGCTGTTAACATCCGTCTCATAGGGAGCACCACACATGAAGATCGCGGCGCAAAGCTCATAGAGATCTGTGCGCTCGCCCAATAAGGTCGCCATGAAATCCTGCTGGTTGAGAGCCAACTGAACCGCCTGGCGTACCTTGATATTATCGAAAGGCGGTTGAGTGTGATTGAGGACGATCTGAAGACTTTTGCCGAGGAGCGGCTTCTTCGAGGCGACGAAATTCTCGTCATCTTCCAAAAGCGGAAGCTGGTCGTAAGCCACTTCAGTCACAAAATCGATTTCGCCAGCAAGCAGCGCATTTAGCGCGCTAGTATCGTCGGGGATGGTGATGCGTTCGATGCGATCGACCTTCGCGATCTTTCCCCCGGCCAAATTGCTGGGCGGCTCGCTACGCGGGACATAGCCCTCAAACTTTTCGACGACGAACTTAACGCCCGGCTGCCACTCGGCCAGTTTGAAGGGACCGGACCCAACCAGTTCCGGAAGCTTTTCACCGATTGGCGTCTTTGCAATACGCTCGGGCATGATGAACAGCGGATAGGCCGTCATGCGGCCAAGGCCGTTCAGCAGCTGCGAGAAAGGCTCCTTCAGGCTGATCCGAAACGAGGTCGCGCCGGTGGCTTCGATCTTTTCAAGGCGCGAGGCAATCTCCTGGCCAAGGCTGTCCTTACCCATCCAGCGATTGATGGATGCGATAACGTCAGCAGACGTGACCGGCGCACCGTCATGAAACTGGAGGCCGCTGCGCAACGAAAAATCGTAGACCTTGCCGTCATCACTGGTCGCGAATGTATCGACCATCTGAGGCTTGACCTCAAAGTTGGCATCGACTGCGAATAGTGTATCCCACAACAGATAAGACATGTCGCGCATTGGGTAGTTGGTGCTCAGCAGCGGGTCCATCTGTTGGATATCGCCGACATCGCGAATACGCAGCACGCTTTCCGCCTGTGCTACCGCAACTACTCCAATGGACAGCACAGTAGCTGCCGCAAGCGTCCTGATCAGTTTCGATATCATGTTAGCTCCTCCCTGAGCTCCTGACGAACTGACTTCCGCAGTCTATTGCATGCGATTGGAAGTCAGTGATAAGCTCACCTAACGCATCGTGCGCACAAATGTCAACCTCATGTATACATGAAACCTGTTCGGGTATGCTCAGATGAATGTTGAGGCAAAGAATAATCCGTCTCTCCGAGATCGGATCGAAGAGGCCATCGTTTCCGGAATCTTCAAACCGGGAGATCGCCTCGAAGAGCAAAGTCTGGCTGAACAATACGGGGTTTCACGCACGCCCGTCCGTGAAGCACTCAGACAACTGCAGGAGGCTGGCCTTGTCGAAATCAAACCGCGTCGTGGGGCGGCCGTTACGGTCGTCGGACCAGCCGATCTCATTCATATGTTCGAAGTCATGGGAGGACTTGAAGCTATGGCCGGTCGGCTCGCTGCGCGCCGTCTTGATGAGGCATCCAAACGAGAACTGCTAGCCTGTCACGAAGCCTGCAGGGCCGCGGCAACACAAGGCTCTGACGCCTACTATTACGAGAACGAGCGCTTCCACATGGCCATTTACCGTGCGAGCGGCAACCCGTTTCTCGAAGAGCAGGCGCGCTCACTTCATCGGCGGCTGAAGCCCTATCGCCGCATCCAGCTACGCTCGCTCAATCGCATTGAGCAGTCCTTTGCCGAGCACGACAAGATTGTTACCGCCATTGTCAACGGCCATTCAAGTGAAGCCGAACAGGCGCTATGGGATCACATCACGATCCAAGCAGATCGTTTTCACGACTTCCTGGCGGGTCTATCACGCGACAGATAGAGCGGCGGGGTACACACTATTGATGAGAATCGAACCAGCGTTCCGAAGAACGGCCCCTCCAATGCCACCATTACACCCAACCCGCACTTTCAGTTATTGCAGTTAGAGGCCTTGTTCGCTACATTGACGGCTAAGGAGATATCGTCATGGCCAGCCAAATTGTTCATTTCGCCAGACTGTCAGATCGCGACCGAAAGACGGCAGCGCCCCTACCAAAGTTTGTTGCCGGCGACAGGCTGGAACTCCACGTTCGTGGCGCAGGTGGCAAGGAGCGGACGCTCCCGATCCCGCCCTCAGCCGCCGCAGCTGTTGAAGCCCTTCTGGCGCACATGCTGCGCGGAGAGCGTGTTGCCGTGCTGGCCGAGGATCAGGAACTAAGCCCGAGCGAAGCTTCAGCCATCCTCGGCATCTCCCGCCCGCTCGTCGTCTTACGTATGGACCGGGGCGAGTTGCCATTCCGCTACGTCGGTAAACACCGCCGCGCCCTCCTTAAGGACGTGCTCGCGTTGAAGTCGAAGCTTGACAAACGACAAACGGCGATGGAAGCGCTAGCCGAGGACACAGAGGACCTGATCGAGACCTATGGCCTCTAATCCGCCAGTCGCGGTCTACGATGCCTGCGTCCTCTACCCCTTCCACCTGCGCAACATTCTGATCCAGTGCGCCTTCGATGGCCTCGTTGAGGTGCGCTGGACCGATGATATACATGACGAGTGGATGCGCAATCTCGCCGCCAACACACCAGGCTTGTCCATCGAACGCCTGGAAGCCACGCGCGACCGGATGAACGCTGTCCTCCCAGAGGCAGTCGTGGAAGACCATCGCCCGTTTATTGCGGATCTCACGCTACCGGATCCCGACGATCGACATGTCCTCGCAGCAGCCATCGCCGGCAAAGCCTCCGTCATCGTTACCTGGAACCTTAAGGACTTTCCCGCAAGAAACCTTCTCGCACATGGTGTGACCAGCAAGTCGCCAGATGATTTTCTTACCGATCTCCATACGGCGTTCTCGGAAGCGCTTATCTCCAGCGTCAGAAGTGCGAGGCATAATCTGCGCAAGACAATCCCATCGGTTGAGGCGTTCGTCGACTCGCTTGAACAAGGCGGGTTGAAGAAGTTTTCAGGGGTGCTTCGCCGGAACATAGCCGGATTGAAGTGAGCAGGATCCTTGAACTGCCGAGAGCGCCCCACGACTTCCGTGGGTTACCGTGTCGCCCTCGCCAGCTTTACGGACTTTTAACTGTCTGCCCCTAATTCCGCACGCCCTCGGCCTGAGGCACCGAGAAACTGCGGAATGACACATGCCAAACGAAGATCTTTCCAAACACCATTTTCAGAAGAAGATTTTGACCTACTGCGATGTCCGTATTGCACCCGTGGCGCCGGATTGGGTCGTAGAGAACATAAGGCCGTACCTTATCGGTTTGATCACTTGTCGAAAGACACCCGCTCTCGCGAACAATCGCTACGACTGGCGGCACATTGCACATGATTGCGGAATCGATGAAGCCCTGACGACAACGCTGAAGAAGCAACTGCGACCAGCGTTGGATGCGATCATGCGCTGGCTGAAGGAGCCGCCTGTGGAAAACGACGCTCCAAGAGGCAAAAGACCGCATGCAATGCTGAAAGCCGGCACTAGGAAAAGGATCACACCTTCCCCTTGCTGTCGTGGATTGAGGGCCAGCGTGTGCCTCGCTCGGTGGCCAGCTACGACGTACTGGGCCGTATCGAGCGCAGATACGGCCTGCCGAACGGCTACTTCAAAGCGAAACTGCCACATCAGTCCAGATCGCTATATGGCCACGATGTGGAGGACATCAGCCCGGCGGAGCGGCGCCGGCTTGCCTGGCATCTTCCCGACGACTTCGGCAGCCTGCCATTTTCGAAGCGCGAAGAGATTCTGGAATGGGTCCGGCGCGTCATCATCTCGGGGTCGACGGATTACAGACGTTTCCAGGCAGCAGCGACGAAGCAACGCTACGCGATCCGGTTCCCTGGGGTTACATATGGCGGGAGTGCGCTCACTCCTCGACTGGCAGCCTTTAGCTGGCTGCGAGATGAGGACGAAAAAGGGCCTACGACCGAGGCACTGGAGGATCCCGATCTGCTCTCCGGTGTCGTCGATGCACCCCCTCGGCTTGCGATGGAGATGGCAGACCTGATCCGCTTCAAGACGTCGACACTGACCGAGATAGGCTACCGCAGGAATGGCGTCTGGAATGAAGAGACAGCCAGCCAGAAGATCGAACATCTAGGCCTGATGTTTGGGGCACTTGCGGCATCCCCGAACGGGGTTGTCAAAGGTCGAGGCGTGCCGCTCAGCCAACTCACCTTCGGTCTCCTGATCTTCCCTGGCGTGTGGGACTGGTATTTGCAATGGCGGGAGCGCCGTCGCGGCTTCTTCACCAAATGGGAGGAAGACATGCTGATGGTGGCCATGGCCCTCACCCGCGCTGAAGTCGGCTGGATCCGCCAACATCCCGAACTGTTGCGCAACGTGAAGCCGATCGAAGGACTGATCACGACAGACGAGATTGATGCTGCTCGTCGAGATTGGCACGGTGCATGCGAGGATTTCCATCGCCATGCAGCCAACCGATCAAAAGAAATCCAGCGGGTGATGCGGGTCCACCGCGATCCGTTCGAGCCAATCATGTGCGTGCTCGAGGCAGATAGCCCGCTCGCTGAATATCGCAAGATCACCGAGGAGATCTTAAAGCGAATGCCCGATGAGCACCGTTACCCGAGAGCAGCCGCTGAGGCCGTCCGTTCGTTCTTGATGCTAAGGCTTGGCTTACATCTCGGCCTCAGGCAGAAAAACCTTCGGCAATTGCTGGTCTGCCCGCGCGGACAATTCCCGACGGCAGAACGCCGGCTGGAAGACATGAAGCGCGGCGAATTGCGTTGGAACGATCGGGAGCGTGGGTGGGAGGTCTTCATCCCGTCCAACGCGTTCAAGAACTCGGGCTCGTCTTTTTTTGGGCAGAAGCCGTTTCGTCTGGTACTGCCGGATCTTCTTGATCTCTATACCTATCTCAATGCCTATATCGAGCGGCATCGGAAGGTGCTGCTGGGGCGCGCGCCCGATCCGGGCACGCTTTTCGTCAAAACCGTCAAAACGACCAGTATCGATGCGGCGTATAATCAGACAACATTCTACGAGGCCTGGCGGTTGGCGATTCAGCGCTACGGCATATACAAACCGTACACCGGCCGCGGCGCGATTAAGGGCCTGCTACCGCATGGCCCCCACAATGTCCGAGACGTTCTCGCCACACACATCCTGAAGCAGACAGGATCCTATGAGCAGGCAAGTATGCCATCCAGGACACGCCCGACGTCGTGCAGCAGCACTACGAGCGCTTTCTGCCGCAGGACAAAGCAGCATTGGCGGCGCGGATCCTCAATCAGGTATGGGAGGCAGCGTAGCGTGGCGGATGCGTCGCTCAGCCCATTGCAGGCATGTGCGCAAAATGTCCATGTCCGTCTAGGGCACTGCCTGTCGTCTCCGCTTTGAGCAGAATCGGACTCTCGGCACCCTATTTGTCTGAGCCACTTCCAACGAGATCAGCAGCTTGGCATTCAATTTCAAGTACGGTCTATTCGCCAAAAGGAAGTTCAATTTCTTCGCGGTTTTTCTTTGCGCCGTCGATTAGGACCATTTTGAACCGGTCTGCATCTGGTGCCGGCAGCATCCCCGCCCCAATTCGGATAGCGTCTTGCCACGCAGGGCCGCGCTCCCATGCTTCGTTGTAGACGAGGGCCAGATCGGCGGAGCGCCTTGTCTGCTGCAGCGCCTCAAAAAGCAGCGCAGCCTGGCGAATGTCCTTCTCGCGCTTCGCTGGCCCTTGCCCGTCAGTGTGCCGACGGCTGGCGACGATGAGCTTATGGACGGCATACCGAGCCGGATCAGGGACAACGACTGGGATGCCGCTTCGGTGGAGCAGGATTGTCCTTACCGGTTCCCTGATGAGAAAGTCTAGAAAGCGTAGTGGATCCGCGCTGGCACCGCCAAGAGCAGGCATCTTCGCCGGCTGATCTACGTAGTCGTCCAAGCCACGGTTCGATGTCAGGAATTCAACTCTGTAGCCGTCGGCATTCTGAAACGCTGACGAGGCCCCTGATCCCGATCTATGTGGAACAGGCCGGAAACTGGCGTCGACGTCCTGCAGCAACTCCACGATCGGAGGCAGACTATCTTCAACTTCTCGACTGATGGCATAATAATGAGCGATGTCCGCATCGCCGGTCAGTATGGCAGCCATTGGAAGGCGCACGCCCAGCAGCCCTGAATAGCATTGAAAGGCCACCGTGCCGATGAGAACGCCACGGAGTCGAAAGAGCCCCCCATCGGCAAGAGCTTCGACAATGTCGCCCGACATGGCGTCGGGGGAAATCATCCCACCTTCGCGCGTCAGGGTATTTACCAACCGCCTGCGAGCGCGTAGGTCGTCCTTGTCCCGCTTATGGTCAGATACGCGTTGTGCTATATCCGGATCTTCAGCAGGACCAACATATCGACGTTTGGTACCACCGTGTCCATCCGGGATGTCGAAATACCAATACTTGCGTCCCTTGATGTTCGCGGGGGTGAATCGCCCCTCTGGAGGGAAATCAGCCGTCCAAGCGGCGTCGAGCGAGCGCTGACCTAGCTCGGCGAGCATAGTCTGGTACATGAGGTCGACGGATTTCATAAGCTCGACTCCGGCATTATACTGTTTTTCAAAAACAGTATAATGCTCGAAAGGATCGGTCGCAATACGGGACGCGAGTTCTACTCCTTGAAGGGATAAGAACCGACGACCCACCATAACTTCGGATCCAAGCCGGCAGATAAGCGAGCCAGATCATGCATCTGGTTCACTTGGAATGTCCGGAAGGGGGCCAAAAGCCGAATGGCAGCTTTTGGACTATTGATTTCCATTGAGAGCTGACCCGGCCATAACTATAGCTCGTGGATTAGGAACGACGATCGGCCGGCCAGTTCGCGCACGGCGTGAAATCCTTCGAGCCGCTCAAACAGGCGCGTCGCCGCCCAGCGGGACAGATGGCTGCCCCGAGCCGTTGCCGGCACGGCGTCCTCGAGCAGCCTTCGAATGACGAGACCGGCGTCCTTTGTCCTGACTTTCGGCGCTGCGGCGAAAAGCGCGCCCGCGCACCGGATGATCTCGTTCGCCGAGCGCAGGGCGCTGCCCGCCCCTCCGACCACGGCCAGGCAGACGGCGCGCGGAAAAGCGGGTTCACCCGGCCGCAACCCGTCCCCTGCCACTGAGCGTCTGGAACGCCGGGCCATTGCGCTCGGCCATCAGCAACGGCATGGGAAACGGCCATTTCAGCATTGTCGCGACGAGCATGTCGGCCAGTGCCCAAGCGAGCGGCTCGGCGTCCGGGCGGTCATGGTAGATTGCGCAAACGAGGTCCGCCGCGGCAAACGGTACGGTACGCCATAGCCGAGCCCGTTATGACGCAAAGGCCTTGTGATCCGCCCGGCAGTGTTCCCGGCATTCCACGGCTTTAGCCAGGTCAGATCCCCCTTTTTTCAGATCGGCAATAATCTTGTCCGTCACCTGGGCGTAAACATCGTTTCTCATGTCCCTTTTCCTTTGATCGGGTTGCGCATGCAACCGATCTGCCCCTTTGGCGAAGAGCGGGGGGAGCCCGTCCAGACCCAAAGGCGTCCGGGGTGGTGCGGGCGCAAGGCGCGAGCCTGAGCCACGGCCCGGACGGCTTTGCCCGAAGGGTTCAAGGTCTTGACGGGTGATGGGGCGCCAGCCCCCTTCTCATAAAGAGTATGTATGTGAAGCCATCGTCGCAGTTCTTTTGAAGCGAGGAGACGTCGCGGCTCGCATCGACATCCAAAGGCTTTGCCTCGGGACGAACGGACGTTTCGAGCTGCTGCATCTGATCACCCGGAAGCTAAACCCGCGCTCAGATGATGATCCGTTCCTGAGGAGGGCGTGGCGCCACGCCTGTCGTCGCGCAATCAATCCAACATCTGGTGGCCCTGCACAAAAATGCCAGATATGACCTATAAATAATCATAAAACGTCGAATATGACTTATAAATGTAACGCGATGACCGTCTCATCGCTGTGAAACGCTGGCTCATACTCACGAGCCAGCGCGCCAGAAACACCGACGCTCCGGAACGCGTCTCGCCATTCGTCCGAGATGCCCCGAGCGATGGTGCGGATCATATCGCGTGCCTCCGCCTCCGGGATTTCGAAAAACGCGCAGGCTTCCAGGGCAAGTTTGATCGACCGGTCATGGGGGCCACCCTCGAGGATCGCCGTCTCAAGATGCGCGTTTCGGTCCGGCGCCGGGTTCACGTCAAATACCGGCGACAAGCGCCACCGGCCCGCCCCCGCATAGAGGAAGCCGTGATTCTTCAGGTGATCGTCCTTGTTAGAGACGAGGATTGTGAAGACAAGTCGGCGGTAGAGCTCGCGGAAATCGGCCACGGGATCGGGTGAATGAGACCGCATGAAATCGACGATCTCGGTATAGGAGCCGAGTTCCGAGCCCGTCTTGCCGAGCGCAGTGCGGGCGGAGATGTAGGGTATCCGTGTCGCTCCACGCCGATCAAAGCGCTGGATGAGGGCTACTGGAAACGGGCTATCCGCCAACTCCAGCCGCGCCTCGGGAGCGCGGATACCGCAGGCCGCCGCTAGGCGAAGGGTCGCGACCTCTACCCGCTCGATCGGATGCTGATCATGGACGGAGGTAAACTTCGCCAGCCATAGCGTATCGCCATCGCTGATATTGGCCTTGGGGCGAGCGCCCCCGGAGCCGCCGGCCCCGGCCAGCGCCTGCATGTCCTCAGGGCTGATATCCTTTCCCTGCTCATAGGCCCGGGCGATCGCTGTGATGGTTTCGAGGTTGATAAGACGCGGTACGGGCTGGATTGCCTTACCCCGAATGACCTCGCCCTTGTCGTCCAGAAAGCGCAACGCCCCTTGTCGGCAGGCATCGTCCGAAAGGGTAAGATATTCGAATTCATTCAATCCATTGCCATAGGCGCGTTCCAGCAGCCTGCGCCCCCAACTGTCGGGGGCTGCATCAGCGAACACACCTGCCAACGCGTCACGCATGTTGCCGGGCTGGCCCGAGGTATGAAACGGGCCCGCCTCCAGTGAAAAATCTGGCTGAATGGCGAAACCGCGAGGGCTACCGATCCAGGAAGCGGAATAGGTGAATGTTGAAAACTGCCGCGGCCCGACATGCGTGAACCGCAATTGGCCGGCGGGCGTCAGGCTTTCGCCAAGAGCCACATTGGCGACGAAGTCTGCCATCAGAACGAAACCCCGTCGGGGTCCACGATGTCCTGGTGCTCCTGTGCAGTCTCGGATTGAGCCTTCTGCTTCCGGAGTGTCGCCGCAAAAGATCGTCCCCGACGCGGGCCCTGTTCCATCGATAGCGCCAGGCCAAGATCATCCTTGCGGACATCGATGAGGTCGGCCAGGCGTTCCAGAAGGCCAAGGACAAGCAGCACATCGGCAAGTGTCCCGATGGCGACGCCGGGATCGCCACGTTCAAGGCGGGCAATGGAGCTTGGCGATGTTCCGGCACGCATGGCGAGATCGGCGATGGCTATGCGCCGCCGCAACCGCGCGTGTCGGACATCCTGTCCCAGCCGTTCAAGGGCTGGCTTCACTTTGGGAGAGCCCATCTCAGTTTTCCAAATTTGAATTAGTAAAATGGATAAATTGTCATATATGACTGATTGTGACTCTCGTCAACAGGTCTGTCTGGGTGCACGTCCTGGTCGTGCGAACCGTGTTGCGAGCGCCGCCATTCTTCAGAACATATTTCAAGCGATGAACGCGCGAGGCAATTCATCTGGAATCGGAAGATTACACTCAAGCCATTGCCACGGCTCAGTGGAGATCAGCAGCCTCCGCGTCTAGGCGGTCCATCTCAACAAACAGAATGAGGCCGGTCCCGTTCAGACCTTCGGCACATAATCAAGACCCGGGTCAATGCGAGCTGGACGTCCCGCCAGAAACAGCTCGCCGATACGCGGCGCGCTGCGCGAGATGACTTTGCCGCCCTTGACGACGCAGAGCCGGGTTGGCTTCAGCCTGAGCGCCTCGATCACGTCGGCCGCCTGCAGGATCACGAGATCGGCCTTGCATCCGACCTCAAGGCCATAACCTTCGAGCCCCATTGTTCTCGCCGAATTGACGGTCAATGCGTCGAAGATCTGCTTCTTGTCCTCGATGCCACCCATCTGCGCTACATGGATTGCCATGTGACCGACTTCGAGCATGTCGGCAGAGCCCATGGAATACCAGGGGTCCATGGTGCAATCCTGGCCGAAAGAAACGTTGAGCCCGGCCGCCATCAGTTCGCGCACGCGGGTGAGCCCGCGCCGCTTGGGGTAGGTGTCGTGCCGGCCCTGCAGCATGATGTTGATCAACGGATTGGGAATGACGTTGATCTCAGCCTCGGCCATCAACGGGATGAGCTTCGAGACGTAATAGTTATCCATGGAATGCATGGAGGTCAGATGCGAGCCGGCGACGCGGCCCTGCAAGCCATGGCGGATGGTCTCGGCAGCAAGCGTTTCGATGTGGCGCGACATTGGATCGTCGGTCTCATCGCAATGGATATCCACCGGCAGACCGCGCTCTGCCGCGAGCCGGCAAAGTGCTTCGAGCGACAGTCGCCCCTCGTCCATGGTGCGCTCGAAATGCGGAATGCCGCCGACGATGTCGATCCCCATGTCGAGCGCTCGCTCCAGTGATCTCACACCCTCGGCCGCGCGGTAGTAGCCGTCCTGCGGGAAGGCCACGAGCTGCAGGGTGATATAGGGCGCCACCCGCTCGCGTACCTCGATCAGGGCTTCTGCCGTGACCAGCCGCGGATCAGAGGTATCGACATGGCTGCGTATGAAGAGCAGGCCCTGCGACACGGCGAGATCGCAGTAGCGCAACGCGCGGTCAACCAGCGCCTCCCTGGTCAGCTGCGGCCGCAATTCGCCCCAGAGCGCAATACCTTCGAGGAGAGTGCCCGACACATTCATCCGCGGCATGCCGAGCGACAGCGTCGCATCCATGTGGAAATGCGGATCGCAGAAGGGTGGACTGACGAGGCGGCCAGTTGCGTCGATGTCCTCGCCGGCGACGGCGTCAAGATGTTTCTCGATGGCGGCAATGTGCCCGCCGGTAAGCCCGATATCAAAACCCTGGCGGCCGTCAGGCAGATTGGCGTTTCGCACGATTAGATCGAACATGGGAGACCTCTTGGCTTCAGCGCTCGCCGCGCCGGTAGGGTTGCATCAGTGCCTGGGGAACGCGGGCGCGGCGCGCCATGACGGCGAGTGCCACGATCGACAGGACATAGGGGATCATCAGGAAGAGCTGGTAGGGTACGGTTCCGCCAAGCGTCGTTTGCAGACGCAGTTGGAAGGCATCGAAAAAGGCGAAAAGCAGGGCTCCAATCAATGCCCGCTCCGGCCGCCACGAGGCAAAGACCACCAGTGCAATGCAGATCCAACCGCGCCCCTGTACCATGGTCGGGAAGAAGCTGTTGAAGGCCGAGAGCGTGAGGAAGGCCCCGGCCATGCCCATCAGCGCGCTGCCGGCCATGACGGCGCCGTAGCGGATCACCATAGGGTTGATACCCTGGGCTTCGGCGGCATGTGGGTTCTCGCCGGTCATGCGGATCGCAAGTCCCAGCGGGGTGCGGAAGACGACATAAGCAAGAACGAGCGCGAGCAGGATGGCAAGATAGGTCGGCGGTGTCTGGACAAAGAAGGCTGGACCAACGAAAGGCAGGTCGCTCAGGCCCGGGATCGCAATCGGCTGGAAAGGCTGGATAGTCGGAGGCGTGCCGGCGACGGGCACCAGCAGGCGGAAAACGTAATAACTGAAGCTCGAGGCAAAGAGTGTGACTCCAAGGCCGGAGACATGCTGGGACAGGCCGAGCGTGACCGTCAGCACCGAATGCAGCAGGCCGAACACGGCCCCGGACAGTGCCGCAACGAGGAAACCGGTCCACAGGTCCGCCCCGTTATAGACGGCGAGCCAGCCAATCATCGCGCCGAAGGTCATGATGCCCTCGATGCCAAGATTAAGCACGCCTGCCCGCTCGCAGAGCAGGGCACCGAGCGTGCCAAGAATGAGCGGGGTGGCGATCCGCAGGACCGCGCCCCAGAGGCCGGCAGAGGCGATGATATCGACGACCTCGTTCATCGGCGGATCCTGTACTGCGTGAAGAAGACGGCGATCAGCATGGTGAGAAGCGATAAAGCGACGATGACATCGGCGATGTAGCTTGGAATGCCCATGCTGCGGCTCATCCCGTCGGCGCCAACGAACATCGTGGCGGTGAAGAGGGAAGCGAGTACGACGCCGAGCGGATTAAGATTGGCGAGCATGGCCACCACAATGCCGGAATAGCCGTAACCTGGCGACAGATCGGTGGTGACATAGCCCGTCACACCCATGACCTCGACGGCACCGGCAAGTCCCGCAAGTCCGCCGGAAAGGCAGGCGACGGCAACGAGGGTCCGGCCGAGAGGCACGCCGGCAAAGGTCGCAGCCTGGGGATTGAGACCAGCGGCCCGGGACTGCATGCCAAAGACCGTGCGCGACTGGACGAAGGCAAGCACGACAGCGAGCACCACCGCAATGACGAGGCCAAGATTGAGCCTTGAACGGGCCAGCAGCTTGGGCAGCATGCCGGCATCGGCGACCGGCTGCGACTGCGGCCAACCGAAGGCCATGGGATCCTTCAGCACCGTGTCGATCAGCATTGAGACGAAAAGCACCGCGACGAAATTCAGGAGAAGCGTCGTGACCACCTCATCGACCGAAAAGCGCAACCTTAGCCACAGCGGCACAAGTAGCAGCACCATGCCCGCCACCGCCCCAAGAACAAGCAGCACGGGGATCTGCAGCGCCGCCGGCCAGTCGCCGACCAGCTGCGAGCTGACCGCCGCGACTGTGATCGCGCCGATATAGAGCTGCCCTTCGGCGCCGATATTCCACAGGCGCGCCCGAAAGGCGACAGCCGCCGCAAGCCCGGTCAGGATCAGCGGTGTCGCGCGCGTCAGGGTCTCGGTGGCCGAGAGCCGGGAGCCGAAAGCGCCCTTGAGGATGCCCCAATAGGCCTCCAGGACCGGCGCCCCGGCGAGGGCAATAAGCCCACCGGCAATTGCCAAGGCCGCGACGATGGCGATTAGCGGTGTCGCCACCACGAGCGCTACTGAGCGATGTTCGCGCCGCTCAAACCGCATGGACGACCTCTTTTTCCCATTCGCCGGACATCATCAGGCCAAGCCTGCGCGCCGAAGCTTCCTCTGCCGGGATTGGCGGCGAGAGCCGACCGCCGACGATCGCCTGGATGCGATCGGCAAGCGCCATGACCTCGTCGAGATCCTCGGAAATCAATAGAACCGCCGTTCCCTGCCGCCGTGCCTCCAGGATGCGTTCATGGACGGCTGCCACGGCACCTTCGTCGAGCCCTCGGGCAGGCTGGGCCGCAAGCAGGATGCGCGGGCGATTGATCAGGTTGCGCCCGAGAATGAGCTTCTGCATGTTGCCGCCGGAGAGGAGCCGGATGCGGCTTGCCGGGCTGCCGCCACGCACGTCGAACTGGTCGATGATACGCTGGGCAAGCGCCAGACCCGCAGCACGCTGCACGAGGCCGTTTTTGGAAAAATCCGCCAGGCGCTCGAGAACGACATTTTCCCAGATCGACATCTCTCCGATCACGCCGTCCTTGTTCCGGTCCTCGGGGATGCGGCCAATCCCCAGGGCTACGGCATCGGCGACCGATAGCGCGCCGACCGCCTCGCCGAACAGCAGCAGGTCCCCAGAGGTCTTTGCCAGCGTGCCGGAGAGCAATTGGGCAAGGTTTGCCTGGCCATTGCCGGACACGCCGATGATGCCGAGCACCTCGCCAGCCCGCAGCCTAAAATCGATTGCCTTCAGCCGGTCGACCCCGCCGACACGGACGGTGACGGCTGCGGCCTCAAGCACGATCTCGCCGGGCGTGGAAGCCTCACGCACCGGCCGCGTGACGGTGCGCCCGACCATGAGTTCGGCAAGCTCGGCCTTGCTCGTCTCAACAGCCAGGCGCTCCGCGACATGCCGGCCACCGCGGAGCACCACGATGCGGTCTGCCGTCGACATCACCTCGTCCAGCTTGTGCGAGATAAAGATCAGCGACAGGCCCTGGGCCGCCATGTCTTTCAGCGTCGCAAAGAGCCGTTCCGCCTCGATCTGGGTCAGGACGGCGGTCGGCTCGTCGAGCACCAAAATCCGGGCATCGTTATAGAGGGCTTTAAGGATCTCCACCCGCTGCTGTTCGCCGACCGAGAGATCGCCGAGGCGGGCATCCGGATCGACCTTCAGGCCGAAGCGTTCGGCGATTGAGAGCAGCCGGGCGCGGGCCTGCGTCCGACGAGACCGAAAGGACCAGAGGCTTTCGGTGCCGGTTGTGACATTTTCCAGCACGGTAAGGTTCGGGGCGAGCGAGAAGTGCTGGTGGACCATGCCGATTCCTGCGCGGATCGCGGCACGCGGCTTGCCTGGTGCCAAGTCGCGGCCATCGACGCGCACATGGCCGGTATCAGGAACATAGTGGCCGAACAGGATGCTCATCAGGGTCGTCTTGCCGGCACCGTTTTCGCCGAGAAGAGCGACGATTTCGCCCTTGCCGAGGCTGAGGGAGATATCGTCGTTAGCGAGCGTCTGGCCGAACCGTTTGCTGACACCGGATATTTCGAGAACGGGTGTGTTCATGCGTCCAATCCTGCGACGGGAAAGCGATGCTGCCAGCGGCCATCCTGCTCCAGCACGGCAGCGAGCCGCAAGAGCAATGCATCCGCCCCCATCGGTGCAATCATCTGCACCGGCAAGGGCAGCCCGTGCTCGTCAGCGCCGAATGGCAAAGTGATCGCTGGAAAGCCGGAGGCATTGGCCAGCGCTGCCAGCGGCGCAAAGGCCGCCATGCGCTCGAAATGCAGGTCAGTGTCGGCATGATCGCTCGGAAAGCTGCCAACCGGCAGCGGTGCCGAGGCCAGCATCGGCGCAATCAGGCAGTCCAGGCCGTCGAACAGCCGCCACAGATCACGGCTGACCAGAACCATGGCATTAAGGCTCTGCCAAAGGCTACGGGCCGACAGGGCAAGGCCCCGCTCGATCACGGCCTGCGTCAGGCGCTCGGTCCGCGTCGCATCGAGATCAAAGTGCGTGATCGTCTCGGCGAGATTGATGCAGACGATGTCGACAAAGATCCGGCGACTGATCGCGGAGATGGCCTCGATCTGGCTGAAAGCGACCGGCACAAGGACATGGCCGTCGCGTTCGAGCCGGCGCGCGGCCTCCTCAGTTGCGGCGGAGCGCTCGGGTTGGGTCGGATGGTCGGATCCGGTCGCGGTGAGAACACCGATGCGCATCCGCCCTTCGGGAACATCAGCCAACGCGACCGGTGGAAATGGACCGCAGGCATGCCCGCCAAGGACCGCAAGAATGGCCGAGGTATCGCGCACCGAACGGCAGACGGCCAGTTCGGTCGCGATGCCGCCCAAGTGGTTGCCGAAATGCGGGCCGGCCGGCATCAGGCCACGGCTGGGTTTGAGACCGACAAGACCACAACAGGCCGCCGGCACCCGGATAGAACCACCAGCATCCGTGGCATGGGCGATCGACACGATCCCGGCCGCCACGGCCGCGGCCGCCCCGCCAGACGAACCACCGGCGGACAGAGCGGGTGCGAGCGGATTGCGAGTAATCGGACCGATCTCAGGTTCGCTGGCAAGTGACAGGCCGAATTCGGGGCTGGTGGTCAGGCCAAAGAGACAGAACCCGGCGGCGCGGAACCGTCCCGCGAGATCGCAATCGACGTGACCGCCGCCACGCCCGATGAGCCGGGAGCCAGCCGCGACTGGAAATCCGGCGAAAGGACCGCCGAGATCCTTGGCGAGCGTGGGCACTCCCCCAAAGGTCATGGGCGGACTGTCAGGATCTGCTGTCGATCGGGCAGTAAAACTACGGGCCGCTTCCAGCCCGAGCTCCGCATCGATATGGGCGATGGCGCCGAATTCCCGGTATTGGTCCGCGGAGGCAAGTGCAGCCTGCATGGCCTCGATGGCGGAGAGGCGACCGGAGCCGATCGCCTCTGCCAGATCCGTTGCGTCTGAACGCATGGACGGGCTTACTTCGGCTCGTCCATCACTTTCGGAACTTCGAATGTGCCGGCTTTGATCTCGGCACGCTTGGCCTCCATCGCCGCTTCGGCATCGGCCGGAGCCGTACCCTTGACGTAGAGGATGTCACTGCCGCCTTCCTTCATCAGGCCATAGGCGGTATAGTCGCGACCTGTCGGCTTGCCGGCGGCAACATCGGCGATTGCGGCGTTGAGGATCGGGCGGAAGTTCCAAAGGGCGTTGGCGAAGACGGTTTCCGGATAGCGCGGGGTGTAATCGACCAGCGAGCCGATCGACTTGATGCCACGCTCCTTGGCGGCATCAGCCGTGCCAATGCGCTCGCCGAAGAGGATGTCGGCGCCGGCGTCGATCTGGGCAAGGCCAGCCTCGCGCGCCTTTGGCGGGTCGAAAAAGGTGCCGATGAAGGTCACGAGATGCTTGGCATCCGGATTGACTGCCTTGACGCCGGCGGCGAAGGCATTGATCAGCATATTGACTTCCGGGATCGGCATAGCGCCGACCGAGCCGACGACGTTGGACTTGGTCATCTTGCCCGCCAACATGCCGGCGAGGTAAGCGCCGTCGAAGTTCCAGGTGCCGAAGACGCCGAAATTATCCCCCGACTGCTGGCCGCTTGATCCCATGACGAAGGCCGTCTCGGGATAGTCAACCGCCACTTCGCGGGCCTGTTTCTCGACCGGGAAAGTTTCGCCGATGACCAACTTGGCGCCCTGCTCGGCATATTCGCGCATGGCGCGCGGATAGTCGGTGCCGGACACGCCTTCGGAGAAGACATATTCGATCGCCCCTTCGGCCGCAGCATCTTGAAGCGCTTTGTGGAGGACGGAATTCCAAGCATTTTCAACGGGCGAACCGTGAACACCGGCCACTTTGATCGGTGCTGCGGCACGCGCTGTGGGAATGAAAGTCGAGGCACTCAGGGCAAGACCCGACGCAATAATGCTGCGCCGGGAGATCAGGATCTCTCTGGACATTGGCGGTTCCCCATTTTTTACCAATTGGTTTAAAGGGGTAAGGCAAGCCTAAAAAAGTGTCAAGGACGAGTCTTGTGCATAAAATAGACAAAGCAGCCGGTTCTGACAGTCGAAGCGGACGGGGGTGGCTCGGTGGCGTCCTGGCAGAGCGCCTACTGCTACACAAGCCATCGTCACACACACCGAGGTTGACTTTTGTCAGCGGTAGTGAATTATGTCAGAGCCACCTGATGAGAACAACATATGCCGATCCGCGCCTCCGACCAAATCATTCACAAGGCCGCCTGGCTCTACTACACACATGGGCTTCGTCAGGACGAAGTGGCGCAAAGGCTCGAGATCTCCAGAGCTTCGGTCGCCATGTATCTTCGCAGAGCGCGCGAGATGGGCATCGTCACGATCACCACCTCCTCGGAGCTGTTTTCCGATGACGTCCTGGCACGCGAACTTGAGGACGCAACGGGTCTGACGACCGTCTGGATCGTGCCGGAAGACCGCCAAGCGATGGATCCGGCGGCCGAGATGCCTGTCGTGGCCGCGTCCGTCTTTCTGGAGCTGATAAACAAGGGTGAGAGGGTAGGCGTGGCCTGGGGCCGCACCGTCTACCACATCGCCGACGTCATGCCATTTGCTGACTTGCGCGGAGTCACTGTTGTTCAGCTCTGCGGCAACTTGGGAGCCCCCTACTCCTATCGCCCAGATCAATGCACCACGGAAATTGCCCGACGACTTAACGCGGAAGGCATCAATTTTTACGCGCCGCTGGTGCTCTCCTCGGAACGGCTGGCCGATGAGTTACGCGGCGAGCCGGTCATCCAGGAGCAGCTTGCCGCTATTTCCGACTGCCAGTTGGCGCTCTATTCCGTCGGCGGCATCGAGGCTGACAGTCACCTCGTCAAATGCGGTGCCCTTTCGGCGCAAGGCATGCACGAAATGGGTGAACTGGGGGCAGCAGGCGTCATTGCCGGGCAGCTCATCGATCAGGACGGCCGCTGGATGGATTGCGCCCACAATCGGCGCTGCATCTCTGCGGATCTTGATTCCATCCGGGCGATCAGGAAGCGAATGCTCGTCGTCCAGGAAGACAACAAGTTCGAACCGTTGATTGCGGCATTGAAGGGTGGCTTTGCCTCGCATCTTGTCGTCACCACCTCGATGGCGCGAAGGGTTTTGCAACACTGGAGCCACGAAGGGCTCGGCAAGGTGGGTTCGGGCAAGGCTTGAACCTCTAAAGCTTCGGTCCACCGATGCCGGTCGGACCGGTATATCGGGGAGGTTGAATATCATGGAGAATCTCTGGCGCGATGACGAGGCCGAACGGTTCGTTGCAAGCTATGCCACGAAGGGCGTCAATCGCGACCTGGCGCTACGCACCTACACGACACGTCTTCTAGGGGGGGAGCCGCGGCTTGTCCTGCACGGCGGCGGAAACACGTCCGTCAAGACCGAGGTAACCGATCTCGTTGGCGACACCCATGCCGTCCTCTGCGTCAAAGGCAGTGGCTGGGACATGGGCAGTATCGAACCGGCGGGCTTGCCGGCCGTGAAGCTCGCTTCGCTCCTGAAGAGCCGCAAGCTGGCGACACTCTCCGACGGGAACATGGTGACGCTTCTGCGCGCGAACCTGATTGACCCGGGTGCCCCCAATCCATCCGTGGAAGCACTTCTACACGCCTTCCTGCCCCACAAGTTCATCGACCACACCCATTCGACGGCGATCCTTGCCATCGCCGACCAGGCAGAGAGCCGGGAAATGAGCCGCGATCTTTTCGGCAGCAAGATGGGTTTCGTGCCCTACATCATGCCGGGTTTTGCGCTTGCGAAGGCGGCGGCGGAGGTGTTCGACCAGGATCCCACAGTCGAGGGACTGATCCTCGACAAACACGGGATTTTCACCTTCGGCGACACGGCCCAAGAAGCCTATGACCGGATGATCCACTATGTCACGGTTGCCGAGGATCATGTCAGGAACAACGGTCGCAATCCGTTCACGCCGGTCAGTATCCCGACCGAACTCGCAAGTGTGGGCGATGTCGCCCCGCTCTTGCGCGGTGCCGTCGCCGTATCCAAAGGCGAAGGCCGCTACGACCGCATGGTCAACGTGTTCCGCACCTCGCCGCAGATCCTGGAATTCGTCAATGCGGCCGAGGTCGCCGACATGGCCGCCAGAGGTGTATCCACCCCAGACCTCTCGATCCGCATAAAGACCGGCCCGATGGTACTGCCAGCGCCTTCCAGGGACGACATCCCTGGTTATCGCGCTGTAATCGACGAGAGGGTTGCCGCCTTCGCTGCTGAATATACAGAGTATTTCCGCAGCAACGACGCCCGCGACGACGTCGTGCGCATCATGCTCGATCCCATGCCACGCCTGACGCTGGTACCGGGCCTTGGCATGTTCGGCCATGGCCGAACCTTCAAGGATGCAACAATCGCGGCGGATGTCGGCGAGATGTGGATCGAAGCAGCACGCGACGCAGAATCGGTGGGGCGGTTCGAGCCAGTGAGCAGGCCCGATCTTTTCGACCTGGAATACTGGTCGCTGGAACAGGCAAAGCTCGCCGGCACCAAGCCAAAACCCTTTACGGGCCAAGTCGCCGTAGTCACCGGTGGAGCCGGAGCCATCGGTGCAGCAATCGTCAAGGCATTTGCAGCCGAGGGCGCGCATGTCGTGGCCCTCGATCTCGACGGTGACAAGGCGGCGGCGACGGCCAGGTCCGCCGGGAACAGCGCGATTGGCATCGCCTGCGACATCACCGATCCTATCTCCGTGCGTGCCGCCTTCGACACGACGGTCGCCACCTTCGGGGGCGTCGACATCGTGGTATCGAATGCCGGTGCGGCATGGGAAAGCCCGATCGCCACCATGGATGATGCGCTGCTCCGCCGGAGCTTCGAACTGAACTTCTTCGCTCATCAGACGGTGGCACAGAATGCGGTGCGCATCATGAAGGCGCAACAGACCGGGGGTGTGCTTCTGTTCAATGCCTCCAAGCAGGCGGTCAATCCGGGAGCCAAATTCGGTGCATACGGCCTGCCGAAGGCCGCCACCCTCTTCCTGTCGCGCCAGTATGCACTGGAGCATGGAGCGGACAACATCCGGGTGAACGCCGTGAATGCGGATCGCATCCGCTCTGGTCTGCTCAACGACGAGATGATCGCCAACCGTGCTGCCGCCCGTGGCCTTTCCGTAAAGGAATACATGGGAGGCAACCTGCTCGGCCTGGAAGTCACGGCCGAGGATGTGGCACGGGCATTCGTACACCACGCACTCGCCGAACGCACGACCGCCGATGTCACCACTGTCGACGGCGGCAACATCGCAGCGGCGATGCGCTGACCTTCCGAACGGATCGGGCATTTGCCCGATTTGCTTCGCCACCTAAAACAAAAGGGGCGGTCCGCCGGACCGCCCCTTCTTCATTGCGATGGACAGGAATTCAAGGCTTGGGCATCCATTCCGGCATAGCGACATCTGCATGCGCGAATTGCGGCAGCTTCGCACCCAGTTCTTCCATATTCTTGATGTCCTGCTCGCTCAGGTCCTTCTGCGTGATGAGCGTTGGCGGCACGATGACCTGCTTGCCCGGATCTTCTCCGGCCAGCAGCATGGCAAGTGTCCGCACGGAAACCTGGCCGACGACCGCCGGGTTTGTCGCGGCGGTCGCAACCCAGGCGGAGCCCGGCTCGCGCATCGCGGCGATGTCGGAGGTCGAGATATCGGCGGAATAGATCTTGACGCTGGAGGACATACCCGCTTCGTCGACGGCGATCTTCACACCCTTGGCGAATTCATCGTAAGGCGCGAACATCACGGTAATGTCGGGATTGGCCGAGATGACCGAACGGGCCTGGTTGGCGACCGAATTGGCAATCGGGTTGTCCATCGTGCCGAACTGGGCCGCCTCGTTGATACCCGGATACTTGGCCTTGAATTCTTTCCATGTCTCATCGCGGCGGTCGAGTGGCGCAATGCCGGCGACGTAAACATAGCCGGCCTTGAAGCTCTCACCATTGTCCTTCACAGCCTCCTCAAGCGCCAGGCGGGCCAGATCCCGGTCGGACTGTTCGACCTGCGGGATCATGTCGTTTTCGACATTCACGTCGAAGGCAACGACCTTGATGCCAGCGTCGACTGCACGCTGAGCAGCTTCCTTCATCGACTCCGTGAGCCCGTGCTGGATGATGATGCCCTGCACGCCAAGCGCGATCGCCTGATCCACCATGTCGGCCTGGAGGGCCGCGTCCTGCCGGCTGTCAAGGACCTGAAGCTGGACACCGAGCGCCTTGGCCTGCGCCTCCACCCCGGCGAGGTATGACTGGAAGAAGTCGCCTGTCGACAGGTAGCGCACGAGCGCGATCTTGACGTCACTGGGGTTGTCGAACGGCTTGGGCATATCGGCTGCAAAGGATGGTGCCACGAATGTCGTTGCAGCCATCAGTCCGAGCGTCATCCTGCCGAGGGTTCTTCGTGTAAAATGCATTTCGGTCTCCTCCACTTTGAACATTGACTTTTCGCCGAGACCTCCCGTCTCAGCGTTTGCCTCTTTTCGAGAGCGCAAAGGTGAAAATCAGGGCTATGACAAGCACTGCGCCCTTGACGAAATCCTGCGTGTAATAGGGCGCGTTCATCATCGTCAGACCCTGCAGAAGGATGCCGACGAACAGCGCCCCGATGGCGGTGCCGAATGCATTCGGCTTTGCGGCCCCCAGTACCGCAAAGCCGATGAGGGCGGCGGCCACAGCATCCAGAAGCAGGTTGTTGCCCGAGGCTATGTCTCCGCGACCGAGACGAGCGGCAAGCAGGATGCCGCCAATCGAAGCGAAAACGCCGGAGATGATATAGGCTGTGATCTTGTAGGCATTCACCGGCGCACCGGCCAGACTGGCCGCACGCTCGTTGGAGCCAACTGCATACATCATGCGGCCGAAACGGGTGTATTCGAGGAAGAACCAGATGACGATCGCCAGCACGATCAGGACGACCACCGAGACCGGAACGAGGTTTGGCAGGATCATATCGAACCGATGGCGGCCGAGCGCCAGGAATGCCGGACTGAAAGCGCCGGTCGCTGTTGAACCGTCAGGAAGTGTCATGCCAGCTGCGATCGAGCGGCCCTCGGTCGGAATGCGCTGAAGCCCCAGAAGCAGGAACATCATGCCGAGCGTCGCCAAGAGATCCGGTACCCGCATGTAGACGATGATCAGGCCGTTGATGAGGCCAACAGCCATGCCGACAGCAAGGCAGACAAGTGTCGCGGTCAGGGCATCGCCACCCAGCACCACCATCACATAAGACGAGGCCATCATGGCTGTCGTGGCGACAGAGCCGATCGAAAGATCGAAGCCGCCGACCACAAGCGTGGCCGTCACGCCAAGCGCCAGGATCCCCGTGATTGACACCGATTGCAGGATGAAGACCGCACTCTGAGGCGAGGCAAAGCCCCCGGTAACCAGAGAGAAATAGAGGACCATTCCTGCGAGAAGAACGAGAAAGCCGTATTTGATCGCCGCTTCACGTATGTTCAGACCGGCCGGTGGAACGACGCCGGTGGTGGCGGATTTGCTCTCTTCATTCATCATCTTGCGCTCACCTGTTGATAGGATTTTCCGGCGATCTCGGATAGCAGCCGCTCGACATCGATGTCTGTGTTGCGGTGCTCGCCAACGATGGTCTGTTCCGACATCACCAGGATGCGATCGGCGACCTCGAAGGCTTCGTCGAGTTCCGTCAGGAAAAGAATGGTAGATCGGCCCGCGGCGGAAGCGCGAAGCTTGTCTCCAATGTCCCGGCGCGCGGCAATGTCGACACCCTGGAAGGGCTCATCGAGGATCAGCAGGCGCGACGGCTCGGATAGCCAGCGGCCGACCATGACCTTCTGCTGATTGCCGCCTGACAGCGTCTGCATCTCGTCGCGTTCACTTCGGCAAACAACGCCCAGATCGGCGATCTGCTGTCGCGCCTTTGCTCTCTCCGCCCGACGGCTTGCAACACCCAGGGAGGAAAGGCGTCGCAGGAACGGCAGGCTGATATTCTCATAGATATTGAAATCCGGCACGATGCCGCTGATCGCCCGGTCCTTGGCAACAAGGAAAACGCCGCGCGCAATGGCCTGTCTTGTTGTCTTTGGCGCATAATGCGTGCCGTCGAGTGTCATCTCGCCGGCGGCCGGTGCGCGGGCGCCGAAGAGTGTCTCGGCGAGCGCGCTCTTGCCGACGCCGACGAGCCCCGTGACCGCGACGATCTCTCCATCACCGAGGTCAAAATCGAATGGACGCGTCTGCGACGAAAGCTTCAGTCCGCGAACGCTAAAGACCGGACGGCCCGCTGCACGCACGGCAACGTCGCCAGCGGCGACCTTTCGTCCGAGCATCGCGTTCACTGCGCCCTCATAGTCCAGGTCCGGACCTTCAAAACGACCAGTAATGCGGCCGTCGCGCAGCGCCAGAATGCTGTCAGCAAGGCGACGAATATCTGACATGCGATGGGAAATGTAGAGAATGGCGACGCCACGCTCTTTCAGCCGATCGACAAGCTCGAACAGGCGGTCGGCCTCGGCGCTCGATAGCGACGAGGTGGGTTCGTCGAGGATCAGAACCCGCGGCTCATGGGCCATTGCCCTTGCAATCGCCACCATTTGACGGTCTGCGAGGGTAAGGTCATTGATGCTCGCGGAAAGATCGATCGAAAGACCCATGCGTTGTGCGACGGCCGCAGCCTCGCGGCGTACCCGGCGCGGATTGAAGAACAATCTGGCGCCGCGTCCATTCAGCCGGTCAAGAGTAAGGTTGGTCGCAACATCAAGGTCGGCAACAACGCCGTCATTGATGTTCTGGTGCACGGTAACCACCCCTGCCCGGATCGCCTCGGCTGGCGTGGATGGCTCGAAAGCAGCTCCCGAAAGCGTGATGGTGCCTGCGTCCCGCGTGTAGACGCCGGAGAGAATGCGCACAAGCGTGGATTTGCCGGCGCCGTTGGCACCCATCAAGACCGTTACCGCGCCAGCCTTGAGCTCGAGATCCACCCCCTGGAGCACCGTTACCTGGCCAAACGATTTGCGCACGCCCTCAACGCGAAACACTGCGATTTCACCCATGCATTCCTCCCATTGGCATCACGTTAGGATAGCCATTCATCAAATGTCAAGGCCGTTGACAATTGACAGACTCTCGCCTTAGCTTTGCGCAAAGACAGCATGGAGCATGCGGTGGAGGCCGCCCCGTGCACAGGAGGAGATTGCCATGGACAGCCAGGCCTTCGAGGCTCTCAGTGCGGATACATTGCCGGTTCGACTAGGCGGAAACACTGCCGTCACGGACCGGATAGGTGAGGATTCATCTCGGTGGACCATCAGGGAAGTCGGCGACGGCAATCTCAATCTGGTCTTCATCGTGACGGGCGAAAAGGGCGCCGTCATCGTCAAGCAGGCGCTACCCTATGTGCGCCTCGTCGGTGAGAGCTGGCCGCTGCCGCTCAAGCGTTCGTTCTTCGAGTATCATGCACTGACGCGTCAGGCGCGGCGCGATCCGGGCATGGTGCCGGAAGTCTTTTTCTTCGACGAGACCCAGGCGATCATCGTCATGGAGTTTCTGACGCCGCACGTCATCCTCAGGCGGGCCCTGATCGATGGAAGACCACTGCCGAGAGTGGGGCGCGATCTCGGCCTGTTTGTTGCCCGCACGCTGTTTCGCGGCTCCGACCTGTCCATGGTGACGCGTGAGAAGAAGGCGGATGTCGCGCTGTTCTGCGACAATGTCGAGCTCTGCGACATTACGGAAAACCTCGTCTTCTCCGATCCCTATTTCGAAGCGACGCTCAACCGCCATACCACACCACAGCTTGATCCGCTCGTGGCTGAACTGCGATCCGATCGTGACCTCAAGGTAGAGGCGCAGCGCTTGAAGCACATCTTCTCGGCCAAGGCCGAAACGCTCTGCCATGGCGACCTGCATACGGGCTCCGTCATGGTGACGGAAAACGAGACGCGCGTCATCGATCCGGAATTCGCCTTCTATGGCCCGATCAGCTTCGACGTCGGCATGTTGATCGCCAATTTCTGGATGAGCTATTTCTCGCAGGCGGGCCATGAGACCGCTCCTGGTGCTCGCGACGAGATGCGCCTCTACCTGCTCGAGACAATCGAGACGCTGTGGGACACATTCCGCAGCGAGTTCGCCCATCTCTGGCGCACCGAGCGCCGGGGCATCCTCTACCAGGCGAGCCTGTTCGAATATCGACAGGATCCGCTTGCCGCCGAGCAGGCATTGAACATCGTCATAGATGAAATCTGGTCCGAAATGCTCGGTTTCGCCGGCATTGAGATCCACCGCCGTATCCTCGGCCTTGCCCACAATGCCGATTTCGAAACCATCGCCGACCCCGAACGCCGTGCATCCTGCGAAAGCAAGGCGCTGAAGCTCGGGCGTCACCTCGCCGTCAATCGGCAGCGCATCCATAGTCTTCGGGACATCAGGGCGACCGTGGAGCGACTTGAAATGGAGATTATCGCGTGAAAGTCGGAGAACGCCACTATCATACCATCTGGGTGAACGAAGACGGCCGCTCGGTCGACATCATCGACCAGCGCTGGCTGCCGCACGAATTCCGGATCGTAACCTTGAAGACCGTCGGTGACGTTGCAGTCGCAATCCGCGACATGTGGGTGCGCGGCGCGCCACTGATAGGCGTGACTGCTGCCTATGGCGTCGCGATCGCGATGTCGAAAGATCCATCGGATGCGCATCTCGATGCCGTCTGGGAGGAGTTGAACGAGACCCGCCCGACCGCGATCAACCTGCGCTGGGCACTGAACGCCATGCGTACGCATCTCGCCGGTTTTCCGGAGAGCGATCGCGCGGATGCGGCCTACAAGCGCGCCACCGAGATTGCCGAGGAGGATGTGGGACTGAACCGCGCCATCGGCGCCAACGGCCTTGAGCTCATCCGGCAGATTGCGTCGAAGAAGAAAGCCGGCGAGCCTGTGCGCATCCTCACGCACTGCAATGCCGGCTGGCTGGCGACGGTCGATTACGGCACGGCAACGGCGCCCATCTACATGGCCGTCGAAGCCGGCATCCCAGTCCATGTCTATGTCGATGAAACGCGGCCGCGCAACCAGGGGGCCTATCTCACTGCCTGGGAAATGAACGGCCATGGCGTACCCCACACCCTGATCGTCGACAATGCTGGCGGGCACCTGATGCAGCACGGCGATATCGACATGGTGATCGTGGGAACCGATCGGACCACCGCAAACGGCGACGTCTGCAACAAGATCGGCACCTATCTCAAGGCACTGGCGGCCCGCGACAACGGCGTGCCGTTTTATGTCGCACTGCCCTCGCCCACCATCGACTGGACCGTGCATGACGGCTTGAAGGAGATCCCCATCGAGGAACGTGCAGCCGATGAGGTGAGCTTCGTCCAGGGGCGCGCAACTGATGGCTCGATTGCAACCGTGCGGATCTCGCCGGAGGGCAGCCCTGCCGCCAACCCTGCCTTCGACGTCACGCCTGCGCGCCTGATCACCGGCCTCATTACCGAGCGCGGTATCGCTGCGGCGTCACCCGGGGGTCTGAAGGCCCTTTTCCCGGAACGGAGCTGAGACCATGAGCCTGCCCAACGAAAAATCCACCGAAGAGATCGCACTCGGCATCCGGCGCCGCGTCTTCTTTCACACGATGATGCACAATGGTGGCTATCTCAGCCAGGCCTGCTCGGCTGCCGAAAGCCTGGCCCTGCTCTACAATGAATTGCTGAAGCTCGGGGAACCGACGCTGCCCAAGGTACCATTGCCGTTCCGCGGCGTTCCCTCGGCCAATAATCCGGACTCCTTCACAGGCGCCGGCTATCATGGTCCAATCGGCCCGGAATACGACCGTTTCTTCATCTCACCCGCTCATTATGCACTCGTGATCTATTCGGCGCTGATCGAGACGGGCCGCATGGACGAACATGCGCTCGAGCACTTCAACAAGGACGGCGGTTCGGTCGAGATGATCGGCGCCGAGCACAGCCCCGGCATGGAAGTGACCACCGGGTCCCTCGCCCAGGGGCTCTCCATGGCATCGGGCGTCGCCTGGGCGCGGCTGCGGAAAAAGGAACCTGGCCAAGTCTGGGTCTACATGTCCGACGGCGAATTCCAGGAGGGACAGACCTGGGAATGCCTGGCGGCGATGAGTTACCATCAGATCGACAACATCCGCGTCGTCGTCGACGTGAACCAGCAGCAATGCGACGGCGCCATGTCATCGGTGCTCGATCTCGGCGATCTCGCAGCCCGTGTCACATCCTTCGGCGTGACATGCCGCTCGGTCAACGGCCATGACCTTGATGCCCTCCGGAATGCAGCAAGCAGTCCCGAGCCGGGTAAGCCGCTCGTCATACTTGCCAACACCTCGCCCTACCAGGGCATGGATTTTCTGAAGAAACGCTTTCCGCGGCTGCACTATGTCCGCTTCAAGAGCGCGGAGGAACGGCAGGAAATGCGGGTCGCACTTGCCGCCGAACTCGGCATCGATCTTAACGCGATGGAAGGAGCCTGATCATGGTCGAAATCGTCAACCGACCCTATGCCAGGGCTTTCGAAGCTTTCGCCACGGCGCGGCCTGAAGTGCTCTGCCTGTCTGCCGACCTCACTTCCTCCTGCGAGGTCGATGGCTTCCGAGACCGTCATCCCGAGCAGTTCCTGTCGCTAGGCATGGCCGAGCAGAACATGCTCTCCTTTGCCGGTGGTCTCGCCATGCAGGGATACCGCCCCTTTATCCATACGTTTTCAGTCTTCCTGTATCGCCGGCCTTACGACCAGCTGATCAACTCCATCGCCTATTCCAACCGCAAGGTCCGCCTAATCGGCTTCCTGCCCGGCATCACCACGCCCGGTGGCATCACCCATCAGGCGATCGAAGACATAGCGATCCTGCGCGCCGTCCCCAATATGACGATCCTCGAAACGGGGGATGCTACGGAAGTGGAGACCGTGCTCGAAGTCGCAGACAGCATCGACGGGCCCGTTTATGTTCGCATCCTTCGCGGCGAGGTGCCGCGGCTGTTCTCGACGCCGTTTGAGTTCAATAAACTGCGAACGCTGTCTCACGGTGATGACATTCTGGTCGTCTCCTCCGGCGTTTGTACCGAGGAAGCCCTGCGTGCCACCGGTCCACTCACGGCGCGCGGTATCGGCGTTCATCATCTGCACGCCTCCACTCTGAAACCCTTTGACCGTGACGGCTTGATTGAAGCCGCGCGCGGCAAGAAGGGCGTCATTACCCTGGAAAACCACACGATCATCGGCGGCCTCGGCTCTCTGGTGGCGGAAATCCTTGCCGAAGAAGGGCTCGGCATCCGGCTGAAGCGTCTCGGCCTGAAAGATACCTTCGCTCACGGCGCCTCAAAGCCCTATCTGATGAAGAAATACGGGCTCGACGCCGGTGCGCTCGTGGCCGCTGTCGGTGAGCTCACCGGCAGGTCAGTTGATATCGGCGAGGATGAGCTTGCGGAAGTTCGCCTGGATCACGTCCATTCGGCCCAGAAGGCGGAGGCGCTGTGATGGCTCCACGCTTCAGCGTCACTTATTTCGTCCGTGCAGGTGATGAAGAGGAGGCTAAACAACGCGCCCTCGACATCGCGCTGGAACAGACGGTGGAAATTCCCCGCAGCTGCGTTCCGAAGGGCTATGTCGAGGATGAGATCCTCGGCAGGCTGTGGACCTTGGAGAAAGACCCATCCGGCAGGCCGGGATATCTCGCCGATATCTCCTATTCGGAAGATGACGTTGGCGGTGATTTCCTGCAATTCCTCAACATCGTCTTTGGCAACAGTTCGATCAAGCCGGGTCTGAAGGTCGAAGACATTTCGCTGTCGCCGGGCATTCTCGCCTTGTGCAAGGGACCTCGCCACGGCATTGCCGGACTGCGCGCGAGGGCAGGCATAGGCCAAACCCCGCTCCTCATGTCGGCCATCAAGCCCGTAGGGCTGTCGACTTCCGAATTGGCTCGCCTGGCCCATGACTTCGCGCTCGGCGGAATGCACTTCGTCAAGGACGATCACGGGCTTGTCGACCAGAAGACATCGCCGTTCGAGGAGCGGCTCCGGGCCTGCGTCGAGGCAGTCGGTGAGGCGAACTCGAAAACGGGCGGCCGCACAAGCTTCGTGCCGAATGTCACCGGTCCGGCAACATTGATCGTCGAGCGTGCAATGCTTGCACAAGCCGCCGGCGCGGGCGCAGTAATGATTGCTCCAGCCATGGCCGGCTACGACATCATCCGACACCTGGCTGCGGATCCGAATTTCTCGCTGCCGATCATCTCCCACCCTGCGTTTTCCGGCGCCAACGTTGTCTCGCCCGATTGCGGTTTTTCTCATCGCAGCTTCTTCGGCACCTTGCATCGGCTGATGGGAGCCGACGCGGTCATCTATCCCAATTTCGGCGGCCGATTCGGTTTCACCCGGGACGAGTGCCTGTCGATCGCCAAAGCCTGTGCAGACGACATCGGAGGGCCGAAGGCGATCGTTGCCGCTCCTGGTGGGGGGATGACGTTCAGCCGTGTACCCGAAATGCGGCAGGCCTACGGGAACGATGTCATGTACTTGATCGGTGGCGCGCTGCTTCAGGAAGAGAACCTGGTCGATGCCTGCCGACGCCTCGTCGGAGCTGTCTATAGTTGAGGCAATGTGATGCCGTGGCGTCTCCGGGATCTCGCATATTGGGCAGACATCCAAGGCGAGTTTGATCTACTGATCATGAGCGCTACGGTCCCTACACTGTAGTCATCGACGTCAATTTGAGCGCAGATAATGGGTCAACTTTGCGTGCCGATTGACAAATTAGCGGTCCAGTAACGATTTCCTGCGACGGTGCTCCGCCATACCAAGATGAGATCGCCTTCCGATGTACTCGTCAAGCATCCAGACTAGCCGCTGCTGGCGAACATTCGAAGATTGGCACAGCGTGATCGGGCTTCCGGCAAATCTCGTTCCACAAGCACAGGCGCAGTGTCTGCCCTGCCAATCCGAGAATTGATGTCACGAGCCACCAGGGCGGACCCATGACTGACACGAGCTCAAAACCGTATTCCGAAATCATGGCGGGGGACGTATTCCGTAAGGTCGCGATGGAAATCGCCGACGGTGTCATCGGCATGTCCAAGGACGGCATTATCCGTTTTGCCAATCCCGCAGCGGAGGAAATCTTCGGATGGCGGCCTGGCGACCTGATCGGGAAACGGCTTGATGTTCTCCTGCCTGATCGAGTGCGACGAAATCATGACGCACTCGTGGCGGGATTCCGAGCTGGGCTGGTTGAGACCAGACGAATGGGGCAACGGGGAAACGGCATTTTAGGTCGCCGCGCCGACGGGTCGGAGGTCAACCTTGGTATCACAATCCTCAAGACAGAAGCGGACGGCGAGCCTCTCCTGATTGCTGTGGTGAGAGACGTTAGCGAAGTTGTCAAACAACAAGAGGAGTTGAAGAAACTCGCGGAAACAGATTTCTTGACAGGTCTTATGAACAGGCGTGCGTTTTTTGAACGAGCCAGTTTCCTGGTCGAGGAACAAGGCGTGGGTAGCCATTCCGTGATTATCTTCGATCTTGACCACTTTAAATCCATCAACGATCGTTTTGGTCATCAGACCGGCGACCGAGTCCTGACACTCTTCTCAACACTTTTACGTCAGGCAGTTCGTCCGGCAGATCTTGCAGCCCGATACGGAGGGGAAGAATTCATCGCGCTCTGCAGAGGAACAACCAGAGCCGAAGCTATCGAGATCGCGGAAAGTGTGGCTGAACAAACTCGTAAGCAATGCTTTTTCGGGGGAGCGGGTCGCCCCATTTCGATTACCGTCAGCGCGGGGGTGGCCACTCTTGATCACGATCTCGATGACACCCTGAGACGTGCGGATGCGGCCTTGTACGAAGCAAAGCACGCAGGCCGAGACCGAGTGTCAGCGGCAGCCTAAATCGGGCGCTCCGGGTTCTTCTCTGTGCGTCGTGGATAGTTGTTAAGCCACATAGGTCTTGCCTGGACCGGCCTACCGATAAGCAACGTGTTCGCGCACCGTAAACTGATGGGGTGAATTACCCTGATGACCTATCGTGAAGGGTCGTTGGCAGTTGGCACATAACCTGTAAACTTTGCGCCCGATGAAACCACATGCTTGCGCCAAGTATCAAGACCTGGAGCCCCGGATGGGAAGCTGTGGATCTGCCTAACCTGCGAAAGGATCCAACGAACTCTCACGACGCACCGAACAGCAAGCTGCTTCGGTCGAGGAAACAGCAGCGGCGCTCGAAGAAATCACCACCACGGTCGCTGATTCGAGCCATCGAGCTGAAGAAGCCGGGCAACTTGTCCGCAAAACCAAGGACCATGCCGAGAGCTCGGGTCGCGTGGTGGGGGAAGCGGTTGACGCCATGGGCAAGATAGAGCGCTCAGCGGCGGAGATCGCCAACATAATCAGCGTAATCGATGAGATTGCCTTCCAGACAAACCTCCTCGCACTGAACGCTGGCGTCGAGGCTGCCCGCGCCGGAGACGCCGGCAAGGGCTTTGCCGTGGTGGCTCAGGAAGTCCGCGAGCTTGCTCAGCGATCAGCAAAGGCGGCCAAGGAGATCAAAGAGTTGATCAGCACCTCGAACCAGCACGTCAAAAGCGGTGTCACCCTGGTCAGCGACACCGGAAAGGCACTCCAGGAAATCGTCCACCAGGTGGTTCAGGTTGACGGCAACGTGGGTGTTATCGTCGAGGCATCCAAAGAACAGGCGACGGGCCTCAAGGAGATCAACCTAGCGGTCAACACGATGGATCAGGGCACGCAAAAGAATGCTGCCATGGTGGAGGAAACTACAGCTGCTGCCCATAGTCTCGCAAGGGAGGCGGAGCAACTGTTCACGCTGCTGGGTCAGTTCAAGACCGAGGCTGACGCAGCTCACCGGACATCGCTGGCGCATGTGCGATCGTATCGAAAGGCCGTCTAGGCAGCCCCTTCAAGGAAGGGGGCTCCAGACTGATGCGTTTTCTCAATCACCATCGGGAGCTGACCTCGCCCCAAGGGGCCGTGCCCTATGCTGCCGAACCAATTCCGCGACACCTAAACCGGCTCCCACTCAGCAACTAAAGGATAGGAAGCATGAAGAAAGTTATACCGATCAAATCGCTCCTGAGCAGAAAGTGCAGAGATCGCCCCCCCTTGACCGATGTCGACATGATGGTGGAGTTGGTGAAACTTCGCCATGCAACGGCACTTCTCGAGATTGATCTTGCTCAGGTGAAGCAACGCGTGCTGGATGAAATGGTGGAGCAGCAGGGAAACAGAACGAATGTTTGAAAGGCAATCACCCCCACAAATGGACCGAGTTGAAGCCTTCTGAGGGCCAAATGTTCTTCCAGATCAAAGAAACCAGGCTGTCCCCGCATCATCCGCTCCCCGCAAATCACCCATGTCTGACTGAATCACGATTTGCCGAAAAGGGGGAGATTTTTAGAGGTCTCCATCTGGCCTGTTGGCCTGGACAGCCTGGGGACAGACTATTCGTCTAACCTTTGTCTCCTCTGACTTCTCTCAAAATGACTCTCAACAGTGGCTCCTATGGACAAAATCCTCTTTTCGCTTCCGGTTCACGAACGACCCGACATCGTTCGCGGTCAGATCGAGAACATCAACTACTTCTGCCCCGGTTCTCTCGTCTGTATTCACATTTCTGCCGGATCCGTTGGTCTGGTGGACGAGTTCCGCCGGGTCTGCGATTTCCCGAACGTCATCTTCAACCCGAACTCGCTTGAGACCATCTGGTCGGGCGGGCTCATGCATGTGCATGTCAGCAATTTTCTGCATGCCCTAGGGACTGGTAGCGATTTCACCAAGGTGATGCTGATCTCGTCGAATGAGCTCTTCGTGAAGCACGGCCTTGCCGAATATGTGTCGGGCTTCCAGATCGGCGCCCAGATGGAACTGTTCGACGGAGCGACCGACTGGGGCGTCTTCCGCCAGGATTTCCTGCAAAGCGTAGCCATGCAGAAGTTCATCGCCAGCCTCGGCCTGCCGCTGTTCTTCGGCGGACAGGCTGAAGGGCAATTCGCCAGCCGTGAGATCTTCGCTCTTCTCGCGCGCTTGTTCATGGAGAGCTTTCCCATGGCACCGGTCGGCTTTCCGATCGAAGAGGTGATCCTTCCGACCGTCGCCGCACGGCATGCCATGATCAATGTGAACGTCGCCTTGCCGGTGACGCTCGCAAATTATTGCAACAATCTCGAAATCACGCCCGATGTGGTCGAGAACGTGCGCGCCGGCAAGGGTGCGGTCTTCGCCAAGCGCGTGCCGCGTGCGCTGCGCTCGCCGCATATCGGCGCCAGTGTTCTTGAGGGCGTCTTCAGCGTCAAGCGCGTGCCGCGCGAGGACTGCGAACTGCGCCGCTACATCATGGGCCTGATGGTCTGATACGAAGCCGAGCGCAGCAGCGCCCGTTGCCATCCGAACATGAAAACGCAAGGGCAGCCATGGTCTCTCATGGCTGCCCTTCCTGCATTCGCGCGCCCCGTGCAGAGCGTAAAAGGATCAGTTGTCGTTGTGGAAGAGTTTGCCGACGGGGCGGCAATCGCTGACATCAGGTGCCACGACCTTTAACCCAGCCGCCACCACACCGTTCACCATCGGGCAGATGAAGAGGCTGTTGCGATAGGCAAGCACGTCGCGGTTGCGGATGCTGTACGAAGCGGACTGGAGGAAGACCTCGACATCGCGGAACATATAGACGCCAGCCGAGGCGTGGTCGGAAATGACCTGTTTCTCGCGCGCCTCGACGGCAAAGCCGTTCTCGATGCGCAGGTAGCTGTAGCAGCTCTGGCTGGAGGGGAAGACCGGCACGGCTGCGCCAAGCCCCTCCTTCGCAAAGAGGGCTGCGGGGTCTGCCGGGCCATGGCTGAATAGAATGTCGGCGAGATCGATGATCAACGGCTCTGTCGGCTCCACGAGCGCCATGGCCGCGAGCGTCGAGAACAGTGCACCGCCGGAGAGATGCGAGAGCGTGACGAAACGGCAGCGGGGGAAGGATGCCGAGAGATGGGCCTTAAGCTGCTCGCCCCCCTCTGTCTCGCGCAGGACGAAGATATAGTCTTCCCCCCCAAGCTTCCCCTTCCACGCCCGTGATGTGAGGGCAAGGTCGATGAGCGGCAGCCCATCGACCTTGAAGAGCGGCCGCAGGCCGTAACGGTCAGACCAGACGTCAGGCCCGGCAAGCGGCACGATGCATTTCATGCGCTTTTCAGAAGCCCCAGATAGGAATTCAGATCGTCGGGCGTGCCAATGCCATGCATGGCGTCAAACTCGATCTCGTACACGCCAATCCGGCTGCCGCGACGGCACATGTAGTTGTAGACCGGGCAGACATAGAACTCGTCGTTCGAGCGGTCATTTGCGACGATCATGTCCATCGCCGCATCGATAAAGTCTCCGGCGCGGGCGAAGTAATAGATCCCGACAGTGGCGAGATCGGAGATCGCGACCTTCTCCTTCACCTCTTCGACGAGACCGGACTCACCCAGGCGGGCAAAGGACCATTTCGGATCGCGATACCGGTCGCGGAAGCAGAGAATTGAACCATCGAGACCACGTTCCATGGCATCCTGGGTGAAGTTCGAGCAGTCGAAATCGACGATCTGGTCGCAATTGGCGATCAGAAGGGGCGCATTCCGGTCGAGATGATCACGGGCTGTCAGGACCGTGCAGGCAGCACCTTCGGTGACGAAATCGATCGGCGACAAGACCAGATCTCCGCGACCGATGAGGCCATCGACAACCTCCGGCTCTGCGGCAAGATGCTCGCGGCGGGCGATCAGGACGAACCTAGCACCATCGACGCGCAGATTGTCCATGACCCGTTCGATCATCGTCGCTCCGTCGACATCGATGAAGGGCTTTGGCTTGGCATAGCCAGCCTTGGAGAAGCGGCTTCCGAGACCGGCCAAGGGAATGACGACCTGCACACCCGGGCGCTTTTCCTTCAGCCGTGCAAAGCGGCTCACGGCCTCGCTCTGATAGAACTCGATGCGCTTCGGCGAGTAGAAGGAAATGTAGCTGTCTGCAGGGACCTCGTACTGGGCGATACGGCCGCCGTTCAACACGACTTCGTTGAGCACAGGTGACAGATAGTAACGGCCGCCGACCGGATCGGTCTTCAGCAGATAGTCCTGCGCCCAGGTCGCGAACTGGCGGCCCTCGCGGAAGTAGTAGTAGCCGGCGATCGCCTTGCGGCTCAGGACCCGCTTCTCCGCCACTTCGGTCACGCGTCCGTGCTCATCCTCCCGCACATAGGACCAGCGCGGATGGACCGAATGGAAGGTGATGACACCGGCATCGGCACCGGAGTGGTAGAAGGCGTTGCCGATCCCACCGATGTCGGCATCGATGATCTGGTCACCATTGCAGATGATCAGCGGCTCCCCATCATCGATATGTTCGATCGCCATGAGGGCGGAGCAGACCGCACCCATGGTCGGATTGGCAAGCTCGACGACCAAGGTCTCGGGCCCGGCCAGCAGTTTCAGGATGGATGACAGACTGTATTCCAGCGCGTCTTCCTTGAGGATGACGAAGATGAAGCGCGCGGATGTATCGCTCTGGCGTATCGCTTCGACGACCAGCGAGATCATCGGCGCGCCGTCCACCTCGATCAAGGGCTTTGGGAAGTGGAATTCGTCCTTGGGGAACAGATCATCCTTGGAGGCGATTGGGATCAGGTATCTCATCAGTGCACAGCCTCAATTTCAGCGATCCGGCTCGCAATGCGTTCATAGGTGACGTCATTGACGGTGCCGATGATCATCACATGGGCACCAGAGGCCCGGGCCGCCTGGATGCCGTGGTCGTTATCCTCAAGGATCAGGCACTCCTCGGGCGAGAGTCCGAGGCGGTCGATCGCCGTCAGATACATTTCCGGATCGGGCTTCGCCTTGGTCACATCCTGATTCGACAGATAGAAATCGAGATGGCCGAGCAGGTTTGACTGACGCATCATCGTGTCGACGGTGGAACGGACGGAATTTGAACAGACCACCAGACGCTTACCCTCGCGCTTCAGGCGGCTCAGCGCATATTCGTGATGAAAGACCGGGCGGCATTTTTCCACGATGACCTTGTAGGTCATCTGCTGTTTGAGGGCATTGAGGAAGTTATGCAGGCGCGGAGACAGCTCTCGCACCTGGCTGAGGAGTTCGAGCTTCTTTCGCGTCGGCAAGCCGTCGTAGACAGCAAGATGCTCCGTGCGGCTGATATTCAGCCCGAAGACGGCGAGCGCGTCGTTCAACGTCTCGTAATGCCATTCCTTGGCGTCGATCAGGACGCCATCCATATCGAACAAGACTGCCTTAATCATCTGCGCCCCTCAGCATCCAAACCTCGTCCTGCCGCCTAGCGGCTACCCCAAAACGCCTGCGCCCGATCAGGAAAATCGGTACAGATTGAAATATCCGCACCCGACAGATCGCGCCAGGCAGCCCAGGCGGGCGCAGGATCACGGCGATGCAACTCGGGAGAAACCAGGGCGACCTTCTTGCCTGCCGCGCGGTGCTGCTCGACGACATCGGCGGTAATCCAGTCACCAAAGAAGGCATCGACCCAGACGCCTTCGGCCTGATCATAAAATGCCGGCACCGGCTCGACTTCCGAGTGCCGCGTATAGGTCGGGAACGACTGGCGGAGATAGCCGAGCGCATCGGGCACCGCCATGTCGAAGCAAAAGACCGGAGCAGGCTGCGCGGCGAAGGCGGAGATCACACCGGCCTGCAAGCCATCGGCCTTGATATTGAGCGCGATCATGCCGGCGCTGGAGTACTCGGCCCAGATTTCCAGAAGACGGGCTAGCGTCATGAGATTATCGCCGACAGGCATATCGTGGCTGATCTTCAGTTCGCCATTTTGATCCCGGACATCTGTTTCAATGCCAAAGCCGGCGGCGAAAGCGCGGCGAAAAGCGGCCTCTGAGTTCTTTTCCGCCGGATCAGTCCACCACCCTCGATGCGCCAAAATCTGCATAACGTCGTCTCTCGTCTCGCCCTGAGGGCAGCCGCTACTCCAGAAAAACCACTATACGGCGAAACTTGTACGAAACTGTCTGCCGCACCCTAAAGACTTCTTGCGCATCCATGGTATACTGCCTGAACGATGCTTCGAGTTCGGCTAAACTGGTCCGGTACACGGTTTCGAGAAGATTGATCAGTTCGAACATGCCATTCTCAGTTCATGCTTGGAGGCTTCGGCCGATGTCCGGGAGACGGTATCGGCATGTCGGATGTCACGTCGTCGCCGCGACGAGCTGCCAGCTTCGGGTCCTTCCGGAAACCGCGGTCGTAGCCCACCAATCCACAGGCCTCGCAGACCTTGGCCGAGAACAGTCGATGCAGCTCCTAGCGATCGTCAATGTTGACGAATTGGCCACGCCGGAGCGGATCTCGAACACCTCGTGCGGTGTCAGACCGCTATTGTCCATAAGATCACTTCGTCTGCGAGCCTCACGGCTTCGGTCAGCTTTTCCAGGGAGCCTTTGTGTCGCCTGCGAATGTCAACTTCCGGGATGTCGTGACCGCCCTTCTCCACCCGCCGCTTCAGGCGTTCGATGTTGGTCTCAACGGAATCAAGGGCGACCTCGTAGAGGCCGACCCTGAACCCGGCGGCCTTCGCCTCGCGCATCAATCGGATGGACTGCTGGCTGCTCTGCGTTCCTTCGACTTGCCATCGTCGGTTTTGGGCAGTGCTCGGGCGATCTCGTCGGCGTTGATCCAGACGCCTTCGAGCATTCAGCTTCGCGAATGCGAATGATTTGCCGTAGCCGTTCGGGCCTCCCAGGATTACACGGGACAGTTCCGGTATGAAGCGATTACTGCCTCATGACGGCGGGAACGCGCTCTTCGTGCTCGGCGCGATCCTTGCGCTCGTTTTCGAGGTCCTTGGCGGAGAGTGGCGAGCCCAGTCAGCGAATCTCGGCAAGAGCTTCCTTGCCGATCTGCATGTGGGCTTCCTTGATCTCGCGGTATTTCTGCAAGAGCATCGTCGAAGTCCTATTCCGACGCTAACATGATGCTTTTGGCCGTCGACTGCAAATTCCCGCTTGTGCCGGTTTCCGCCGACAGCAGTGCGGCGACACCAAGATTGAGATCGTCGAAGGCACGCAGAGGCAATTGCTCGGCGATCCCGTTCGGAGCAATCCGATACGGCCCTGATGTTGCAATATCTGCGATTGCGGTAGAACCGGGCAAATGCATCAAAATATGCCCCAGGCCCGAAACCTCCCCCTGCCCGTCATCTCCCTCAACCCAAGCTCCTGAACGATCCGCCGCGCGCCTTGCGGCGTCACCTCAAGCGTCTTCGCCACCATCCCGGCCGAGATTAACGGCCGCGCCATGACGAGCTCGACCAGCTCCGGCAGCCTGGACGACGTCCGCCGTCCTTCGAGTTTGCGCATCATCATCTGCCGCGCCAGCACCAGCCGATCATACTCCTTCAGCCCCGTCTCGGCGGCAATCGTCAGCGCCCTTGATATCGCCAGCAACCGCGTCTCGCGATCACGATGCCGGCGCCGATCGACGGGGATGGCTTTCAGCCCGAGATTGATCGCCGCGAGATGCCCGCTTGTGGTAACGCCACCCTCGCGCAGGACCGAGGCGGCAAGCAGCCGACCAAGCCAAGGCGCATGCTGCAGGACGGAGATCTCATTCCACGCATCGAGGGCGACGATCGCCTGAAGGACCGGTGGCAGATCCTGGGCGCGAGCCAGCACGGCCTGCCACTCCGCCAGCCGCTCGTCCTCATCCCAGTCGAGGTCGTAAACGAACGGATCCTTTTCCGGAGCGTCTTTGACACGGCCCGGCTTCTTCGCCTCTTCAATAGCCGCCTCCGAGCGGGCAATTACCGCATCGATCGCGGCAAACGCGTCACCCAGACCGTCTTCAACTTCATCCTCCACCTCCCCCACCCCGGCCGGAGCACGGGTCGGCTCGACATTCCCATCCGGCACCCCCTCCCCGTCCTCACCCCATGATGCCGCGGGCCACGCCCGCCCGCGGAGGGAGGCGAGGCCGGGACCTGAGAGCGCCCAGGCCCGGGGATGAGCGGCGATACGTCGGCGGGTTTTCAGGATGTCGCGGGCAATGGTGAGTTCATGGGTGGGAGCACGGATGTCCCGGAGCGCGTCATGCAGGACGAGGTCTTCGAGATGAACGAGTTCACCGTCGACCCAGAGCGAGGCATGCGCGTCGAGGAAATGCGAGCGCTCGAGAAAGCCCTTACCGACGGGAGAGCGGGCAATGCGCTCGTCGAGACGGGCAAGCGCGACGGCGGCCTCGGAGATCGGCCTCAGCAGGCTCCGGATGGGCAATTTCGTGAGATCGTAAGACATTGAATTTATGGTAAATGATTCGTTAAGCGAAAGCTATATGGGTATTACGGTTCTGTACCTCGCACAAACGAGGCTGATATCCCTGACCTCCGATAAGTAACCCTTATCGGTGGCTATATGTACATACTTGTTGTACGCATTCGGTTCCGATGATAATCTGCCATCGAAGCGCAAAAGCGGAGCCAACAATGCCCCAGACGCACTACAAGATCAGCGAGGCACGCAAGAACTTCGCCGAGGTTCTAGATCGCGCCAATCAGGGCGAAGAGATCATCATCATGCGCGGCAACGAGATCTATGCCCGCATCGGTCCGGCTGATCCCGCCGGTAAGAGACCTTTCGGACTGTTGGCGCGGCGGGGTTTGCCGGACGACCTGTTTGACGAGTATGATCCTGAGCAGACGGCAATCGACGCCGGCGACCGGAACGACGACGTCGGAATCTTCCAAGGCGAAGCGGTCAACGGGGACAAGCGCTCGTGAAGCTTCTTCTCGATAGCCATGCGGTCTATTGGTGGACGATCGGGAGCGCGCGACTTTCAACAAGTGCACGCTCCCTCATCGAAGACAAGCGTAACGCCGTTCTCGTCAGCGCGGTCTCCTTCTACGAACTCGACAACAAGATGCGGCTGAAGAAGCTAGATCTCAAGCCGCAGGAATTGCGCGCCGCTATCACCTCCAGCGGCTTTCAGACTCTAGCCATCAGTGACGTGCATGCGGAACTTGCGGCGGCTTTCGACTGGGAGCATCGGGACCCATGGGACCGGATCCTTGCTGCGCAGACACGGCTCGAGCATTGCGCCTTGATCTCGACGGACATTGTGTTCGATGCCGTGCTGCAGGAGAGAGTCTGGTGAGGAGAAAGCTGTGAAAATTCTCGTCGATGTAACGGAAGCGGCAGAACGGCTCGAGGAGTTGATTGAACTCGCATTCCGTGGCGATGAGATCGTAGTCTGCCGAGACGAGAGACCGGTCGCGATGCTCAAGCCGATCGCTCAGAAGACCGATCCTTTCGAGAAGTTCCTTGCTCTGACAGAGGAGGGCCGTAAAAACGTGCCGTCTGGCACAACCTCCGACCATTCCGATTTTTACGATGAACACGGCCTGCCCAAATGAGTGCGGTTGATCGCCGCGTCCAGGATCTCGACACCATCGCCGCAGTCCTGCCGATGGAGCGCCGTGACGAACTGGCTGAGCTTCTGACCGACCAGGATGTCGAGACGCTGCGTCACCTGGTCAACGAGGGCATGGGCGATAATACCCTTCGAGCCCTCACCTCTGATCTTGCCTATCTACAGGCTTGGTCGCTGGCTGCGATAGGCCGCTCCCTTTCCTGGCCGGCACCCGAAGCCCTGCTTTTGAAGTTTGTGGCGCATCATCTTTGGGATCCAGAAAAACGTTTGCAGAATCCTGACCACGGGATGCCACTAGATGTCGAGGATAAGCTTCGGCTCCAGGGGCTACTGCGATCGACTGGACCTCATGCGCCTGACACTGTGCGCCGGCGCCTTGCCACCTGGTCGACGTTGACGAGATGGCGCGGGCTGGATGGCTGTTTCAGTTCCCCTGCCCTCAGGTCCGCAATCCGATTGGCCGTGCGTGCAACGCCGCGACCAAGGAAGCGGAAAAGCGCCAAGGCCGTTACCGGAGATATTTTGTCCAGGCTAATCGCAACCTGCAAGACAAGCAGCTTACGTGATGTAAGATACCGTGCGATCTTAATGGTCGCCTTTGGCTCCGGCGGCCGGCGCCGCAGCGAAATCGCGGGCCTTAGGGTCGAGCAGCTGCAGCCGGAAGAACCAATTCAGGTTGAGGGGGCCCCTCCCCTACCTTCCCTTTCTATTCAACTTGGACGCACGAAGACCAGCGGCGCAGATAACGACGAAGTCGTCTATCTCAGCGGGCAACCGGTCGATGCGCTTAACGCGTGGCTTGCCGCGGCGAATATCGACAAGGGCAGTGTCTTCAGGGCAATCGATCGCTGGGGCAATATTTCGCGCCGACCCTTGGATCCGAAGGCGATCAACGACATTCTAAAGCACCGGGCGCAACTGGCCGGGCTCGATCCGACAGAGTTTTCGGCGCATGGCCTGCGTTCTGGTTATCTGACTGAGGCGGCCAATCGTGGCATTCCTCTTCCCGAAGCCATGGAGCAATCGCGTCACCGATCCGTTCAGCAGGCTTCGGAATATTATAACCACGCACAGAGACGCAGCGGCCGTGCATCCCGCCTTCTAAGTTGAATCTGTCCATCGACTGAAATCGTTAAGACTGTAGACTGCGCAGTCTTTGACGATACGCTCAAATGCTGGGACTGTTGGCCCAAATGCGTTTCTAGGAGAGCCCCATGCTTCGTGGACTTGCCGTCCTTCTGCTGTTCCAGTTGGTGGGCGAGAGCCTTGTGTTCTTGCTGGGAGTATCCATACCTGGTCCCGTGGCAGGGCTTGTGCTCTTGTTTGCAGCCCTTCCAGTACTGGATCGCCTCTGGACGCGGGAAGCACCGAATATCGATGGGGCCGCCGAATCCCTCCTATCAAATCTGGGGCTGTTTTTTGTACCGGCAGGTGTCGGCGTCGTAGCCCTGGCCAACATCCTGAGTGCTCAAGTGTGGGCGCTCAGTGCCATGCTCATTCTATCTGCGGTTATCACCTTGATGCTCACGGTTTGGGCATTCATCATGGTCAGAAAGCTGATTTCCGTAGGGCGTCGGTCATGAACCGATCACCGATTGAGCTCTGGGTCTACCTTTCAGCCTCCCCTCTGTTATGGCTCACATTGACCCTGTTTACCTGGATCTTGGCTTCCGAGCTTTCAAAAAGACTGGGACGGCATCCCCTGGTTAATCCAGTGCTCATCTCCATCCTTGCACTTTCCGTCATGATGATCACGGCCGAAGTGCCATATGAGCGTTACTTCGCGGGAGCCCAATTCATCCACTTCTTGCTAGGCCCAGCTACGGTGGCAATCGCCGTACCGTTGTATAGGAAATGGAGCGAAGTCAGGGCCTTACTGCTGCCGATCTCTGTGGCGCTCCTAGTCGGTTCAATAGTTGCTATGGCCTCTGTGATCGTGCTCGGCCACGTCTTTGACCTCCCGCGGGACATACTGCTGTCATTTCTTCCAAAATCGGCAACAGCCGGCGTGGCGATGGCGGTATCTCAGTCGCTCGGCGGCGATCCGTCGTTGACGGCCGTACTGGTCATTTTGACCGGGATCTTCGGCGCGCTGATCGTTACGCCTTTCATGAACATGATGCGAATAAAGGACTACGCCGCTCGTGGATTTGCCGTCGGACTGACGTCCCATGGGATTGGTACCGCTCGAGCTTACGAGGTGAACGCTACGGCCGGCTTGTTTGCCGGTATCGCCATGGCGCTCAACGCTGTGGCAACATCGGTCTTAGCTCCATTTGCGGCGCAATACCTTTTTCCTTGAACAGATCTTGCCAGCAGCGCTGGAGCAATTGCTGCCGTGGCATTGGAAACCCAAGACCCTGAGTACTCAGGCTGCCTGAACTCCGGCCTTCGCCAAGCCATCATGACTTCACCGTCCCCTGCCGTCAGTTTCGCAATCCGGCTGGCCGTTCGTGCGACACTTCGGCCAAGGAAGCGCAAAAGCGCCAAGTCCGTGACCGTGGACATCTTGTTCAGGCTGATCGCGACCTGCAGGCCGGGGCCCTTCGAGATATCAGAAGCCGCGATCCTGATTGTCGCCTCCGCCTCGGGCCGCAGGCCCCATAGCCCAATCGCGAGCCTCAGGGTCTAACAGTTAAAGCCGAAACAGCCGATCCTGATAGATTGGGCGCCTCCCCTACCCACTCTTTCCATTCATCTGGACCGCATCAAGTCCAGCGGTGCCGACAAAGATGAAGTGATTCATCTCGCGAACGACCAGCTACCAATAAGACGTCCTCAGCGACCCGTAAACATCTGATTACTCGTGATAAAATGCCGGTTTGTACGGCTGACAATCACCCACCAGATCAAATCGCCCTCTATGGGTCCCAGTCTCATTGTTTTTTCACCTGGATCGGCTCCAATTGCCATCAACTTGATGATAGCAAGACTCTGCCCGGTCGTCGCTTATCCCCTAACCGGTTGCCAACCGCACCTCCCCGTTTGCCCGCATCAAAGCCATAATCATTGGCCCCAGTGAGAATTCGCCCCGCGCTGCGCGTCGGGTCAGATCGCGAAGGTAACCGCCCGCCGAATTGATATGCCCTGCGCGCTCAAGGATGGCAGCAACGGCTGCCGCTGCATTTTCCGGCCCCATGGTTTCGCAGGCATGCTGATAGGCTGACGGACTGATCCCCAACATCGAGCGAACCACCACGGCGGCCTGCATCAGCTCGCGCCACGACCCAATCGCGCCGCCGGGCCCATAGTCGACAATCTGTGGGCAAGCCTTCAGCACCATGGCGAGAGGAAACGCCTTTATCGGTTCCCGCTTCGCTTTCAGCTCCAGCCTCGGGCTTTCGCCCTGCTCTTTTCTAGAGCTAGGTTCAAGTTCATAGATAGATTCGGTATTTGAATTCTGTATATGACGCTCATTTTCGGCGCCATTGCCGCTCATATTTTGAGAATTAAGCTGCTTTTCCAACAGGCTGGACACTTCCTGATGCAATACGGTCAGCTTTTGAAGGCAATTCTCGGCAACCTCGATCGTCAGGCTTCGTGGAAGCTGGGCGACAATCTGCAGATAGCTTTCCTCGAGCGAGTGCCAATCGCCGGAAGCGCCTTCTTCCAAGGCTGCGGTAATGAGCTTGCGTACATCTCGTCTTGAGATCGTGATGGCCTCTTTCGCCAGTTGCAGACGCCGGCGGTCGTTCACCACTTGCTGGGCAAGATGTGCAAGCTCGTCCCTGCGGGCAAGAAGCGGCGCCAGCGAAAAGCCGAATGCATCTTCGACCCGCCCGTCACGTGACTTGTGGGCGTAGCGTTTGCCGTTTGGGCTGTCCTTGCGCGAAATCAGACCTGCATCGATCAGAAGCGCCAGGTGCCGTCTCAGCGTTGCGTCAGCCATCCCATGGGCGCGAAGGCACAGTTGCGCATTGGATGGAAAGACGATCAGCCCGGCTTCTTCCGACAAATCGCTTTGCGGATAAAAGCTCAACAAGGCGTCGAGAACTGTCAAAGCCCGATCCGGAATCCCGATAGAATGGCGTGCTTCGCAAACATCACGAAACACCTTCCACTTATCGGCAGTCAGCCCCTCTTTGGTCTGAGCTGCCTCGAACTGCCGGCTCACATGGGCGAGTTTAATTGATCCCCGCCCAAAGGGCGTGGTTATGGAATGCCTCTGCATTTTTCTTCACCTTCTTGAAGGCAACAGAAAACTGCTCACCAAAAACGGTGCCAAAGACTCTTGACTGAACTCCCCGGAGATGCGATTCTCAATCCGCTACGATATGAGGAAGGCTTCCAGGGCGGCAACGCTTGGGGGCCTTTTTCTTTTGCGTTTCTTCTCCTTACGACTTTGACTGGGCTCTGAACTCGGCATGAAGCCGTTCCAGATTTTCGGTAATGAAACGACCGAAACTGACGGCTTCCCGCGACTTCAGGGAAATCGAGTAACTTTTGCCCGCACCTTTGAACTCGGCGCTCACTGCCGCATCTCCCGACTGCCAATTGCCTGTCGGGCGCGTTTTTTTCTCTGGCTTGCGCGCATTGCGCAGATCCTGAACGAGACGTTCGAAGCGCGCCTCGGATGGCAGATCGGCAAAACCTTCCCCGACAACGGATGCCTGCGCCACACGGCGAAGATCCGGACGTTCAACGGTCTGAGCAAGATCAAGCCAACGGTCACGACCAATGCCCTTGGCCGAGCCGATCGCCTGGATCACCTCAAGCGGCACTCTGCTTGTGACGGACAACATGCGGGTTAAAAGCGCGCCATCAACGGACAGAGCAAGCTGGATTGTGCGTCGGTCATGCCCGATCTCTTGCAAGTGGTGGGCAAAACTCGCACGCTCAATGAAGGAGAGGTTTTCCCGAGCGGAGTTTTCCTGCCCCTGAGCGATGACATGATCGGTATCCGACACTGTCTTGACCACCGCCTTGACTGGACGGTTCAGCAGACGGGCGGCACGCACGCGTCGGTGCCCGAAGACGATCTGATACCGGTCCTTGGCGTCGGGGTGAGGGCGGACCAAAACGGGTGTATTTTGACCGCGTTCCCGGATGGCTTCGACAAGCTCCTGAAAGGCCACTTCGTCTTCGCCCATGCGATCCGAGACGAAGGAATCATCAACCAGCACTGGGTCCAGTTCGACAACCACTTCACCAGACAGCGTTTGATCCACCATCGCCGCTTTTTCAGCGAGCTCGCTGAGCGAGCTGATCATCGACCGTGAGGCGCCCTTGTTCGCATAGCCCGGTGTTGCCCGACGCTCCACTCGTGGCCCTTCCGTCGAGGTGATATTGGCAAAGATGTCCTTACGCGCCATTGTACTCGTCCTTTTTAAGGCCCAAGACCCTGAAACCTTTGGGAAAAACATCGATTTGTACGGCTGACAACGGATCACCCACGACGACGCCCCCAAGAATGTTCCAGAAGCTCGATAACTTCACCATTGACCAGATCCATGGCTTCACGTGCACGGTCATAGGTCGCTGATGTAAACTGGGACCGCTCGACCTCGTAGAGCGTCTGTTTGGTCAAGCCCGCATCGGAAACAGCTGTCGTCTTGACCATGTGGTTCTTCATCATCTGCTGGGCAAACATCGACTGCATGAAGCCCACCATCTGCTGCTGTGGTACGTCCATGGGCTCAAACCGCGTAATCAGATAGCGGAACCAGTCGAGGCTGACATTGACACCGGCTCCCTCCACACTCTTCAGGATATCGCCAAGCATCAGAAGGAACTGCGACATCGACATGATGTCGAGCATCTGAGGATGCACGGTAATCAGGACGGAGGTCGCAGCCGTCAATGCGGTGAGCGTCAGATAGCCAAGCTGGGGAGGGCAGTCGATGACCACCACATCATACTGATCATCGACCTCAGCAAGCGCCTTGCCGATCCGCGTATAAAACAACTTGCCATCCATCGAGTCCTTGCGCTGCATGGCAAGCGGGGTCTCGTATTCGTATTCCTGCAGTTCCAGGTTTGCCGGAACGATATGCAGGTTGGGAAAATTCGTCGGCTGAATGATCTCGGTAATCGAGCGGCGCCCGTCATCATATCGGATGGCTTCGTAAAATGACGGCTTCTCGTCCAGCTCGGGCTGGATTCCATAGAGCGCCGTCAACGACGCCTGCGGGTCGAGATCGACGGCAAGCACACGGTAGCCGCTCAACGCCAGGAACTGAGCAAGATGTGCAGACGTCGTGGTCTTGCCGGAACCACCCTTGAAGTTGACAACGGCCAGGACCTGAAGCTTCTCGCCTTCACGCCGGTGCGGGACGCGGTCGAGAAGGGCACGCAATTCATCCATCTGCGATGCCGTGTAGTATCGCCTGCCCGTCGAGGTTACCGACGGTTCCACACCCTTGCCCTGCAAATGCAGCTTCTTCAGGTAGCTCGGTGATACTCCGACGAACTGGGCAACTTCCGCCAAAGGAAACAGCCGAAGCGTCTTTTGTGCATTGGGCGGAAATTTCTCCATGCGCAGCATATCAAGCTTGGACGAGATCTCGCCACCCTGCTCGAGGATGATATCGGCAAAGCTTGTTACCGTATCCTGCATTGCGCGTCTCACATTCATCTGCCAGGAAGCCTCTAGTCACGATATTTTCGTGTAAATCCGGAAATTATCGGGACTGTTATCCGATTCCCCCCGCTTGGCAAGCAAGAAGCCCCGAGCGACTGGAACGACTCGGATGGGAGGACCGCCTTAAAAAACTTCTCCTTGCCAGAATGATCCTTTAAAACCAGACACTTGGGGTATCCTGCCTGGGGCAAGTGCGTGGGAGCGCGTGACAGATTTGTCGTGGAAAGCCTGGCTCCACGGGCGATTGCCGGCTCGGATTACGACCGTGATATCGAGCAAAACCGATTCTCTCGGTGGCACAAGTCCCGACTCACACGACATCTGCCGATAGCCCAGCCGTTCAACAGATTTGTATCTGGACCACATCGCCTCGTTTCACTCTCATGAGAGGGCCAACGAGGGAATTACCATGCAACTGGTCGTTATCGAAGATGTTCTGCATCCCCAATCCGCGTCACTCCTGCAAGCGATGCTGCATTTGCGTTCGAAGGTGTTTGCCGAGCGTCTCAACTGGCAAGTCGAAAGCCTGGACGGCCAGGAGCGCGATGAGTTTGACGATCAAGCGCCAACCTACATCCTGCTGGTCGAAGGCAGCCATCGGGTCGTCGGCAGTGTGAGGCTTCACCAGGCTGCGCGCTCCAGCATGCTTGCGCAAGTCTTTCCCATGCTGCTTGAGGGTGGGAGACTTCGAGTGCACCCGCAGATGATCGAGAGCTCGCGCTTCTGCATCGACAAGGATCTGCCACAACCGCACCATGGCAGTGGCCGCCACAGGCTCAATGTGCGGTCTGCCCAGACTTCATTTTCCAGTTTGAGAACAAGGACGCTCTTCGCCGGCATCGTCGAGTGGTGCCTGACGAACGGGTTCCGCGAACTGGTGACGGCCACGGATGTCAGGTTCGAGCGCATCCTGCGCATGGCAGGTTGGCCGATGAGCCGGCTCGGCCCCGCCACCTTCATCAACGAGACTGAAAGTGTTGCTGGTTCGCTTGAGATTTCGAAGGCGGTTTTCGAAAGGCTGCGGCCTGAAGGCTATTCGTCTTTCGTCACGCTGGCCACACGAAAAAGGGCTTCCTCATGAAAGCACTTGAAAGCCGCGCCCGAATGAATCGCAAGCTCGAAGAGGCGCTTGGCGCCAATCTTTGCCGACAGCTAGCTGACCCCGATGTCATCGAGATCATGCTCAATCCCGATGGCACTCTCTTCGTCGAGAGGCTGGCCGGCGGCATGGAGATTGTCGGCTCGCTTGATCCTGCGCGAGCAGAGGTCGTGATTGGGATTGTCGCCCATGCACTTGACCAGGAAGTCAACGACATCATGCCAATCGTGTCTGGCGAAATCCCGCTTGGCCGACATCGTTTTGAAGGTCTTTTGCCGCCGGCTGTGGGCGCTCCCACCTTTTCAATCAGGCGCCGTGCCATCAGCCAGATCCCGCTTGAGGACTATGTCAGGCAGGAGACGATGAGCCCCGGTCAGTTCGATCGTCTATTGTGCGCAATCAAGGCGCGACAAAACATTCTGGTTTGCGGTGGTACGGGGTCCGGCAAGACGACACTTGCCAATGCCGTGTTGCAGGAGATCCACAAGTGCTTCCCAAACGATCGCATCGTCCTGATCGAAGACACGCTCGAGATTGATTGCCCGGCCAAGAACGCCGTCACGCTGAGAAGCAGTGACAGCCTTGCTATCGACAGGTTGTTGAAAAGCACGCTTCGCCTGCGCCCGGATCGCATCATGGTGGGGGAGGTGAGGGATGGCGCCGCACTCACGCTTCTCAAGGCCTGGAATACGGGCCATCCCGGAGGCTTCACGACATTGCACGCAAACAACGCTTTGGGCGCTTTGCGCAGGCTGGAACAACTGGTCTGCGAAGTGAGCCAGATGCCCATGCAGCATGTCATTGCAGACGCGATTGACCTCATCGTGTCGATCAAGCGCTCAGAGGGAAAGCGCCGGATTGACGAGGTCGTCAGCGTCGAGGGCTTCGATGCGGGACGATACCTGCTTGTTGATCAACAAAGGAGCTGAAGATGAAAGCTGTTCAGAACTTGATCATGGCATCGACCACGGTCGCCGCCTTCGTTGTGGCGCGCTCAGCGCATGCAGGCTCTGGCGGAGGCCTTCCCTGGGAGGCGCCGCTTGAACAGATCCAGCAATCGATTACCGGGCCTGTCGCAGGCTTCATCGCCCTTGCGGCGGTCGCTGTTGCCGGCGGCATGCTGATCTTTGGGGGCGAGCTGAACGATTTTGCCCGAAGGCTGATGTATGTCGTGCTCGTTGCCGGCATACTTCTAGGGGCAAGCCAGATCGTTGGCCTGTTTGGAGCCACGGGTTCCACACTTGCAACAACCTCAAGACCCGTCGCCCATAGCGATCTGGCGTCCGCCCGCGTCACCAAACAGGCCGCGAGGTGTTTGGTATGATGCCGGCGCATGAGACTTCACTCGTTTCGCATCCCATCCATCGCGCCTTGTCGCGCCCCAATCTTCTGATGGGCGGCGATCGCGAACTCGTCCTGTTAACCGGGCTGGTCTGCGTCATCCTGGTGTTTGTGGTGATTACAATCACCGCCGCCATTCTGGGCGCCTTCGCATGGATCGTCATGGTTTCGGTTCTGCGCCTCATGGCACGCAAGGATCCAATGATGCGCCGCATCTATCTGCGCCATATCCGATATCGACCCGTCTACCGCGCCACATCCACTCCGTTTGCCAGGTGAAGAGGAGACGAGAAATGGTTGCACTTTCAATGTTTCGACAGCGCGGGCCATCCTTTGCGGATCTCATGCCCTATGCCGCCCTGGTCGAGGATGGAACTCTCTTGTTGAAGGACGGCAGCCTCTTGGCCGGCTGGTATTTCTTCGGTCCAGACACTGAAAGTGCGACACCGCTCGAAAGAAACAGAATATCACATGAAATCAATGCGATAATCTCAAAACTCGGCTCAGGCTGGATGCTGCAGGTTGACAGTCTGCGGGTGCCAAGTGTGGGCTATCATGAGCGCGAGCGCTCGCATTTTCCAGACCCGGTATCCCGGGCGATCGATGAGGAACGACGACGCCACTTCAAGATGAAGGATCGGCACTTCGAAAGTCGGCAGACCCTTGTCCTGACCTACAAGCCCACCCATCGGGCAGGGGAGGGAATGTCACAATTCGTCTTCTCAACCGAAATCAGCGCGCGCACTCGCCCGGCCGACAGAGCACTCGCTGCCTTTTCCAACGCCATCAGGGAAATCGAGCAATATCTGTCAGCGACGATCACCCTTCAAAGGATGCGGGTTCACCGCGTGAACGAAGTCCTTGGCCTTCGAGAGGCACGTTTCGACAGCCTGCTGCAGTTTGTCAGGTTCTGTATCAGCGGCGAAAACATGCCGGTCAGGCTTCCTGATGTCGGCATGTATCTCGATTGTATCTTAACCGCCCAGATGGAGCATGGCACAACCCCCAAGCTCGACGACCGGCATATTGGTGTGGTTGCGATCGATGGCTTTCCGTCACAAAGCTGGCCGGGCATCTTGAATGCACTCGACCAGATGCCCCTGTCATATCGCTGGTCTTCACGGTTCATCTTCCTTGACGCTGAAGACGCAAGGCGCAGGCTCGAACAGAAGCGGCGGAGATGGCAGCAAAAGGTAAGGCCGTTTCTCGATCAGCTTTTTCAGACTGACGGGCGCTCACTTGACCAGGATGCCGCCACCATGGTGGCCGAGACGGAGCATGCCATCGGCCAGGCCAATTCTGGCCTCGTCGCCTTTGGCTACTATACGTCGGTAATCGTGCTTTTCGATGATCACTCCGGCAGGCTTCTCGAAAACGCAGAACTGGTTCGACGCATGATCCAGGCGGAAGGTTTTGGCGCCCGGATCGAAACACTGAACGCTACGGAAGCCTATCTCGGCAGCCTGCCCGGAAACTGGTATGCCAATGTCCGCGATCCTTTGATCAACACCAACAATCTTGCTGATCTTCTTCCGCTGAACTCGGTCTGGACAGGCGATAGTACCGCTCCTTGCCCATTTTACCCGTCCAATGCGCCAGCATTGATCCAGGTGGCATCGGGATCGACGCCATTTCATTTCAATCTTCACCATGAAGATGTCGGTCATACCCTGATCTTCGGTCCGACAGGATCCGGGAAATCGACCCTGCTTGCTCTGATTGCGGCGCAGTTTCGCCGCTACGAAAATGCGCAGATCTTCGCCTTTGACAAAGGCATGTCGTTGATGCCGCTGACACGTGCCGTCGGCGGTGACCATCACGAGATCGGCGCCGAAGCCGATGGGCGGGCAGTGCTTTCCTTCTGCCCGCTTGCCGAGCTTGAAACCGACGCCGACCGCGCCTTTGCCACCGAATTCGTCGAGACGCTTCTCGTCTTCCAGGGCGTCACGGTGACACCTTTGCACCGCAATGCGATCGCCCATCAGATCGCTTTGATGGCGGCGTCCCCTGGCCGTTCCCTTTCGGATTTCGTCAGTGGCGTTCAATCGCGAGAGATCAAGGAAGGTCTGACGCACTACACAGTCAATGGACCGATGGGCCATCTCATGGATGCCGAGAAGGATACGCTTTCATTCCAGTCCTTCCAGTGCATCGAACTCGAAGCCCTGATGACCATGGGTGAGCGCAATCTGGTTCCGGTCCTTCTGCATCTCTTTCGGCGCATCGAGAAGAGACTGACCGGTGCACCGAGCCTGATCATACTCGACGAGGCCTGGTTGATGCTGGGTCACCCGGTGTTTCGGGAGAAGATCCGCGAATGGCTGAAAGTGCTGCGCAAGGCAAACTGCGCTGTCATCCTTGCGACGCAGTCGATCTCGGACGCCGAGCGGTCCGGTATTGTCGACGTTCTCGTTGAAAGCTGCCCGACCAAGATCTGCCTTGCCAATCCTGCAGCCGAGACCCCGTCAATGGCATCCTTTTACGAGCGGCTCGGCTTCAACCACCGACAGATCGAGATCATCGCAACGGCTCGCCCGAAGAAAGACTATTACTGCGCGACCCCAAAAGGGCGCCGGCTTTTCGAGATGGCGCTTGGGCCCCTGACGCTCGCCTTCACCGGCGTGTCGGATGCTGAACAGATCAGGACGATCAAGACCCTTTGTCAGGCCCATGGCCCGGACTGGCCGCGGCACTGGCTGAGCTTGAAAGGAGAGACAGATGCCTTGTCGCTGCTTGATGACTAAGAGCTCACATGCAAGACAGCCATGGCTGGCCCTAATGTGCTCTGCATGGGCTATTGCCCATATGTCTCCGGCGTTTGCGGGTTCAGTGACGGGGGCTGCAACCGAATGGACGCAGCTTGCCAACAATGCCGAGCTCGTCGGCCTCCTCGAAAGCTCGGGCGAGCAGGTCAGCCACCAACTGACACAGATCAGCCAGCTTGCCCAGCAGATCCAGAACCAGCTGCAGATCTATTCCACCCTGTTGCAGAACACGGCAGCCCTTCCCGCCCATGTCTGGGGCGATGTGGAAGCCGATCTCATGAAGCTCAAAGAGATTGCAGTGCAAGGCGAGGGCATCGCCTTCACCATGGGCAATGCCGACGAAATCCTCGCCCAGCGATTTGGCGGCTATGCGGACTTCCGGCAGGCGCGGCCAAGCGGCGAGAGTTTTGCCGAGACTTACAAGACTTGGTCGAAGAGCAATCAGGAGACGATTGCAGCGAGTTTGCGCGTCGCCGGCCTGACGACAGAGCAGTTTGAAAGCGAGGCCGCCACCATGCCGGCGCTCAAACGTCTCTCCGAGACGTCAGACGGGCAAATGAAGGCCCTGCAGGTTGGCCATGACATTGCCGTCGAGCAGGTCGCCCAGCTGCAGAAACTGCGAGGACTCTTTGCCCAGCAGATGACGCTTTCGGCGGCATGGCTGCAATCCGAGCAGTCGTTGAGAGATCTGGCCCAGGCCCGGCGGGAAGCCTTCTTCGGCAGTGCGATCGAGGACATCCCACAAGGTCAGAAGATGGAGCCACGCTGGTGATAAGTTCTGGACGAGACCATGGCATCATGGGCTGCATGGCGAGGCCCACATCAGCCCGCATCTGGCTTGCCGCAATCAGCCTGTTTTGCCTGTCGACACCGGGGTTTTCACAACAGGGCGCCATGCTGAGCGAGTTGGAAAACCAGGTGGTTGCAGCAACGCATGACTGGCAGACCACCATCATGGAGGCCGCACGGTCCCTGTTCTGGATCCTGGCGGCGATCGAAATCGGTCTTGCGGCAATCTGGCTGGCATTGTCTGCAGCCTCGCTTGACGGCTGGTTTGCCGAACTGGTGCGCCGGATCCTGTTTGTCGGCTTTTTTGCCTTCCTGCTCGAACAAGGGCCAGGCTTTGCAAAGTCCGTGGTCGACAGTCTGTTTGCGATCGGAGCAGGGCAGGGGTCAGCCTCTCCGGCCGAGATTTTTGACGCCGGCATCAAGGTTGCCTCCGGTCTTTCAGAGCAGGCCCGTTTCGGTGTCTTCGAGGATAATGCACTGGCAATAGCCTCCGTGATTGCCATGGGCGTTGTCGTCATCTGCTTCTCGCTGGTCGCGGCCATCTTCGTCGCCGTCATGGTCGAAATGTATGTCGGGCTTCTGGCCGGAATGATCATGCTGGGGCTCGGCGGCTCGTCCTTCACCAAGGATTTCGCGCTTCGCTATCTGGTCTATGCCTTTTCGGTCGGCATGAAGCTGATGGCACTGGTGATGATTGCCCGGATCGGATCGGAGGTTCTGCTTGGCCTTGCGGCCGCTCCCCTCAATGACAGTGATCCTCTGCTTTCGACCCTCTCGATGGCGGGCCTCTCCGTCGTGGTGTTCCTCATTTCGCTCTACGTCCCGACCATCGTGCAGGGTGTCGTGCAAGGCGTTTCGGTCACCCAGGGGCTTGAAGTGATCCGCCATGGTTCGCAGGCCGGCACGATGGCGGCCGGGGGCGCCTTTCTGGGGGCGACCGCTGCAAAGGTCGGTTTCGGAGCCGCCGATGCAGCACGGGCTCGAGGCGCCTCTCGCGTTGAGGCTGCCATGATCGGGCTTTCAGCCGGCGCCGGGCAGGCAGCGCGGGCTTTGAGCGCTGCGGCTCGCGACAAGATGATCGCAGCCCCCGGTGCCCAGCACGCCTCACTCTTAGGGCTTGCAAACGCCAAACTCGATGCGGCGGCACCAGCAGGGATGAACAAGTCGGCCTCTGCTTCAGGGTCCTTGCCCAAAACGCCAAACCCTGAGGAGAGGCGGTGATGACGAAGAACAATCCGCTTCCGGATAACCCCTATCTGTCGGCAAGGCTTGAATGGAATGAGCGCTATGGCGGCTTCGTGCGGGAGGCGAAGATATGGAGGGCGGTCGCCCTGCTCAGTCTTTGTCTGGCGACCACCGGCTTCGGCTACGCCCTTTTTCTCAGCCAGACGACCAGGCTCGTTCCCTACATCGTCGAGATTGATCGGTTGGGGAGCCCGGTTGCCGCGGGGATCCCCGAACAGATCGAATATGCCGATCAGCGCGTGGTCAGGGCCATCCTTGGCAACTTCATCGCCAGCTTTCGCTCTGTCACCCCCGATGCGGTGGTCCAAAAGCAATATATCGACCGCACCTACGCGCATCTGAGGGCATCCGATCCGTCGACCGAGAAGATCAATGCCTGGTTTCGCACCAATTCGCCCTTTGAGGCCGCCAAGCGTGTGACGGTGGCAGTCGAAGTGTCGAGCATCGTCGCTCTGTCAGAGCGAAGCTATCAGATCGATTGGAGCGAGTTTGAAAGGGATCGCAGGGGCCGGGAAACCGCAAGCCGACGATTTCGCGCCATCGCGTCAGTGACACTCACCGAGCCACAGGATGAAGCCGTCATCCGGCTCAATCCCATCGGCCTTTACGTGCGCGACTTCGATTGGACCGCACAGCTCTAGCGACTGGATCCGGCACGCGATCGACAGACGATCCGGCACGCGCCCGACAGGCAGCTTTAGACAGCAATGGAGATTGTCCGTGACTTACAGGTTCCAACAGCGTTTAGGGTGCATTCTGATCAGTTTTCTGGCTTTTTCAGCCATGGGCAACCGGCAGAGCCTGGCTCAGGAGATGACGCCTGCCGAAGTCAAGGCGCTCAGCCATTCGAGCGCCTGGCAAGGCGGCCGGGGTGGCGTGACGCACGGCCCCGATGGCAAGATCCTCTTCGTCTTCGGAGACGGCCAGGCTTCGATTATCTGTGCGCCGCTGCAGGTCTGCGATATCGAGCTTCAGGCACAGGAGATCGTCAAGGACGTGCTGGTCGGCGACAGCGTGCGCTGGAGCGTTGAGGCGGCAAGCTCGGGTGAGGGCGGACAACAGACAATTCACCTCATCGTACGTCCGACGGAAGCCAATCTGGCAACGTCGATGATCGTCACGACATCGATGCGCACCTATCACATCCGGCTGAGATCGCATGAGAGCCGCTATATGGCGCGAGTGGGCTTTTCCTATCCTCAAACATCGCCAGCACAGATCGCGACCGTCAATGCGAGGCTTCGGGCGCAGGGGGAGCCAGCATCGCCCGGCAGACTTGATTTTGCCTACAGGATCGAGGGCCAGGCAAAGTGGCGGCCAAGCCGCGTCTATTTTGATGGCCAGAAGACCTACATCCAGTTTCCAGCCGGAGTTTCCAATGCCGAGATGCCCGTGCTCTTCCTCATGTCAGAGGGAGAGCGGCAAATCGTCAACTACCGGGTCAACCGCGATGTGATGATCGTCGACCAACAGGTGGACAGAGCCGTGCTCCTGGCAGGAACCGGATGGCGACAGAAGAAGATCACCATCAGGCGGGGGCGTTGAGATGAAAGAGATTCAAGACTTAGTCCCCGGTTTTGCCCTCAACTTGGTGTCCACTTGGCGTCGCAGCTTGATCCTCACTCTGGTGAGTGTCGGCTTCACACTCACCTCCTGCCAGATGCAAGGGAGCGGCGGCATTTCCACCGGCGATCAGGGGGCATCCTCGACGCTTAAGAGCCCGGCAGTCGCCCAGCCGATTGCCACGGATCTGACCAAGGATCTTTCAGGCCTCATTGCAAAACCCGCCAAGCTTGTCCTGGATGCGGACATGCCGCAGGCCATGCGCACCGCCTTGGGCGAAGCTCTGACAAGCGAGGGCTATTCCATCGCCAGCGCGCATGACACACAAGGCGAAGATATTGTCCTTAAGCTTGCGGTTTTCGAGGTCGGCGAGGACCTCCTCATACGGGTGACGACGCCGAACATCAGGCTGTCTAAAGTGTATCGCGCGCGGTTCAAGGCCGGCGGTGAGACCGATGCAATGGGTACCATTCATGTGGCAGGACCGCCGGTCCTGGAAACCATCGGCGGAGCGATCGGGCGATGAGCGAAGCGTTGCAGCTTTCCGGTGCGCCTCAAGTCCTGACGACCCGATCCGGCAATGGCGACAAGCAGGGGATGCAGCGGCTCAACCGCCTGCCGCTCATTCTGGTTCTGACAGGAGCGATCCTGGTGATCGCAATAATCGTCTTTGGACTGTCTTCACGCGGTTTGTGGCGCAGTGGACAAGGGGCAGAGGATGGGCGCGACCGCCGGCCAGCGACCAGCTTTGCCGATACCTTGAAACAGGGGATCGGCGACGGGATCATCGGGGACAATCCGTCACCGCCAATCGTCCAGGCCCCGTCAAGGGTCACTGACCGGCCAGACGTGATCCCCGCGCCGAAGCTTGTAACACCCGGCAGAGCGCCAAGAGACGAGATGATATCGCCGCCGCCGCCAGCGCTCGACGAGGATGAACTCTGGCGCAAGCGACTGGAGCGCGAGCACCAGGAACAGATCCTCAACGAGCGACAGCGCCAGATCATGGCAAGCTTGCAAAGGGCTGAGGGCGCCAAGGCTTCACCACTCAGGATCGATACCAGCGCGCTTTCTGAAATACTGCCGACGAGGCCTGCAAGTGAAGGGGCGGAAGGCGCAAGAAACGACCCTGGCCAAAGGGATCGCTTGGCGCAGCGGCTGTTGGCGGCCGCCGAAACCATGGGCCGAGCAGGGGAGGGCTTCAGCGATCAGAACGGGCAGGGTCAAAAGCAAGCCTTCCTCGACCAGACGAGACGTGCCAGAGACGCAGAACCCCGCCTTGAGCCCTTGACGAACTCAAAGACATTGTTGCGCGGTTCTGTCATCCCAGCTTTGCTGTTGACCGGTCTCAACGCCGATCTACCCGGTCGCCTTCTCGCCCAGGTCAGCCAGAACGTCTATGACAGCGCCACGGGACGGCATCTCCTCATCCCGCAAGGATCAAGACTTGTCGGCCAATATGACTCCAAGGTCTCCTACGGTCAGTCACGCGTGCTGGTCGTGTGGACCGACATTGTCTTGCCTGATGGCGCGCGCCTCGAGATTGCCGCCATGGCCGGAATTGATCAGACGGGGGAGGCCGGTTTCAAGGACAAGGTCGACCGCCATTACATCCGGAACTTCGGAACTGCAGCACTGGTGGCGCTGATTGGCACCGGCATCGACCTTTCCCTTCCGCAGTCCCAAAATGGTTTCGGCGTATCAGACGCGTCTGACGCTGCCCGGCGCAGCTTTGCGGAAACCTTCGGACGGCTTGCCGAAGGCTCAATTTCAAAAGGTCTCGACACGCAGCCGACTTTGACGATCAGACCCGGCTTTCGTTTCAACATCCTGGTTGATCAGGACCTGGTGTTTGGATGATCGGTTCTGACCATTGGAAGTGGGCCGCAGTTTCATCTGACCAACGGGCAAGACACGACAGCTTTCCGTAAAACCTCTTAACCTCATCCAGGCCACAAGAGCGCTCAAATCAAGGACAGGCGTATAGCGACGGCCGTCGCATGTTGTATGGTGACGGCATCGAGTTTGTCCCGCGCCTTGTCGATCGAGATCCGCACTGTCGAATACTTGGCATCGAGAAGATCGGCCACGTCCTGCATGGTCTTTCCCTCCGCAACCCAGCGCAGGCACATCCTCTCGAACGAGGTGAGATCGCTGGGGGCAGCTTGATGCCAACGCATGCGGGGAAGGGAGAAAGCAACATGCAGCATTGCAGCGGCCGCCGCAGCCTCGACAATGTCGAGCATGGCGGCGAGGTTCAAACAATGCGTGTCGGATGAGGCAAAGGTCAAAACCGCCTGATGACTGAAGCCGACCCGGATTGGAATCGAAAATCCTGCCCTGATACCATGGGCAATGGCTTCGTCACGAAAGGCGACGACCTCGGCCCGTTCGGTCTCAAAGACGGGATCGTCGAGTGACCAGCAGAAGGGATGGACACCGCGTTTCACAGCACGGACGATGGGATCGATACGGCCGTAATTGTTGCGATAATAGCGATCTTGCCATTCAGAGGGATAGTTGGAAACCGCTCGCCAACGCGAACCGTCTAGCCGGAGATAAGCAAAGAAGGGAAAGCCGTGTCTTTCTCCGAACTCTGACAGGGCAGCTGTCAATGCATCGGGATCACTGGCTGTCGAGATGGCTTCGATGAGGCTGTCAAATGGATGCTTTTTGCCCATAGAGAGATCCTTTTCGGCAATGGGGTTCGAGGGCCGGCCACCGCAAGCGACCGGCTAGATGCGCATCGATTGAACTCTAAAGAAGAGCCAGTCCCTAAGGGGACGCTGGCAGGCACAAAATAGTGTCATCTGCAATTGTTATGCGGACAAGTTATAGCTGCACATGTGCCGCGCGCAACTTTGACAGACAAAAGAAACAAAATTTAACAATGCGCGGTCTGTACCGGCAACGGAGAACCGCTTGGATAGCGAAGCTGGACTTCGCGCATGTCATGTTTTTGACCGATCCGATTCTCAATGATCCTGGTTCTGACTGGCCCCTTGCCCTGGCCTTTGCCCTTGCGCGCGCTTTCTTGTCGGCAGCAATTCGACCTCGACTGCAGGCGTGAAGATGTAGCCGCCAAGTCGAACCGTCCGCAAAAGCATTGGCCGGTGTGGGTCGACTTCAATCTTGCTTCGAAGCCGGTTGATATGGACATCGATGCTGCGATCGACCGGACGCGCAGCCCCCACTCTCGTCAAGGTGAGAAGCGTCTGGCGCGACAGGGTCTTGCCGCTGTTGCGGCAAAAGGCCCATAGCAGATCGAACTCCGCCGCCGTCAAATCGACCAGGCGGCCGGTCGGATCGGTCAAGGACCGCCTATGGGGGTCGATAGACCACCCGTCGAAGAACAGGACCCGGCTTGTCGAGAGTGCGGCGGCACCAAAGGCTGCCCGACGCAAGAGACTGGCGACACGTGCCTTGATCTCCCGCAAGCCCAGCTTTTGCGAAAAACAATCGTCGGCGCCCGCCTCAAGTGCTTCGATGCGAAGATTGGGATCGTCTGAGCCGACCATTAAGATGATGGCGACCGAGCTGGTCAGGCGAATGTCCCGGCAGAACTGAACGACATCATCGCAAGGGTCCGCCGAGCGATCCAGAATGAGAAGATCGATCCCTTTTGTGAGAAGCGTTTGCCGCAATTGCTCGATCGTCTCGACTGAGCGGATTTGGTATTCGGCCTGAAGGATCTTCAATATGCGCTGTCCAGCCCGATCGGAGAGGCTCAAGAACAAGACTTCGGCTTTGCGGCGCTTATCCTGCCTTGCCGGGAAAGAAGACATTGACGATGTCGGCATGCGTTTGGCACTCCATGTCTGTCTCGCCACGGTCGCGAGACCCCATAGCGCCGTTCGGGTCATCTGACGATCTCAACCGGAGCGGGCAGGCCTGTCATTGAGATCAATTCTGTTCAGCTTGCCAAGTGACAAATCTGCTAGGGTGACCCGCCTTGTCAGCCGCAATAATTCTTCATCTAGATCCGAGACTTGCCGTTTGAACCTTGTTGCAGGTCATGGCATCTTCGACGTGCGGGCATAGAATCCAAGCACGAGGCCTGCTCATGCAAAACCTGCATCCAGATGCGCGGGAGAGCGCACCGCTGGTTGTTGTCTGCACGGCAGCAACGGAACTTTCGCTCTTTCTGAGACACAGTCTCGGAAGCGAAGGCATGACGGCAATCTGTGCCACATCGGCAAGCGAAGGCTTTGACCACATCGTTAGCCAGGCGTCGGTGATCGCCCTTGTCGACTGTCAGCTTCCGGAAGCGGACTGGCTGCTTGAATCGCTTTTGCATGCCATGCCAGAAGAAGGCTTGACCATTCTGGTTCTGAGCGCTGATGACCGGGCATGCTCCCAATTAGAGCATCGGCAGAAGGGCCGCGTTCACAGCATTCGCCGTCCACTTGACCCTGCCTTTCTCCTGAAGGCCATTCGACGCTTTGCGGGTCAGATGCGCGTCAATGATCGCAACGGCCTGGTTTTTGCCGACATCAAGCTCGACCTTGCCGCTCGCAAAGTCTGGCGGCAGCGCCGCGAAATTCGATTGACGGGCATTGAGTTCGAACTGCTGTCGACCCTCATGCTTGAGCCCGGCCGGGTGTTTTCGCGTGAGAGCCTGATTGCGCAAGCCTGGCCCCCTGGCGTTTTTGTCGATACCCGCACCGTCAATATCCATATCGGGCATCTCAGACGTCAACTGACCGCCCATGGCGAGCCCGACCTCATCCGCACGGTGCGCGGCTACGGCTATGCGCTTGATCGAACAGATCCCGACCTTGAGAGGGATACATCATGACCCGCATACAGAACCGCTCCGGATCACAGCTTGTCCTTGAAGGAGGCAGCCTGATTACCGGCGATGGCAAGACGCATCTTGAGAGCGCATCGATACGGATCCGAGACGGCATGATCGTCGAAATCACACAAGCGCCGATCGAAGCGAGCAATGGCGAGACCGTCGTTTCGACCAAGGGGTATCTGATGCTGCCAGGCTTCATCAATGGTCATGCCCATGCCACGATCGCAGGCCCGTCCATGCCGAGCGGCTCTCTACCTCTTTCACTCGATGACGTCAGATATCAACGTAATCGGCATCTCCTGTCGGGAACGACATCACTCATCAATGTCTGCGGGCTCGCCCTGTCGGAAGAACGAGACGGAGCGCTCGAGCCCCATGCGCTCGACATCCACATGACGAGTGCTCATACACCGCATAGCCTTGCAGCAGCCGACCAGATCGATGGGCAAGGGCTCACACCACGTCATCGATCAGCCCGGCTCGAGGAGCTTGTTTCAAGGGGTTGCAGGGTGCTTGGCGAAGCTGGTGGCGGGCAAACACTCGGCGGTGGTGCCCAGGATTATCGTTTTATCCCTGATGCCATCGAAGAAAGGACGGGGGTCAGGATCTCTGCACATCTGGCACGCCAATTGAAAGAAGCGGTGCTTGGGCGAAACCTCGATGGCAAGATGAGGATCAGCGAGGCAGCACTTCATGAACTGCTCGATGAGCACGCGATCGATCTCACCTCCCGCGCGCTCGGCAACCTCCTGCGCATGAAGGTGCTCGCCCCCGTCCACTGCGCAAGGCTTGGTCTTGAAGAGATCGCCGCGGCATCAGCACAATTGCAGCTACCGGCGATCTTTCATCATGCCTTGCCAACCGCGACGACACTGATAGCCCTCGCCAAGGCCTATCCGAAGGCCCGGATGGTGGCAGCCCATGCCAATCATCCGTCTTTCCTGCCAGAGGAGGCATGCACCTATGCGCGAGAGCTGAAAGCGCTTGGTGTTACAATCGACGTCTCGACCCTCGACATGATCGATACCCGGTTTCGAAACCAACCTGACAATCTCGACGCGCTTGTCGATGCAGGTCTCATCGATACCCTGTCCACGGATTATGCCGGCGGCGACTGGGATAGCATCGGCTCTGCGCTTCACCGGACAACGAGAAAAAACGGCTGGAGCCTGCCGCAGGTTGTTGCACTTGCCACGGGAAACGTCGCCCGTGTCTTTCCCGAGCTTTTCGCCGATAGAGGACTGCTCGAAGTCGGGAGACGAGCCGATATCGTCATCGCAGAGCCGCACAACATTTCCAGGATCCGCCATGTCTACAAAGACGGTCGGCTGGTTGTATCTGATGGGGTGCTCTTACACGGTGTGGCTCCTGGATTGCAGAAATGAAAACAAGATAGACGAGGCGGATCGTGTCCGGCATGACCGCCAAGCGCTTGAGGACGTCTAGCGCTTGGCGCATACATGTTTCGCATCTGCAAAAAGGGAGAGGCTCGAAGTTTTGTCGTCCGAGGACAAATCGCCTCATGCAGCTAGCCTTATGATGACGGCAATAACCGCGCATCGGTTCACCACAGCGTGGCGCAAAGCAATCTCTGGGGTTCGCTCGTTGAGGACGTGCCATGCAAGGACAAGGCAGGGGAGGAGGGGAGGGCAGGGCAGGGGAAGTCGCCAAAGATGAGACTTTCCACCCATCTGGCCCATGATATCGAACGGGACAAATAGGCTCGATACCAAAATCGAGACCCGTTCTTCGATGTCAGTGGCAGCCGAAAACTTACCGATCGTTTCGAGCCCTGCGATTTCGCGTCCATCTTTCCCGGTCGGTAAGGGCCGGATTGTCTCGCAGCAAATCTTCCTCTCTGGTCATCAAAATCAGGAGTTGATCGAGGTTCACATACACAGGCAATCTCGGTGCCGCCATCAGGCAAAGGCGAAAGTTCTTGGGGCTGGACACAGGCTGACCGGCCAGACGGTCCGGTACGGGTGAGCGGCACATTGTCAGTATTGAGGTCCGCGATCTCAAGAGCGCCCGGACCGCGCTGCCGATATCAGACGACGAACTTGATTTTCTGCCGACCTTCGGGGACGGTGTATTACGACAACCTGCCGCCGCAGTGCTGGCGGGACCTGATGACCAGCGCGGATATCTCTAGGCCGGAACACAGCGGATGTTTGACCTTACGATTGATCTCTACAACGATCCCGAGACAGCACGCCAACACCTGGAAAAGCTCCGTTGGCCAAAAGGTCCGATCTGTCCGCATTGCGGCAATGGCGACAAGTTCCGGATCATGAAATTTGCCGGCAAGTCGACCCGGCCCGGCCTCTACAAGTGTAAGGAATGTCGCAAGCCTTTTTCGGTCACCGTGGGAACCGTGCTGGAAGGCTCCAACATCCCTTTGCACAAATGGGTTCTCGCCGCCCATCTCATGGGCGCCTACCGCTACCGCATGAATGCCAATCAGCTGCACCGCATGCTTGACGTCAGCTACAGATCCGCCTGTCACATGACGGAGCGTATCGACAATGTCATGAAGTAGTCGACGAGACCCGATGGAGGATGGCCGGCCCGAAGCCTAATGTGCTCTGTTTTCGAGTGGTTGGGCATTTTCGCTATGGCCGTCGGATTCTGGCAAGACCGTCTTGCCGGTCTTTGGCTCGGGGGGCGTATTGAGCAGGCGGCGAAGAACCTCATCGCCCTTCTGTTCATCGGTCTTTTGCGCGCGCTTGGCCATGGTCGTCCTCAAGAGCCCCCAATAGCTTGAAACATCTGTCGAGCATGCTGCGACACCAAGGTTAGACCGCCGGCCAGCCTGTGACAATGATCGCAATTTGCCAATGTTTGCGAATCCAGCCTCCCCTCCGGTTGCACTGGTCACGTCCGCTTGAGGCTGGCACTCAGCAACGCGAAGACAGGTGATGGATTGCCTCTGCCGAGACATTCAACGGCGTCAATTGCGCGGCTGTATAGCTCGGAGATACCGCGATTGGTGAGCACCGAACGAAGCTTCAATGTCAGATACGCGCGGTCCATCGGTTCCCTGGGATCACCCCTGGGCGCCGTCAATGCACTCGAAAGCTTCCTGCCGGATCTCAAGGTGAGCCGTAGTTTGGCCATGGTCTCGCGGGGGAAACGTGCCTCCGCCTCCTCGTCGATGGAGAGAATGACCCTCTCAGCCAACCGCACCAGATCCTTGCGAAAGAGCAGATTCTCCGAGACAGGCAGGAATGCCTCTTCGCCCTCGACGGCCAGAACCGCCAGACAGAACGGAAGGCTGTATTGCAGACCGACCAGTGTTTGAGGCGCGCAGCTGTTGGCCAGTCGCAGCGCCTGAGAGAAAGTGTAAACGTCCATCCGTTCGATGTCATCGGCGACGACACCATGGCCGTGCATCAATTGGCTCAGCGCATCAAGAGCTGGATGAATGTAGCGACAACAGGCATAGGGCTTGAAATAGGTGTCCAAGATCTCGAACCGATGACCAAGATCAGCCATCAGCCGATCCTGGTCATAAAAGCGGTCATGATCAAGGAGGTCGATTGGACCGGTAAAGCCACGCTGTGCCAGGAAAAGCGCCTCAAGCCCGGTCCGTGCGCTAAACGCGATCCCCTCCTTGACCAGATTGCCGGTCGCGCTGGAATAACCGGAACTGCCATTGGCGCGCTGGTTCGGAGCCAGAACGCCGGCAATCGCCAGCCCCTCCGACAGAACCCTGTGCGAGACCCCAAGAAGGCGCCCGGCAGCTGCACAAGCTGCAAAGGCTGCCCACCGGCCGGTCTGACGGGTGGCGATGGCGTCTGGCCGTTGCGAGGCTGCAATCCGAATCCCGACATCATATCCGGCGATGAGCGCCGACAGGATCGCCGATCCCCAGACCTCTGGCAGACTTGCGCCAAGGGTCAGCACGGTTGGAATGACGCTGGCACCAGGATGGCCGCGGGCTGCCCGATTGCCGTCATCCAAGTCGAGGCAGGAGGCGCAAAGACCGTTATGCAGCAAGGCAAGCGAGAGGGAAGATTGGCGATCGTCAAACCAGACAGGCGCATCCCCCGTGCCATGCATGTCGATGAGACCAAGGGCTGCATGCGGTGATGTTGTCCCAGCTCCAGCAATTGCGGCCGTCACAAGATCAAGCACGCAGCAAAGCGCGATCTCTTTCAGCTGCGCGTCGCTGGCCTCGACATCGATTTGAAGCGCATGTCTTGCAAGGCGTTCTGTCATGGCTGACATGATGTCCTGCCTTTCAAGCCAGATCTGATGCGCAATTATCCATCACGCAGTCTGAAAATTTGCGCGATACTTCTGAAACAGCGCTGCCACCACATAAAGGTCAAGCACCGGCAGTCCCACACAGGTGACAGAAAGCGGCGTACCTGGCTGAAGATGCCAGTCTGATGTCTTTGATAGCTCTAGAATGCCAAGATGGGGCCCGAGTGCCTCGAGCGAAGAGCCGGTCCTCGAGAACTGCAGGGCAAGGCTCTGCGAGTTCCGTCGGGAGACCGTCTCCAGATCGTCACAGCCGACCTGACCTTGCCGCAGGACCCGCCGCAAAGTCTTAACCGGCACCTCATCGCCTCCCAGATGAAGAAGACAGGCGTCACGCCTGAGCTCATCATCCTCGAAAACGGGCTTGTCGGAATTGGTGGCTGTGACCACAAAATCGGCGTCAGAAAGAACGCGATTGTCTTCGACCGCGACGAGATCAAAGGGCAGGGTTGCTGACAGCGATGCCACAAGCGCTGTTGCGCTCTCGAATCTCAGAGCCTTGAGATAGACGCGGGCAATGCGAGGCGCTGCACGTTCGGCGAGTGAAGTAAGAATTGCCATGGCGATTGGCCCCGCGCCGAACAGGAACACAGTGATACCGTCTGTTTCGATCGGACAAAGGCCAAGCACCTTTGATGCATATGCGCCTGTGCGCGCCGCCGAAAGCGCAGTCGCATCGACGATTGCGAGCGGCTGCATGGTGAGTTTCTCCATGAGAATATAGGTTGATCGCGAGCGCCGAAGGCCCAAAAGCCGGTTGAAGGCATTGGCGCCGATGACCTTGACCCCGGCAAAATTGGGGTTTGCCCCATAGAGACAGGAGAGTTTCCAACCGAGCCTCTCACCTGCAAACTCCACGGGTCGGGTTTCAAGACCGGCGTCCTGCCAGAATTCGTCCTCGGGAAGCGACAGTACGGACTTGTGCCCGAGCGCTCGCCCGTTTTGGAGATCCGTCCAGGCCTGATCCAGCGCGGCATGCACTTCCGCCACCGACAAGCCTGCGCCACTTGCGGCAATCTGAGTTTCGTCAAGCACAACGGGCTCGGTCCGATGCGGGCTGAACCGCAAATTTGAGGTGAGATGTGAAACGACCTGATTGGCAGGCATGTGACTAGTTCCTCCCGAATGCGTTTTGACCGCGACAGGAGCGGATGATAGCGGACCCCGGAGGTTTCAAAGGCGAAGTCTTGGCAAAGACTTGGCGAAGAACGCTGAAGCTCCAGCGTCATCTGACGTCGGTCAACACATCGAATGAGCTCGCGCCCAGATTGAAGATCAAAGAAGCGACTTCGCCCTGATCCTTGCCGCCTTTCGATAGGCACGCGGCGTGAGCCCCGTTTCAAAACGGAAGGTGCGGTTGAAATTCGACAGATTGTTGAAGCCGGCTTCGAAGCAGATATCGGTAATAGATGTCTGGGTCTCGCTCAGAAGCGTTCGTGCCCGCCAGACCCGAACGGAGCGACTGTAGTCGGAAAAATTCATGCCGGTCAGGCGACGAAAGGCGCGCGAGAAAGCGGAAGGCTCGAAACCGACTTTTTGCGCCACCTCGTGCATTTGCGCGCCAGGATCCGATTGGAGAATCTGAATGGCCTGGTCGATGCGCCGATGTCTTCGATCCGACACCTGATTGTAGATCGAGATGAAATGTTCACTAGCCAGCAGACGCTTTTCAGGTGCTGCATCGATTGCCTCCAGGATCTCGAGGAAAAGGCCCAGTCCGCCCCGATGGCCGACCGCATGGAGCTCAAGGATCATGTGGCCAATCAATCTGGCTTCCTTGCCCAGAATTTCTATCCCACGCTGCGCAAGCGGTTTAAGCCGGTGAAGGACGTCGAATTCGGGACAGACGGCCCGCACGCCAATCAAGGCATCGGCATCAAACTGCAGGACCATGTCGCGACCGGGGAGCGGCGGAGCACCGGGGGTAATCCAGTTGTGCGGCAGATTGGTGCCGGTCAGCATCAGATGTCCAGGCCGAAAGGGGCCGATATAGTCGCCGACATAGGCAAAGCCACTGGCGTCTGGAATGAAATGGATCTCCCATTCGGGATGATAATTCCAGATGCAGATTGGATTGGGGTAATCGTCGCGGCGGATGAGATAGGAGGCGCCTCCGGGGAGCACGATCTGCTCGCGGGTGGCGGTGAAGGTCTCGGAGGGAGACTGCGGAAAATCTGGTGCAATAGGCATGCAAGTGTCCATGTTGTGCTGCACAAATGTCAAAATAGTATCATTTCTGCGTCGAAGTCCAACTAGTTCGCACCGTCCTCTTCGGCAAAAGTGCCCCCGTCGATGGCAAGGGAGTTGCCATCAAGGGAGGAAATCATGACACTGAATGCTCTCCGCGCAGGCTGCGCGGTCATCGCCCTACTTGCCGCCTCGAACGCTTTTGCCGCCGCACAATGCACGGATGACGTCCGCATCCTGGCGCAGCCGCGCGACGGTCTGACGCTTCTCGAAGACTATGTCGACGAGTTCGAGGCGCTTTCCGGTGCCGGCTTCGAGATCAGCTATCTCAACGAAAACGATCGCCGCGCCAAGTCGCAGGCCGACGCATCAACCGTTGGCAGCTTCGACGTCTATTATGTCGACGAAGCCAATCTGGCGCTGTTTGCGTCATCGGGCTGGATCGTGCCCCTTGATGGCTTCTACCCGGCCGAATACGACTACAACGACTTCGACGCGGGCATGCGGGCGGCAGCCACCTATGACGGCAAGCAGTGGTTTGCGCCCGTCCAGGGCGGCGGCGACCTGATGGTCTATCGCACTGATCTTCTCGAAAAGGCAGGCATCGAGCCGCCCAAGACCTGGGACGAATATTTCGCAGCCGTCCAGAAGCTGCATGATCCGGCAAATGGTGTCTATGGCACAGCACTTCGCGGCCAGCGCGGCTCGGGCGCCAATGTCTGGCGCTGGATGCCCTTCTTCAAGGCCAATGGTGGCGAGTGGTTCAAGGATGGCAAGCCAGCCTTCAACTCGGATGCAGCCGTGAAGGCGACCGAGACCTATCTGGAACTCTTCAAATATTCGGCTCCAGGCACGCAGACCGGCTCCTGGGATGAATCGACCGGCGCCTTCCGTTCCGGCAAGGTCGCGATCATCATCGAATCCGCACCCCTTGGCGGCATGTCGGTCGACAAGGCGCAGAGCCAGGTCGCAGACAAGGTCGCCTTCTCGGTTCCGCCATCGCCGCTGCCGGGTGGCGGTTACGCTCATGGCTTTGCGATCGCCTCCAAGGCCAATGCCACGGATGAGGAAAAGGCCTGCGCCGGTCTTTTCGTTGCCTGGGCAACCTCCAAGGAGCAGGAGGCCCGTCGCCTTGCCGCCGGCCAGCCGGGCGAGTTGACGCGCACCAGCACCTATCAGAGCCCGGAATATGCGACGACATTTGGTCAGAACCTCGCCGACGCAATGGCTGCGACCGGTGAGAAGACCACCGTCACATTCTGGCAGGATCCGCGCTGGCAGGAGCTAGGCAATCAGTGGGGCATCATGCTCGAAGAGCTGATCACCGGCAGCCGCACCGATATCAAGGCGACGCTTGACGAACTGGAAGCCTTCGCCGCCAAACTTTAAGGCCCCCCAAGCAGCCAACTCGGGCGCGTCCCCCGACGCGCCCCTTTTTTCCATCAAAGGATCTGCCATGCGCCGCGGCCGCTCGCTGCCTTATGTCTTCTTGGGCCCGACCCTGGGCATCTTGATCATCTTGGCCCTGGTGCCGACGATCTATGCGATCAACATATCGCTTCAGAACCGGACCCTTTCTGCACCCGAGGCAGACTATGTCTGGTTCGCCAATTATCTGGCTCTGTTTTCCGATGCCCGCTTCTTGAATGCGCTTTGGGTGTCGTTCAAATGGGAGATCATCAGCGTCACCGCGACCATGGTGACGGGGCTCGCTCTCGGTATTGCCATGTTCGAAGCGGCAAGCCCCAGGGCGCGCAACGTCCTTTGCGTGCTCTTCATCATTCCCGTTCTCCTGCCGCGTGTTTGCGCAGCCTTCGTCTGGAAGTTTGCCTTCCACCCGCTTTACGGCGCGCTGACATGGCCGGTGCGCGAGATCACCGGCGTCACGCCGGATATCCTGTCGACGCCGCTTGGCGCGCTTCTCGCCGTTGCCTTTGTCGATGTCTGGCAGTGGGGCCTGTTCTTTGCCGTGATCATCCTGAAGCTCCTCGAATCCCTGCCGCCGCAGCCTTTGGAAGCTGCGCGCATCGACCGCGCCACCCGTTTCGAGATCCATCGTTTCGTCACCCTACCCATGCTGAAAGCGCCATTGATCAGCCTGCTTCTCGTCAAGGCGATCGAGAGCCTGCGTTCCTTCGACCTCGTCTATGTCATGACCCGTGGCGGCCCCGGCATCTCCACCGAGACACTCGACATGTATGCCTATTCGCAAGGCTTCATCGAAGCCGGCAAGATCTCCTACGCCTCCTCCATGGCCGTCATCATGATGGTGCTGACCATCGTCACCTTCACCTTTACCTGGAAGAGGCTGAACCGATGAAGTTCTCGACCCTTCTGCTCAGGCTGCTTCTGGTTCTGGCCGCAGCGCTCGTCGTGCTGCCGCTTCTGTGGACCTTGCTCAACGCCTTCAAGACCAATGCCGACCTCCTGGTCTCGACGCCGAAGCTGTTCTTTCAGCCGGTGTGGGACAATATGGCTTATGTGCTCAACCGCCGATCAGTCGCCCGTGCCCTCGTCAATTCGCTGATCATCTGCTCGAGTGCAGTCGTGCTCGGCGCCGTGATCGGTGTTCCAGCCGCCTATGTCATCGCCCGCTTCAAGAACCGGATCACCGCGGAAGCACAGTTCTTCGTCCTGTCGCTGCGCTTCCTGCCACCGGTTGCGATTGCCATTCCCATGCTGGTCATCTGGCTTGGGCTCGATCTCTACGATACCCGCCTGTCGCTGATCGTGACCTATCTGATCGTGACGGCCTCGATCACCATCTGGCTGTCTGTGCCGGCATTCGAACGTGTCAGCCTGCATGTGGAAGAGGCCGCCCGCGTCGATGGTCTGGGTCCTTACGCCACCTTCTTCCGCATCGCGCTGCCCATCGCACGCTTCCAGGTCTTTGGCGCCATCGCCTTTTCTTTCGTGCTCGTCTGGAATGAGTTCCTGCTCGCGATGATGCTCACGACCTCAAAGGCCAAGACCTTGCCAATCATCGCCTCGGAGATGTCGCAGCTCGGCATGAACGTGCCTTGGGGCATCTTGAACGCTGCCGTCGTCCTTTTGTCCCTGCCACCCCTGATCCTGCTCGGGGTCCTGGCCGGTGGCCTCAATGCCGCTTTTTCCAAGAAATCCGATCAAGGTTGATAATCCCATGAAAGCACTTGTCCTCGAGCGTGTCGGCGAACTCTCACTGCGCGACATCGATCTACCCCAGGAGATGGGCCCGGACGACGTCCGCATTCGCATCCACACCGTTGGCGTCTGCGGCAGCGACGTTCACTACTATACCCATGGCCGCATCGGCGATTTCATCGTCAACGAGCCCATGGTGCTCGGCCATGAGGCGGCTGGGACGGTCACAGAAGTGGGCACCAATGTCGCCCATCTGAAGCCCGGTGACCGCGTCTGCATGGAGCCCGGCATTCCCGACGCAAAATCACGCGCCTCGCGGCTTGGCCTCTATAATGTCGATCCGGCCGTGACGTTCTGGGCAACGCCCCCGGTGCACGGGGTGCTAACACCTGAGACGGTTCACCCGGCAAGCTTCACCTACAAGCTGCCGGACAACGTCTCCTTTGCGGAAGGCGCGATGGTCGAACCCTTTGCGGTTGGCATGCAGGCCGCAGCCCGCGCAAAGATCACCCCAGGCGACACAGCCGTGGTGACCGGCTGCGGCACGATCGGCATCATGGTCGCACTTGCGGCTCTTGCCGGTGGCTGTTCGCGCGTGCTGATTTCGGATCTCTCCGAAACCAAGCTGAAGCTTGCCGAAAGCTATGGCGGCATCACCGGGGTCAACCTCAAGCAGGTCGACCTCGTCGAAACGGTCAACAAGGAAACGGACGGCTGGGGTGCGGATATCGTCTTTGAATGCTCTGGCGCGGCTGGCGCCATCAAGGACCTGTTCAAACTGGTTCGACCGGGCGGCACGGTGGTGCTTGTCGGCTTGCCGCCCGAACCTGTCGCCGTCGACCTTGCAGCCGCCTGCTTTCGCGAATGCCGCATCGAGACCGTCTTCCGTTACGCCAATGTCTTTGACCGGGCGCTGGCCTTGATCGCCGCCGGCAAGGTTGATCTCAAGCCCCTGGTATCCGGCACCTATGGGTTCGAGCAATCGATTGAAGCCTTCGAGCGTGCAGCAGAAGGCCGGCCGGAAGATGTGAAGTTGCAGATCATCGTGGACGGGGAGGGCAAGTGATGGCCACTGTCGAATGCCGGGCTATCCGCAAAGTCTATGGCGCGCTGGAAGTCATGCGCGACTTCGATCTGAAGATCGATGATCATGAATTCGTGGTCTTCCTCGGCCCATCCGGCTGCGGAAAGTCCACCATGCTGCGCATGATTGCCGGCCTCGAAGACATCTCCGGCGGTGATCTCTTCATCGGTGGCGAGCGGATGAATGACCGCGATCCTGGCGACCGCGGCATCGCCATGGTCTTCCAGAATTATGCCCTATATCCGCATATGAGCGTGCGCGAGAACATCACCTTCGGGCTTGAGCGGGCAGGCACGCCCAAGGCCGCCATTGAACAGCGCCTCTCACCGGTCGTCGAGGCGCTGGGGCTCGGCGTCTATCTCGCCCGCAAACCGACGGAACTGTCAGGCGGCCAGCAACAGCGCGTGGCAATTGCGCGTGCCATGATCAAGACGCCCGAGGTCTTCCTGTTCGACGAGCCGCTCTCCAACCTTGATGCCAAACTGCGGGGCAGCCTGCGCGTCGAAATCGCCCGTCTGCACCGCGATCTGAAGACAACCAGCATCTATGTCACCCATGATCAGCTTGAGGCGATGACGCTTGCCGACCGGATCGTCCTGATGAAGGACGGCAGGATCGAACAGATGGGAACGCCGGACGAAATCTACCAGAAGCCGGCCACTGTGTTTGCGGCCGGCTTCATCGGCACGCCGAACATGAACTTCCTGTCGCTCGATACGGCCGGTGAGAAACTCGTTGATGATCACATCGCTCTGCCCACACCTGTTCAAGTCAGACCCGGCCCGGTCACCGTCGGCATCAGGCCCGGTGCGCTTCGTCTGAGTGGTGATCATGGTCAAATCAGAGGACGGGTCGAGCGCAATGAGTTTCATGGAGAAACGCGGCTCTTGACGCTGAACATTGGCTCAAATGAACTCTGCGTGTCCGTGCCGGCCTCGCTACGCGTCAGGCAAGACGAACTGCTCGGTTTCGATGTCGCTTCCGACGACCTTCACCTCTTCGATCCGACAACCGGACATCGCCTCGTTTAGAGCTGATACTCTGGGAACGGGTCAGAGGAGGGACCTCGCCTCTGGCGTTTCGATGCGATCGCTGCCGCGTCCTGAAGCCCACCACTGCAGCCAACTTGACCTCGTCCAAGCACCGGTTATACTGTTTTTGAAAAACAGTATAACCGGTGGAGCAAGGCCATGAAGTCGATAGACCTCATGTACCAAACGATGCTTGCGGAGCTGGACCAGCGCTCGTTTGACGCCGCTTGGACAGCCGATTTTCCTTCAACGGGCCGGTTCACCCCGGCGAACATCAAGGGGCGCAAATACTGGTACTTCGACATCCCAGACGGTCATGGTGGCACGAAACGCCGATATGTCGGTCCGGCCGATGACCCCGTTCTATCTCAGCGCGTAGCAGATCATAAGCGGGACAAGGACGATTTGCGCGCCCGGAGGCGCCTGGTCAACACCTTGACGCGTGAGGGTGGAATGATCGCCCCCGATGCCATGTCCGGTGACATAGTCGGGGCCCTTGCCGAGGCTGGCCTTTTTCGGCTGAGAGGCGTGCTTATCGGGACGGTGGCCTTTCAGTGCTATTCAGGGCTGCTGGGAATCCGTCTCCCCATGGCAGCAATCTTAACTGGGGACGCAGATATTGCCCAAGACTACGCCATCAGCCGTGAAGTAGAAGATAGCCTGCCTCCGTTAGTCGAGCTGCTACAGGATGTGGACCCCAGCTTCCGACCAGTCTCCCATCGTTCAGGATCTGCTGCTTCGACGGCGTTCCAAAATGCCGGGGGTTACCGGGTTGAGTTCCTGACGTCTAACCGTGGTTCGGACGATGACATCGACCAGCCGGCAAGGATTCCGGCCCTCGGTGGCGCCAGCGCGGATCCCTTACGTTTTCTCGATTTCCTGATCCGCGATCCGGTCAGGACAATGCTGCTACACCGCAGCGGGATCCCGGTCGTTGTCCCTGATCCGTCGCGGTATGCGGTCCATAAGCTCATCGTTGCCAGTCGACGGCACACGAACGAACAAGGCCTGATGAAACGCAACAAGGACATTCGTCAAGCTGGTCTGCTCTTCGACGCCCTGCTGCAGACTCGGCGATCTGCCGATCTGGCGCTCGTCTACATGCAAGCTTGGGAGCGCGGCTCCGCATCGCAGGACGCCATTCGAACCGGGGCGGGCATGCTACCGGCACAGGACGCAGAGCGGCTCAAGTCGATCCTCATCGAGGGAGCAAAGAGGATCCGTGAAACCGTCGAGCTTCCCTTTTAGAAGATTGGGCTGCCATTTCTCTTCGTAAGCCGCACAATGAAAGCCCTGAGTGTTCATCTTCGGCTTTGAAGAAGATCGCATTGAGGACCGGTCCACTTTGGCGATCGTCAGGCATTTCGGCCGGGTGTATCCACTACGTTTGGAACACGTCGCCGCCGGCCGTCGACTGCGGCCATCGCCGCACCGCCGAGAACAAGCGGAAGCGCGCTCAGAAAAGCGTGGGACAACGCCACATCGAACAAGAGCATGTCGGCGAGTATCGGCCAGGTGATTGCAAGATACTCGAAAGGCGCGAGCAACGAAGCCTCCGCGTGCCGGAACGCCAACGTCATGGCGATATGCGCAAAACCTCCGAACAGCCCCGCAAGAACAAGCATGATGAGCTGATACATGTCCGGCGCCATCCAGCCAAAAGGAATGGATGCAATGCCGCCGAGCATGGACGCGATGACGAAGTAAAAGGCGATTGCGCCCGGATTCTCTGTCCGGCTGAGACTGCGCACCATGATCAGCGCAAAAGCAGTCAGTACACCCATCAGCAGTCCAAAGACATATCCCCATAGCCGGTCGCCGCTGAAACTCGTGTTTCCCATTTCAGGCCAAACCAGGATGAGAACGCCTGCGAGCCCTAGAACGACACCGCCGACGCGCCAGACCGTCACCCGTTCCGACAACAGGAGAACGCCCGCGATGCTGGTGAATGTCGGCGACAGGTAGCTGAGCAGCGTTGCTTCAGCGAGGGGTAGTCTCGCAATCGAAGCGAATGACGCAAACATGGCGGCGGCACCCAGGCTTGAGCGAAGAAGATGTCCCAGAGGTCGCCTTGTCGAGAGACCATGCGGAAACTCACCGCGGATCCATAAAAAGATCACAAGAGGGATCAGTGCAAACGCAGAGCGAAAGAAGACGATTTCTCCGACGGGTACCTCGGTCGATATCGCCTTTATGCAGATCGACATGCCGGCAAAGAGACAACCGGACAAGATCCGCAAGGCAATGCCAAAAGGGGGATTCTCAGAAACTATGCTCACTCTTTATCCTTCGCGTCGATGGTTGCCGTGCGCAAACTGAAATCGGGCGTGGTATCAGCATCAAAGGGTGCAGGAGGTGGATAGGAGCCGTAACGAGAGAGTGCGACAACGAAAAACGCGCATCCACAAGCAAGGCTCCAACCAAACGAGTTCGTAGACTGATCGTGTCGACATCGAGCCAATCTCTCACTTGATCCGGTTCGCTTGGTCCCCGGACATCATGCTGGGCTCAAGGGTGACAATTGTCCGCCCCGCGTCACGCTGCCAGACTAAGGCGACTTCGCACCCCTGCGCGACAGGTAGTTGGTGAACCAGCCGGCAGCGACCCCGACAAGCACACCGAGCGCCTTGACCACGGCATCTTGAAACTCAGGGTGTCGCGTCTTGGAGGCGAACTGAACCAGCTCGATCACGAACGCGGCGAAGAAAAGCACGACGGTTATGGAAAGGACCCGGCGCGGATAGGCGATGACAAACAATGCCGACATACCGAGAAAAGCGAGTGCACGATCGAGATTGTTCGAGGTGATGGTGGGTGGTCTCGCCTCAATCGGTACCAATGTGACGAAGACGATGAGGGCCAACCCCGTCCAGGCGGCAAAACGAACGAATCTGCGAATGGTCATCAATCCATGATAGCAACAAGGGTGCCGGCCACAAGGAAACAGGCGCCGATGAAAGCCACCCATACAGTAAAGGCTATGGATAAGGCTGACCTAAGCTCGCACGGCATTCGGGCTCGATCACCCTCCGCCGATGCCGGGCAGTAATTCGCATCCGACGTGGCACCGCTCGAGGCGCAACGACCAGCTCGATTGGCAAATCGAATCTGCCCCTGTCCGCTTCAACCCGACGGCCTACGATCGATCCATCGAAGTAGACACGACCGACATCGACTTGAGATCCCGCCGATGTTTGGCCATGGGGATCATCTCACGCACCCTGTCGACCACTGCCCGGTCGAGTACAGCATTAATCACGCCGACCTCCCGATCCGCCGTTGCAATCACACGTCCCCAGGGATCGACCACCATGGAATGCCCGTACATCAAGCGCTCCTCTCCGTTGGGAGCGCGGTAGCTGCCACACTGGCCACAAGCCAGGAAGTAAGACTGAAATTCGATCGCCCTCGCTCGGCACAAGACCTCCCAGTGATCTCTGCCGGTCTGCTGCGTGAAGGCGGCTGGGAGGATGATCAGATCGACATCCAACCCTGCCAGATGATCAAACAGCCGAGAAAAGCGTAGATCATAACAGATCGCGCAACCGACCCTGAACCCACCTATCTCATAGACAAGCAGCCCATCTCCCGCTGCGACCACGGCTGACTCAGCATAGACTTTGCCATCTGGTGCCGTGATGTCGAAGAGATGGATCTTGCGATAGCGGCCAATCTCCGTCCCTGAGGCATCAAAGACCACAGAAGTGTTGAAAATCGTACTCGCATCGGGACGGCGCTCCAACAGGCTGCCGGCATGAATGGCGACACCGCCCTCGCGGGCAAAGGTCCGAACCATTTCATAGGCCTCACCACCGGGCACCAGATCAGCCGCCTGTCGCTTCTCATCCGGCGTCCCACCGGTCCAGTCGAAATGCTCCGGCAAGACCAGGAGATCAGGCTTTGACCCAGCACAGGCGTCGCGCATCAAACGCAGAGCCTGGGCGAGATTGGCCGAACGATCCGGCTGGGAATTCATCTGGATGAGTGCGATGTTCATGAAACTGGTTCACTTTCAAAATCAAAGATCGAAAGGCCGTCAGCCAGGTGAGCCCGCAATCGGAGTGAACGCTTCTGTCGCTCGATGGCAAAGCAGGCGAGCGCCTCCATGCGCTGCCGCTCGGCCACGAATACCCCTTCGTGATCGGCGAGCACGGCATAACCTGGCAGGACAGCGGTAGCGCCACAGGCTATCGGCACATTGATCGAACCACCCACCGTGATCTTGCGATTGGTGGTCCGTGATGATCGACCACGGCACCAGACGGGCAAACCGACCGCGATGATTTCCTCAAGATCGGTTGCCGGACCGTCGATGATGATGCCCGCAGCTCCCCGCGCCTGAGCGGCAAGCGCAACACCGCCGCCGACACAGGCAATGTCATCCCGGTCGACCCGGGAAATGACAATGATGTCGCCGGGCTGAATGAGATCAATGGCCCTGTAGATCACAGCACCATCGCGACCCGGTGCTGCAACCGTCAAAGCCTGGCCCGACACCCGTGCCGGCGTGATCGGCAAGATGCCGTCTCCGACGAAACCCAAATGTTCGACATGGCCGATCGTGGCGGTTTCGGTCTGCGAGAGCAGGTCAGTGAGCGCCTTCGACAAAGGAGGCTGGTTGGGCTCGACCTGATAGTCTGTTCGCATCGTCTTCTCCTGCTCTCGCATTCCCGCCCCACTTAGACTTGGCCACTCAGACCGGACGTTCGCCCGACGTGGTCGTGCGATGCATGATGCGGATGGTGTTGGGATCGAAGCCGTCACGGCGATGCATGGTGCAGCGATTGTCCCACATCATGATATCGCCTTCCTCCCAAGACTGGACGAAGATGTCGCTCTGGCCGGTCGTGTGCTCCCAAAGCTCTTGCAACAGGCCGAAGCTCTCGTCCTGCGGCATGCCGACGATCCAGGCGCCCTCGATCGTGCCGCCGAGATAAAGCGCCTTGCGGCCGGTTTCGCCATGGGTGCGGACAAGCGGATGAACGACACCATCCCATTCGCGGAAGTCCTTTGACTTCGGCTCCTGCTTGTTGAGCCGAAGCTTGCCGGTCTTGTCATAGACATTCTGGAAGAAGATCTGTCGGCCGGTCACGGCCTTCTTAAGCGCCTCGGGCAAGCTCTCATAGGCGAGATAGGTGGAGAGGAAGTAAGTGTCTCCACCTGAAGGCGGGACCTGGATGGCCCGCAGGATGGCGCCGGCCGGCGGACGCTCATAGAACCAGGTGTCGGTATGCCAGGTGGCCTCGCTATTGCCGAGCGCACCGCTCGGCTTGCCGTCCTTCATCTGGTTGGAAATCACCAGGATTTCCGGATGGGTGGGGTGCCCGCCTTCCTGCAATTGCTTGGGGTGAATGACAAAGTCACCGAAATGCCGCGAGAAACGCACCTGATCGCCGTCGGAGATGTGCGTTTGTTTGAACCGCAGCACACCATATTCAAGCCAAAGCCGGCGCAGCTCGGCGATATCCCGGTCATCATAGTTCTGAAAATCGAATCCCTCGACCTCAGCGCAGACATTGGTGGAGTTTTGCGTCGCGTGGATCTTTTCCTTGAGCATCATGGTCCTGTCTCCTTGAGATGCGGCGAGGAAGCCCTCAACCGATACGGCATCCAGCCGTTGCCAAACCTTAAGTCCGTCCTTGCCCGGCGCTCCAATAGCGATCGGCCGCCATTGATAGGCGCGGCCGATCGCTCAAGCCTTCAGGACGAAAGCAGCCGGACATCCTCCGGCGCCACCGATAGCCAGAGCTCACCGCCAGGTGCCGGCAGTGCGAGACCTTGAGAGGCGCTGCAGACAAATGTGATCAGCAGATCAGGAGCGAGTTCCACAGAAAGCTCCAATTGAGCCCCGAGATCGACGACCCGCCTCAGGCGTCCGGCAAGCCGGTTCGGTCCACCCCCGGCCGCAGTTGAAAGATGCAGATGTTCGGGGCGAATGCAGACAAAGCCCGTCTCCGGTGTCACCTTTTTCGCCGCTGAGACCAGCGAGATCCCGCTATCGGCCAGCATCACCTCCGTGCCGCGCCCGGTCGTTTTCCAGGAGGAATAGGGAATAAGGTTCGATCGTCCGATAAAATCGGCCACGAAGCGCGACTTCGGATTGCGATAGATCTCGCCCGGTCGTCCTTCCTGGGCAATCTCGCCACCCCACATGACGATGATGCGGTCGGACATCGCCATGGCCTCTTCCTGGTCATGGGTGACATAGACAAAGGTCATGCCAAGCTCTGCCTGGATTTCCTTCAGCTCGATGCGCATGGCTTCACGGAGTTTAAGGTCAAGATTGGAAAGCGGCTCATCAAGGAGGAGGACGGAGGGACGTGGCGCAATTGCGCGGGCCAGAGCCACCCGTTGCTGCTGGCCACCGGAGAGCTCGCGCGGATAACGCTCGGCAAATCCCGACAGATGAACGCTTTCAAGCGCATCCGTGATCCGGCCTGCGATCTCCTCTTTCGGCACCTTGCGCATCTTGAGGCCGAAGCCAACATTCTCCGAGACCGTCATATGCGGGAAGAGCGCATAGTTCTGGAAGACGAGACCGATATTGCGGTGCTCGGGCGAAACCCGCACCTGGCTCTTGCCGCGGATCCTGATGTCACCGGAAGACGGTGTGGCGAAACCGGCAATCATGTTGAGTGTCGTCGTCTTGCCGCAACCGGAGGGTCCAAGAATGCTGACAAATTCGCCGCGCGGGACGGACAGACTGAGATCACGCACGACGGGCACTGCGCCATAGGACTTGCTGACCGACTGAAGTTCGATATCGAGTGGGGTCATTTGCTTCCACCATGGAGTTGGGCGGAAAAACCGCCGATTTTTTCAAAGATGAAGATTGCCGCCAGAATGAAGATCATCGAGGCGACATTGACGGCCGCCATGACCGGATCGAGGCTGTATTCAAGATGGTTGATCACCTTGATCGGCAGCGTGGTGTCACCCGGCCGCACAAGGAAGACGGACAGTGGAATGTTGTTGAAGGAGATGATGAAGGCGAAGGTGACACCGGACAAAAGCCCCGGTTTGATCAGCGGCAGCAGGATATAGCGCAACCGATCAAAACGACCGGCCCCTAGGATCTGGGCCGCCTGGTCGAGCCCCCGATCGAAATTGGCGATCGAACCGGCGACCATGCGCGTGACAAATGGCAGGGTCAGAACGACATGGGCGGCAATCAAAGCTTCCGTCCCAAGGAATTGCTGCAGGCCCAGTTGCGAGATGAACAGGACGACCGCAACACCCTTGACGATCTGCGGCACCGAAAGCGGCGATAGCAGGAAGGACATGACGACATCGCTTTTCGGAAAGCGCTCGAAGACAATGGCATAGGCCGCCATCAGTCCTGCCAATCCGCTGATCACACTGACGATCACGGCAATCTTGACGCTGAGCCAGAAGGGCTCGAGCCAACGTGGATGCATGAGATCCCCATACCAGCGAAGCGTCCAGTTGAGCGGATTGAGCGTCACCTCGGAGGTCGGGCTGAAGGATGCAGCGAGAACCACGATGATCGGCATGGTGATGAAGACGAGGACCGCAACAAGCGATACCCAGAACAGAAGACCGGAAACACGGTTCATCACGCAGCACCTCCCCGGCCACTCAGCCTCATGCGACGACGTGCCTCGAAGCGGATCCCGAGAAAGGAAACCCCGAGCATCATGAGAAAGAGGGCATTGGCCATCACGGCCGCAAACGGCCAGTTGACATAAAACAGCACCTGTTCGGCGATCATCGTCGCGAGCACCTTGAACCCCGCGCCACCCAGAAGGGCAGGGGTGGCATAGGCACTCGCGGCCATGGTGAAGGCGATGAGAAGCGAGCTGATGATACCGGGCACGGAAAGCGGTAAGACCACATGGCGCATGACGCTGATCCGTGATGCACCCAGCACCTGGGCTGCCCGTTCCAGATTGGGATCTATCCCCTGGATACTGGTCATCAAGGACAGAATGCCGAAAGGCAGCACCACATGGGTCAGCCCAACAACCACGGCAAACATGTTCTTCGACAGGGGCAGGGGAGAGGCAATCAGCCCGAGATGCAAGAGCGCATCATTGATGAAGCCGCGATCCTCGAGAATGATCAGCCAGCCATAGGTGCGAAGAACGACACCGGCGAGCTCGGGTGCCAGCGCCAGAGCAAAGACCAGCGCTCGCGTCCTTCCCCGTGCCCGCGCCAGATAATAGGCCACGGGATAGCCAAGCACCGTGACGCAGACCGCCACACAAAGCGACATCACAACCGTGCGAAAGATACCCGGCAGCGACAGACCATCGGTCAAGAAGCGTTGGTAACTTGCAAGCGAAGGCAGGCCGGATGCGGGATCGGTAAAACTGAGCCCGATCATCATGCCCATTGGAAGCGCAAAAAAGATCAGGAGCATCAGGACGGAAGGGAAAAGCGCAAGATAAAGATGCGCCGGTCCCTTTGCCCGCGGAAGCGCCGCGGGCAGGACAAGAGAGAGACTGTTCATAACGCCCCCTTACCGACGCGCCGCTGACACGACATCACGGTCCCAACGCTCGGACCATTCGGGCATGCGTGTCGCCATGACAGTAAGATCAGGCAAAAGCAACTGATCAAGCTCCGCCTCGCTGATCTGACGGGAAAGAAGCTCTTCCGGCACAGTGATATCACTGCGCGCACTGCTGACACGGTAGCCCTCGACCCAGGCTTCCTGACTGGATTTCCGCAGGAAGAAGTCGATGAAGCGATAGGCCGCGTCCTTGTTTTCAGCACCGACGGGCACGCTCAGGGTCGCAATCAGCGGGATCGTGCCCTCGGCGGGACGGACGTAATCGACAGGCGCCCCGGAATCGACCAGCAGCTGCGCCCGTCCATTCCAGAACGGCATCGCCCAGACGGAACCGTCCCTGATATAGCTGTCAAGAAGCGCCGAGGATTGCTCAAAGCCAATCGACTGACGCGCCACAGAGGCCATGGCGGCAAAACCCGGATCGAGATCATCGACCAGTCCGCCACCATTCATGTGAGACATCACCTGTAGCAGGTTGACCGCCATGACATTCTGAAAGGTCGGCAGGATCACCCGACCGGATAGCGCGGGCTCAAGCAACAGATTCCAGGAGGATGGCACACCCTCGACATGATCAGTGCGATAGAGCAGCGACATATACTGCACTTCATGCACCGCCCCACAGGGCCCGGCAGCATCAGAAAGACGCGGCGACAGAGCCGCAAGCTCACCAATCACGTCAACCGGCAGTTCCTGAAGCAGACCTTCCTGACACCCCTGCAGTGCCTGGGCAGCGGTCATGACGACGACATCAAAGCCCGGACGACCACCCGTCGCCTTGATCTTCGCATAGTCCTGTGAGGAAGACCCCACAGCATCATAGACCACACGAATGCCGGTCTCAGCCTCAAACGGCTCGATGATCCGAGAACGGATGATCTCCTCATAAGGCCCGCCATAGCTGTTCAACACCAGCTGCTCTGCAGCCACCGAACTGCCACCACCGACAACACCCACAAAACCAAGCAACGGAAAAAGACCAACGATCAAACGTCGCATTCGCTCACGCATACCCATAACAGTTCTCACTTTCTTCTGGTTGTTCCCAGTGAGAAAGTGCCGTCATGGCTGCAGGCGGTCTAATAGCGACCGCATTGGATTCATTCCCCTCGGACATGAAAACCGCCGACGTGAAGCTGGACAATGTAATTCCAGCATCACAGTCGAAATCCAAATATCACTATTATTTTAAGACGATCGTCGTTTACGACCGGAACGTAGCGGAGGCGGAGGTTCGATCTCATCTGGCTCGACAAAGAGCCTCGATACTGGCACGCCGAGAGCTCTGGCTATCGCATCTAGTGCAGCAACCGTTACATTTTCGGTCCCACGCTCGATACGCCCGACATAGGATCGGTCGATATCTGTCTCAAGTGCAAGTCGCTCCTGTGACAGGCCAAGCTCCACGCGCAGAAGTCTAACGTTCCAGCCGATTGTCTTACGAGTATCCATTCGTCAATGGTGCAGGAATAAGTGCTTGACAATCGACGGACTGACAGTCCCATATTGACTATCACAGGACCTCAGTCGAACTTTCGCCCGAGAAGGATGGTCATGGAACTCCGCCAACTCTCCTATTTTGTCGCTGTCGCTGAAGAACTGCACTTCGGTCGTGCGGCCATGCGGGTGAACATTGCCCAGCCGGCACTGAGCACGCAGGTCCAGGCGCTGGAAAAGGGGCTTGGGGTGCAGTTGCTGACGCGCTCGACCCGCAAGGTCGAACTGACGCGGGCAGGGGAGGTGTTCTACGATCGCTGTGTCAGAATGCTGGGAGAACTGGATCTGTCAGCCGAGATGGCGCGTGCGGCAGGAGGCAGGACCATGCGGGAGATCAGGATCGGCACGATCTATCCGGCGACGACAGGAGTGCTGCCGGCGTTCCTGGCGCGCATCGGCCGGAAGTTTCCCGACATCCGCCTGCATGTCTCGAATGGCTCGACATCGGAAATCATCCGGCAGCTCGAATGCGGCAAGCTGAACCTCGGCTTCATTCGGCCGGTCGAGAACATTGGCTCGCTGCGCTTCTTCTCGATTGCCCATGAGCGCTATCTGCTGGCAGTGCCGTCGGGCAATCCGCTTGCGTCAAAAAACGAAGTGACGATCGAGGATCTGAGGGCCGAGAAGATCATCGCCTTCAAGCGACAGAACCTCTCCTACACCGAGCGCTATTTTGCGGAGACCTTCGAGGAGCATGGGCTGAATGACAATGTCGCCTATACCTGTGACGACACCTTCTCGCTGATCTCGCTTGTGTCATCCGGTCTGGGCGTCGGCTTTGCACCGGAATGGACAGGAGATCTGCCGGGCAGGGACGTTGTGCTGAAGAAGGTGACAGGGATCGATCTGAAGATCGGGCTCGGTGTTGCCTGGAGCAAGGATGATCCGACAGCCGCCCGTGATGACATCATCGATATTGCCCGAACGCTATCGCGTCCAAAGAGCTGATACCTGCCAGCCAGTCGAATGCAGGCAATCTTAATCCGCAAATTAGCGCCTTATCCCGAACCTCCAACGATCTCCAGCCGAACCAGCGAAGGTGTTCAGAATCCCTTACCACCCTTGAGCTCCGACCAGATGGTGCCGAAAATGATCTTCACGTCCAAGATGAAGGAGAAATTTTCGATGTAGTACAGATCTGCATTGACCCGGGCTTTCGCCTTCGAGACCTTGTCGGTGGGGCCCCTCAGCCCCCTTACCTGTGCCAAGCCAGTCAAACCTGGGCGCATTTTGTGACGCTGATGATAGGTCGGGACAAGGTCTTCATAGAGCATTCCACCTGCAAGCATACCAATTGCATGGCAGCGCGGTCCAACCAGTGACATATCACCAATCAACACGTTGAACAACTGCGGCAATTCATCAAGATTAGATTTCCGCAAGAAAGCACCCAGCTTGGTAATACGAGGATCATGCTTCACGGTCTGCGTCACGCCGGAGGCGTCGCAAAGATCTGCACGCATCGATCGAAATTTATAGATGCGGATCTTCTTGCCATTCATTCCCCAGCGCAACTGCGAAAAAATCGGCGAACCGGGGCTCTCAAGCCGCACCAGGATTGCGATCAATAAAAGTGCGGGCATCAACAGAATAAGCACGGAAAGCGATGCTACAATATCAAGCACCCTCTTCAAGAGAAGGTCCAAAGACTTAGGTCGACGGAAGCCGGATCCACCAATCGAGGACCCAAACGCATGACTATGACCAACGGCGCCCAGCTCTGCCATATCTCAAACTCTGAATGTATTGATCGCAACGGGACAAATAAAAGACCGGCTGGCCTTTTCCCCACATACGTTTAATACAGCCCAAACCGTGCGTCACTAGGAAACTTAACAAATAGTTAACTTTGGTCGACAGCGATAAGCAATGTTGCAATGCAGCAACTTTGACCATCTTTTTAACAAGTTCCGATAAAATTTCAGGCAACCAACGACAGCTTTTTTAAGCAGGTCGATGGCCAACTGAGCGCTCAGCAACTGGAAACCTCCAAAAACCTCCCCCATTTGGGGCTCCGTGGGAATCTCTGCAATATTACCCGCTAAGAGATTTTTGGTGTGACGGAAAACAGATGATTTCCGCGTAGCGGTTCGGCGGGTCGAAATCGACGGGGTGACTGGGCAATTATTTGCGCGACAAACCCTGTCGGAATGTGAGACTGTGCGGCAACACGGAATTTGAGGTTTGTCGTGCATGTTGATCGGTTACATGCGGGTATCGAGCGGTGATGAGCGGCAGTCGGTTGCCTTGCAGCGCGACGCCCTGCTCGCGGCCGGGGTCGATCAGCGTCACCTGCATCAGGATCGCGCTTCGGGCGCGCGCGACGATCGGCCGGGGCTGAAGGCTTGCCTTGCGGAATTGTGCGAGGGTGACGTGCTGGTCGTTTGGAAGCTCGACCGTCTGGGCCGATCACTCTCCCACCTGATCAGAATCGTTGAGGATCTGAAGATGCGCGGGGTCGCCTTCCGCTCTTTGACGGAAGCTATCGACACGACGAATTCGCACGGTGCGTTCCTGTTCAACCTGTTTGGCACGCTCGCCGAATACGAGAGAGTGCTGATCACGGAGCGGGTCAACGCTGGACTGGCGGCGGCACGCCGGCGCGGTCGCAAGGGCGGTAGGCCACCGACGATCGACACCGAAAAGGTTGAGCAGATTCTGGCGGCGCTGGAAGCCGGCGCCAGCAAGGCGTCGGTGTGTCGGACATTCAAGGTGCCGCGCTCGACTCTCATCGATACATTGCGGCGAACCGGATGGACCGGACCGGGCAAAGAAGATGAGCCTGCTCCCCCAGTTTGAGAGCGGGTGTGACCGATGGCCTTCCTCGACGCGCAGTCGCGCACCGTTCTGTTCGACCCACCCGATGTTTATGAAGAGGCCCTCGCGCGCTATGCGCTGTCCGCTGAGGACATCGCTTTCGCCAGGGCGCATCGCCGATCGCATAATCGTCTGGGTTTTGCCATCCAACTCGCCCTGGTGCGTGATCTCGGTCGTCCGCTCCGCGCTGGGGAAGTTCCGCCTCAGGCAGTCGTCTCCGTTGTCGCCGACCAGTTGGGCATCGACGCTGCGGTGTTCGCACTCTATGCCCAGCGGGAGGAAACCCGTCGAGAACATACGCGGGAGATTGTCGTCGCACTGGATCTCCGGCCCGTCCGGGCGAGCGATTATCGATCCCTGATCACCGCGGCGGCACGCGAGGCAGCCGCTACCGAACAAGGCGAGCCGATCACCAAGGCCGTGATCGAAGCCCTGAAGGAGAGGAAGCTGCTCGTTCCTGTGCCGGAACTGCTGATACGTCTGGCGATGGCGGGCCGGGCGGCAGCGCGACGACAGGCTTATCGCGGCTTGATCCGGGGCATGGAGCAACCGTCCATCGAGGCGCTTGATCAGCTTCTCATCGATCGGTCCGGCGATCGGAGCCATCTCGGCTGGATTGCGGAAGCGCCGGAGGGGACGAAACTGAAAAACCTCAAGGGCCTGATTGCCCGGCTTGAGGTTCTGCGTTCGGCGGCGATTTCCGATGAGCGACGTAAAACGATCCATGCCAACCGCTATGGCATCATCGCCCGGGACGCCCGCATTCTGCATGCCCGTGAGATACGACGCCTTACATCCGAGCGCCGCTACGCCACGCTGACGGCGTTCGTCATCGAGAGGCAGGCGGCAATCACCGACCTTGCGATCGACATGTTCTGCAAACTGATCGGCAGCACCCGGCGCAAGGCTGAACTGAGCCGCACAGAACGCCGGCTGAAAGAAGCCGAGATTCTTGATGGGGTGGCGCTCGATCATCTCAAGCTTGGCGAGGCGCTTCTGGCCGCCCGTGAGAACAACACCGATCTCGCATCCGCAATTGCAGTCTCACTCGGCTGGGACGGATTGACCGCCAGCGTGGCCGCAGCCAGGTCCGTCGTGCGCCCCGATCGCAGCGACGAATTCGATGAGCTCATAGAGCGGCACAAATCGCTGCGAAAGCTGGGCAGGCTCATGTTCGGCGCGTTCTCTTTCCGGTCGTTTCGTCCCGATGATCCGGTTTTGAAGGCAGTGGATCATCTGCGTGCGCTCTACAGTGGCAGGAAACTACCCGCGCAGGTGCCGTTCGCGTTCATGACGCGCAAGTGGCGGCGACGTGTGCGCTCGGACGGTGTCACCATCGACCTTCGGGCTTGGGAAGTGGCGGTACTCGTTCACCTTCGGGAGCGCCTGCGGGCCGGTGACATATGGGTTGATGGCAGCCGAGCATGGCGCAGTTTCGAGGATTATCTTCTGCCTCGACCGATCTTTGCCCTGATGCGCGCCGAAGGCCGGCTCGGGCTTGCCATCCCTGACAGCTTTGCCGAATGGCGAGCCGAACGCACCGCCACGCTCGACGCGAAACTCAAAGAGCTGGCAAGGGCGGCGGCCGCCAACGCCATTCCGGATGCGGCTATTTCCGACAAGGGTTTGTCGGTCTCCCCGATCCGCGAGGAGGAGCGTGACGGGATCGTCGCGCTCAGCCGGCGTCTTTACATCCTCGTTCCCCGGATCAGGATCACCAGCCTGCTTGCCGAGGTCCACAGCTGGACCAGGTTCCTTGACAGCTTCACACACTATCGCACCGGCGAGACGGCGAACGACGAGCCGGCGCTGATGGCCGCTATCCTTGCCGACGCCACCAACGCCGGTGCTGAACGCATGGCGGAAAGCTCACGCGGCGTCACGATCCACCAGATGATGCTGATGGTAGATAGGCATCTGCGCTCGGAAACCTATGCTACGGCGACCGCCGTGCTGGTCGATGCGCAGCAGGCTCATCCCTTCGCCGCGGTCTGGGGCGACGGTCATATCTCCTCCTCGGACGGGCAGTTCTTTCCGGCAGGCGGGCGCGGTGAAGCCAGCCTCGAATACAATGCAAAATACGGCAAAAGACCAGGTGCTTCGGTCTATGGCTTCCTGTCCAATCGTTTCGCCTCCTTCTTCTCCCGGATGATCCAGGCGTCCGAGAGCGAAGCGCCCTACGTGCTCGACGGCCTCCTTCACAACGAAAGCTCCGTCGAAATCCATGAGCATGCAACCGATACCGCCGGCGCGACCGAAACGACATTCGCTATGTTCCATGGCTTCGGCTATAGGCTCATTCCTCGTATCCGCAATCTCGGCAATCGCAGGCTCTTCGTCATCGATCCCGACGCGGCGTACGACCCGCTCGGGGCGCTGATCTCGGGAGCCGTCAACATGGATGTCATCGAGCAGCACTGGGATGAGGTCTTGCGGCTGAAGTCATCGATTGGCGCGGGCCTCGTGCCGCCGTCCGTCATCCTCAAGAAGCTTGCCGCATCGCCTCGGCAAAATCGGCTCAATCAGGCGCTACGCGAAATGGGCCGGATTGAACGCTCGATCTTCATCTGCGACTGGTTGCTCGACACCAAGCTCCGGCGCAGATCGCATGCCATCCTCAACAAGGGTGAAAGCCGTCACGCCCTTGCCCGGGCGGTCTTCCTCCACCAGCTTGGCGAGCTGCGCAACCGCGTGGCGGAAACCATGGCCTATCGGGCGTCAGGTCTCAACCTCGTCGTCAACGCCATTATCCTGTGGAACACCGTCTATCTCAGCCGCGCTGTCGATTATGTCCGCACCCAGGGCATCGATATTCCCGCCGAGCTGCTCTCCCAAGTCGCACCACTTCCCTGGGCTCATATCGCACTCACCGGCGACTATCTCTGGAACGAAATTGACCGACCCCTCGAACGCTTCAGGCCGATCCGCGCTAACCGTTTCAATCCAAACAACTTCGCTTTCCCTTAGCGGGTATTATTGCAGAAATGCCCACGGAGCCCCCATTTCGACAAATTGTCGTCTAGAGCGGTTCCCTGACTGATTGAATCTTCGGGGCTTTGCAAATCAGCCGTGTTCTGATTCAAACTATCTGCCGATGGAGGTCGGCAGATATGTCAAAAGCTCTCTCTGTCGATCTGCGAGTTCGCGTGCTTGCTGCTGTTTCCGCTTGTGTGACCCACCGCGAAGCTGCTGAACGGTTCGGCGTGAGTGCTGCAAGCGTCAGCCGCTGGCTCAATCTGGGACTTCGCCAGGGCGACGTTCGACCTGGCCCTCTTGGCGGAGATCGAAATTCCCGAAAGACAGAGGCCCATGGCGGGGCGATCATGGCATGGCTCGCTGAGTGGAGTTGCCCCTTAAAAACCGGACAGGATCAGGTTTCTGTTTGATGGGTTAAGAACTCACGAGGCGAGCGATACCCTAATGCCTTGTGCGGGTGAAGGGTATTGTAGTGTTCGAACCATGAGGGCAGTTGCGCGATGACGGTTGCGGCGTCTGGCCGAGGGTTCACTGAGACGTAGTCGCGCTTGCGTTTTGACGAAAGCCTCTGCCATCCCATTGGATTGAGGGCTGCGAACGGGCGTGAAGCACGGCTCCATACCGATATCGACAAGCAGTGACCTGGTGTCCTTTGCGATGAAGCAGGAGCCGTTGTCAGTCAGCCATTCGATTGGCTTTGGAAGGGTATTGATGAGACTGAAGCGGTTCTGCACAGCCGTAATGACCAGGTCCTGGACGTCCTCACTTTTGATACCCTCTGTGTCGCGACATGGTCAGTAGCTTCGCGATCACAGCAATCGAGCGCGAACGCAACGCGGACCTTCTCTTTGTTGTCGCAGCAGATCTCGAAGCCGTCTGAACACCAGCGCAGATTGGATCGCTCGACGGCAACGCGGCCATCGTGTCGACGGGTGTTGGTTTCCACGCGGAACTGAGCCGGTGGGGGTGCGGACAAAAACTTGGACTGCTTCAAAAGTTCAGGCCCAGGCTCTTACGGTATTCGACCGGGCTTAGCGAGCCTAGCGATATCTTGATGCGCTTCTCGTTGTACCAGCGGATGTAAGCATCCACCTCGGCGACGAACTGTTCGATAGTGATGGCCTTCCAATCTCGTGGATAGAAGAGTTCGGTTTTCAGCCGGCCGAAGAAGCCTTCGCAAGCAGCATTGTCTTGTGAGCAGCCCTTCCGGGACATCGAGCGAACCAGCTGCGCGTTGCTGATCCGTGTCAGCCAGCCCGGCCAGCGATAATGAGCTCCACGATCGGAATGGACGATTGGCCTTTCCTCTCCTTTGCTCACCGTCTCAATGGTGGCATCCAGCATGGTATTGACCAGGCCTGCATCTGGCTGCGTTCCAATCGACCAACTGATGACCATGCCGTCGAAGCAGTCGATGATGGGCGAGAGGTACACTTTGCCCGCAGGGATCTGGAACTCGGTGATGTCTGTCAGCCACTTCATGTTTGGCGCTTTTGCATGGAAGTCGCGATTGATCAGGTTCTCGGGCGCTGGGCTGATTTCTCCCAGATATGATCCAAAACGCCGTCGACGCGGCTTGGCAACAACCAGTTGCTCCTGCTTCATCAAGCGCTGGACCACCTTTTCCGATACTATCACGCTCTGTTTGGCCAGGGACGCCTGCAGCCGTCGATAACCGTAGCAACGACGGTTAGCTTCAAAGATTTCAGCCAGGCTGTCGCGGACGGCGGCATACTTGTCTGCCAAGCATATGCGGGCGCGATGGTAGAAGTACGAGCTTCGGGCAATTCGAAGCTGTGCGAGCAACTCTGGCAAACGGTACACTTCTTTAAGGGCGTCAATCAGCAGCGTCTTCTCCCGATTACTCAGGATCTGCAGATCGACGCCCAGGTCTTTTATGGGATGGCCCGCCCCTCCCACTAGCTTCGAGGTATGATGCTGGTGTGCTTGAGAGAAAGGAGCGAGCCAATGACCATGGTGACCCTTGGAATAGATCTGGGCAAGAACCTCAACAGTGTCGTAGGGCTGGATGCGGGGGACCGGGTTGTCCTGCGCCGCCGTGTCAGACGAGCGACCCTTGCCGACCTCGCAGACAAGCTTCAGCCCTGTACCGTAGCCATGGAGGCGTGCTGCGGCGCGCACCATGTTGGTCGCCTGTTTGCAGCGCAGGGACATGAGGTGCGCCTGATGTCTCCAGAGTATGTCCGCCCTTACGTCCGAGCGCAAAAGAATGACGACAATGATGCGGCAGGTATCGCCGAGGCGGCAACACGACCCAGCATGCGGTTCGTTGAGTTGAAGAGCCAGGACCGGCTCGACCTGCAGACCCTCCACCGCGCTCGTTCTCGTCTGGTCGCTGCGCGAAAGACACTCGTAAACCAGCTCCGGGCGATCCTGCTCGAGCGTGGACATACCTTTCGCCAGGGACGCGAGATCCTTGAACGGGAGATCGATCCATTCCTTGCTGAGCCACCTGCCGACCTTTCCGCACGCATGCTCAGGCTCGTCGGCGATATGCGAGCTGAGTGGCGATCCCTCAACGAGCGCATCAATGTGCTGAACGACGACCTGAGTGAGCACGCTCGGACAGATGAAGCCGCGAGCCGTCTGGCCTCGATTCCGGGCATTGGCGTGCTTGGCGCAACCGCACTTGTTGCGGCCATCGGAGATGGTGAGGCGTTTCGGCAGGCCCGCGACGTCCCCGCCTGGCTGGGTCTTGTGCCGAAGCAGATGACGACAGGTGGAAAGCCGCGGTTACTGAGGATAACCAAGCGGGGCAACGTCTACCTGCGCATGTTGCTGATACATGGTGCAAGAGCGGCGTTACCCAGCCTATCCAAACAAGCAACGCCTCTAGGCGAGTGGTTACGAGGGCTTTTGTCACGCGCCCACCGGAACGTCGTCATTGTCGCGCTGGCTGCTAAACTCGCCAGGATCGCTTGGGCAACGCTGCAACGTGGGGTGCGCTTCCACCCGCAGATGGGGGCTGCTGCAATGACGTAAGCTTACGACAGACCACGAGGAATTGGTTCCGGCAAGCTGGAGCCATGTCAGGTTGGCGGAAGGATAGTGATGGCCGGAAGGGTCGAACACCCGCGTCTCTGGAAGCCTGGTTCAAAAAACGGCGCAACAACGCCGAGTCTTTTATGAGGACCAGAACGCGCGGATCTCCATCATGGCGAGGGCCAATGTGCCACTATGCCGGATACGTTTGTGCACGACCAAGCAAAGTCATCAATAACCCTATTGCCAACGGGGCGGGCCATACGTTTTTATGAGTTCGTTGGCCTTCTTCAGGAGATCATGCTCAAGTTGGAACTGGTGGACATCACGCTGGAGGGCTTCAAGCTGTCGCTCGAGTTCCTCACGTTCAGGCACCTTGGAGTTTGCTTTGCGGCGTTTCATGGATGAAGGAGCCTCATGACCGAGAAGCTGGTCCTGCCAGCTGTATAATGTCGACCGCGAGACGCCCAGCCGGTCAGCGACCTTTTGAGCGGTTTCATCTCCACTGCATAGTCCGATGACACCCACTTGCCCGACCTCGTCTGAATAGCCAGGGTGCCACGATCGCCCGACAATCGATGTCCGCGTCTCCGGAAACGCCTCCCGGACCCATGCGGTCAGTGTCCCTCGTCCGGGACAGCCAAGCGCCCTCATGGTCGCGGAGATGCAACGATCATGGGTGCGAAAGTGCTCAAGTGCCGTCAGTCTTTGAGCCTCGGTGTATTTTGGTGCTCGCGCTACCGGCTGAACACGCAGGTCGAGATGCTGTACGTACTCGCGGTACCAGCCCCTCAACGCATTCTTGGTGGGATATCCCAACTGGCGAATGGTCGCGTTAAGCCGCTTGCCAAGCCGGATATAGAGCTCAACCGCTCGAAGTCTGTCTGCATAGGAATACATGAACTACCTCCTTGGTGGTCCAAGTTTTCGTCCGCACCCCCACCGGCTCAGTTCTGCGCGGAAACCAACACCGCATACTTCTTGCGCCAATTGAAATAGGTCGCCTGGCTGATCCCCGCCTTCCGGCAAATCTCTGCCACCGGCACGCCGTCGTCGCCCTGCTTCAAAATGAACGCCTTCTGGGCGTCCCAGAACTTCGATGCCTTCATGCTTCCGCTCCTTCTCCCAGCCGGGAGGTTATCGCGGAAAACTCCAATTATGAACGGTCCAGTTTTTAGGGATCAGAGCATGGAAGCATTGCGTAACTTGAACAATGACACTGTCTCTCATGCTGTCAGTTCAGTCAGGTTAACCAACACTCTCAATTTGCATTGCACAAATGTAATGGAATGGTACATGCGGTTCGAGTAAATGGTGAAAATTACGTGACTGTCATGGAAAAAAGAGATCGTTCTGGAAGCCATCATTGGTCTCTCGATTCCACAGCTCTGGTTCGTTATGTCAATCGTTGTCACAATTGTCGTCTTGATGGCTGGCGTCTCTTTTACACTCTAACACCGGAACACAATGCCATGACGAACTCCTGATTGACCGGTATTGAACTCGCTCTGAAGCAGAAGGAAAAGCCCTCGGGCGGAAAATACAAGGCCTGTGCTGCCTTTTGCGGCTAGGAAGAAACACATGGATTTCCAAGCCTTAATCTTAACTGTTTTATCGAGGGACGTTAATGGTTCAACCAAATAGACTCCGCCTGGCCGTACATTCACCTGGCGGCCTTGGCACTCGTTTCCTGCATGCTATCAAATCCGTTCCAAAAGAAATGATGACCGACGTCAACAAGCCCGGGATCCACTATGTGGTGGACAAGGCGATCGAGGCTGATATCGAACATTTAGTCTTTGCCACGGGCCAAGGCAAGATCGTTATCGAGGGTTACCTCGACATCCAGTTTGAATGGGAGCAGAGGCTCAAGTCTCGCAACAAGAATGCCGAGTTGAGTATGGTGGACGCGCTCCAGCCGACCGCTGGCGAGACAAACTTTACCCGCCAGCGGGAGCCACTCGATGTTTGCCACGCGGTCTGGTGCGCGCGTCATATCGTCGGATGCGAACCCTTAGCAATGCCTCTGCTTGACACGATCACGTCTGGTCAGGAGTCCTGCCTGAACGGCATGTTCCAGCTTTACGAAAAGATGGGCGTCAATTTCGTTGCCATGGAAGAATGTGCTCCACACCACGCCCAAAAACATGGCACCGTTGGCGTTGGCGATGCACTGGAAGCTTGCTGCAAGGTCACCGAAATTTTGGAAGAGCACGCTAAGGGAGAAGCCCCGTCAAATTTCTTCATCAATGGTCGTTACGTTCTGTAGCCGGAGATCCTCAAGATCTTGGAGCACAGGAGCGCGGTGCTAGTGATGAATTGGAGCTGTCCGATGGCATATTGAAGCTCGCCGAGCCACAGCAGGTCGCTTGCTCTTGCTTCAAGGGCCAAACGTTTGACGGCGCCAAGGACGACCTCATACTTGCCGATGTCTCCTCTGCTATTTTACCTTTCGGATATTTGTCCGGCGATCGAAGAACAGTTGAAGCTTCCTTTACCAGCACGCCGGGAACAACCCCGAAACAACACTATAGAAAGCAAGCTGACATGAAGTTCATTACTCCAGTATTGCTAGTTGGTGGCGCTGGGACGCGGCTTTGGCCGCTGTCACGCAAGAGTTTTCCAAAGCAGTTTGCCCCACTGATCGGCGAAGATAGCCTGTTCCAGGCTTCTGCTAAACGGCTCTATGCCGAGGGGTTTACCCAACCTGTGATCATCACAGCGTCGGAATATCGCTTCATCGTCACCGAACAACTGGCTGCTGTCGGCATCGAACCCGGCGCAATCCTGATCGAGCCGGAGTCGCGAAATACAGCACCTGCTGTTCTGGCCGCTGCCCTTCATATCGCAAAGTCAGATCCGGACGGGTTGATGTTGGTTGCGCCTGCCGACCATGTCGTCCCCGATCCAGCAGCCTTCCGCACTGCTGTTGCAGCAGGTATTGAGGCCGCGCATGCCGACCAGATCGTCACCTTCGGCATTCGCCCTACCCATGCTGAAACCGGCTATGGCTGGCAGGAACTCTCACGCCCTGCTGTCGAAGGCGAGCCAGTAGCTCTTAAGCGTTTTGTTGAAAAGCCCAACCGCGACAAGGCGGAGGTCATGTACTCTTCTGGCTCCTATCTTTGGAATGCCGGGATTTTCCTGTTCAAGGCTTCGACTATTCTTAACGTCTTTCGCAACCTTGAGCCAGATTTGGTCGCGATGGTTACCGAGGCTGTCGATCAGGCAAAATCTGATCTCGGCTTTTTGCGGCTCGATCCATCCGCTTTTAGCCGCGTGCCCTCGATTTCTATCGATTATGCGGTAATGGAACGCGCTACAAATCTGATCACCGTCCCCTTTGCCGCCGGCTGGTCGGATCTCGGCGGCTGGGACATGGTCGCCAACGAAATGGGTAGAGATGCCCGCGGCAACAGTCTCGGAGGCGAGGCCACCGCCATCGACTGCGACGGCTCGCTATTGCGCTCCGACACGGACGGGCTGCATCTGGTCGGCCTTGGCTTGAAAGACGTGATCGCAGTGGCGATGAATGATGCCGTGCTGATTGCCCACCGCTCGCGCGCCCAGGATGTCAAGCTTGCCGTCGAAGCACTTGCAAAGCAGGGCGCCCGCCAGGCCGACACTTTTCTGCGGGACCACCGCCCGTGGGGCTGGTTCGAGACATTAGCGCTGTCCGACCGTTTCCAGGTTAAGCGCATCGTCGTGCATCCAGGAGCGGCCCTCTCCCTGCAGAGTCATGTGCATCGCTCCGAACACTGGATCGTTGTCTCAGGCACAGCGCGGGTTACCGTCGACAGCGAGGTAAAACTCGTGACCGAAAACCAGTCGGTCTACATACCGGTTGGTGCTATTCATCGTATGGAAAATCCAGGGAAGGTGCCCATGGTGCTGATCGAGGTCCAGACCGGGGCCTATCTCGGCGAAGATGATATCATTCGATACGAGGACATCTATTCGCGCGGCCAAGGCGCGAAGGGGTAGTTGGGTTTGGGTTCGCAAGGAGAACAATATGAAAATTGCCATATTCGGAATGGGCTATGTTGGGTTTACTGCGGCATGCTGTATCACAAGTGAAGGACATACGGTCGTTGGCGTTGATGTATCCGAGACCAAGATCGCTGAGATCGGACGTGGTATCGCCCCCTTCCAAGAACCAGGCCTTCAGGAGCTCATGCAAAAAGCTCTCGACGCCAAGCTGCTGTCAGCAACTCAATCAGTCCCGGATGCTTTGATTGGCACTGATCTCGCGATCGTCTGCGTCGGTACTCCCTCAGGCACGAACGGTGCTCACGACATGCGCTACATCGCCGATGTCACGCGTCAAATCGGAAAGGCCATGGCCGAAATGCCAGAGGCGCGGCTCACGGTGTCTTATCGCTCTACCATGCGGCCGGGGACATGCGAGCGTCTGATTTCGCCGATATTTCGATCACTATTAGGCGCTGATTGGCATACGCGTATTAGTTTAGTGTACAATCCCGAGTTTTTGCGTGAGGCTACTGCGATCCACGACTACTTTAACCCACCCAAAATTGTAATCGGCACAAGTGATGGTCAGCCGTCGAAGGTTATGGATGCGTTACATGAAAACATTAAGGCGCCAGTTTTTTACACATGCTTCGAGGAAGCGGAAATAACAAAATTCGTAGACAATTCCTGGCATGCAGTTAAGGTTGCTTTTGCAAATGAAATCGGTCGCATCTGTGAGAGACTAGGAATTTCGGCGGCCAAGGTACACGAAATTTTCGTTTCGGACACAAAACTTAACATATCCCCCTATTACACGCGCCCCGGCGGGGCGTTTGGCGGCTCTTGTTTGCCTAAGGATGTTAGAGCTCTGACATTTATTGCTCATGATGTGAACGCCCAGACGCATCTACTTGACAGCCTTCTTCGTTCTAACGAAGCACATAAGAACCATCAATTTGAGGCTGCTCAGAAGCTCTTGCCCCAGACAGGCGGTAGAGTGTTGATGGTTGGTCTTGCGTTCAAGGCTGGTACAGATGATTTGCGCGAGAGCCCTAACGTGGACCTTGCCCGAAAGCTTCTTGAAGCGGGACACAAGCTGTTTGTCTTCGATCCCAATCTGGAGCCCGCGCGTCTTCGTGGACAAAATCTAGGTTATGTTTATTCGGCGCTCCCGACGATTGATGAATTGCTGGTAGATAAGCCTCATGCAGAAGCCGAGCAGTGGGATCTTGTCGTGGTGAACAATACCACGTCTAATTTGCTGAACCTTGTTGGGCAAAAAATATACATCACTTACTCAATTTCATGAATATACTAATTATTTGATATTAGTGACATCAACGGCACCACAGACGCTTTTTAAGCCTTATATTAGTCGCGGAAAATTAGCTAATGCTATAGAGAAGGAAATATCTCTCCCTGAAGAATACAAAAAACCGGACACTTCGATTTACCCGGTTTGTGGCACTCCCGGCTATGGCCGAGGGGCTGCCTTCGCGTTCGGTGCCAGTTTTTGAACCGTTGATTGCGGCATTTCTGCCCCTTGCGGGGCGGCTGCCCTCTTTTGCGACGCGTGTACGTGGAAGACGTATTGGAACATGTTGTAGGCGATGTTGGCCATGCCGATCTTCACTGTTGATTATGGGATGGCCCGCCCTTACGAGGACATCAAGCATGAGGCCCTTCTCTTAAAGGGAAAGGAGCTGAGCCATGCATATTGGCCTGCTGCCGGTTTTTCGGACACCGAGTTAGGCTAGTCCCACCGTGTTTTCAAATTCCATAGGGCTGAGGTTGTTGGTTTCCACGCAGAACTGAGCCGGTTATGGAGTGAACCCCTCGGGCTGGACCACGAGGCGCTTCAAACTAAGCCGCCTGCTGGGCGAGTTGGGTTTCAAATTCTGTTGGCGACATGTAGCCAAGGGCCGAGTGCAGCCGCTTGGCATTGTAGACTTCTTCGATGAACCTGGGCAATCGCTCGGCGACGTCCGCGAAGGTTTCATACCCGGCTGGATAGATGTCCTCTACTTTCAGAGTCTTCATGAAGCTCTCGGCCTGCGCATTGTGATAAGGGTTGCCAACGGCGCTCATGGATCCCTGTAGGCCTGCCGCATCGAGCGCTCGTCGATAGGTCTCACTTGCGTATTGGCATCCGCGATCCGTGTGGTGAATGCAGCCAGGCTGAGGCTTTCTGTTCTCGATGGCCGAATGTAGTGCGGCCAGCGCCAGCGGCGTATCCAGGCGTTTCGATAGGCCATAGCCGACGACTTTCCGGCTGCAAGCGTCGAGAATGACGGCAAGATAGCAGAAGCCGACGGCGATGCGGATGTACGTGAAGTCTGCCACCCAGACCATATCGGGTCGCGCCGGGATCACATTGCGATAGAGGTTTGGGTAGATCGGCGAATCGTGGTTGCTATCCGTCGTGCGAACATACCGCTTGCAAGGCTTGATCCCCAGGCCATTGGCCCGCAAGACGCGGGCGACCCGCTTGTGGTTGACGAGGTGACCTCGCCTCTGGAGCTCGTGCGTGACGCGTCGATATCCGTAGCAAGGCAGCTCATCCTGGATATCCTCGATGATTGCAACGAGCTGGCTGTCGCTGAGATTTAAAGCTTTTGCCGCCGATCGGTAATAGTAAGTGCTCCTGGGGAGATCGATCATTTTGCACCCCCGTCTGACAGAGCAGACCGGGGGCCGGTGATGATGGAGGAGCTCCCGCTGTCGCCAGCGATCGCTTGGCGCGGAGTTTTTTTCACCAGGTCCAGCTCCATGGTGAGCTGGCCGACCTTGCGTTCGAGCGCCGCAATTTGGGCCTCGTACTCTGCAATGACGCTGGCCTCAGCCTCCTCATTGTTCAGTTCGCCGCGATCGAACTGCGTCAGCCATAGCTGGATGAGGTTTGCCGAAACGCCGTAGGTGCGCTGTGCGTCGCGCCGTCCGATAACACCGTTTCGGATATCCTGACAAAGCTGTAATTTGAATGGCGTCGAATGCCGGCGATATGGACCTCGGGACTTCATGAGCCTTCTCCGGTTGAGGCCCGCAGAGTGTATCAGTTTTTCCAGGTCTCGTGGTCCAGCCCGAGGGGTTCACTCCACCCGAGGGGTTCACTCCAAAACCGGCTCAGTTCCGCGTGGAAACCAACACATGGACTCTGCGTCTAGCCGGTCGGTCTTCGCCCTACGGCTTCGCCTGTTGACCAAGAAGCTGGTGGAGTCGAGTACTGACGTGCGTATGCCTCGCTTCCGCAAGAACCGAGCTAACCAAAAGCCGTCATACCCGGCCTCAAAGCAAACCACGATCTCAGCTGAGCACCCATCCACCTGGGCCGCGCTCACTTGCTCACGCTCCAGCATTCCGACGAGCGCTGCGGTATCGCCGCCTCGAACCTGCCGAAGCTTCACGCGATCTGAGTTTGGAGAAAGCACTGCAACTAGCCATGTGGACTTGCTCAACTCAATGGCTGCATACACTGGCACACTGGACTTGGCGTTGTCATTCATCTGAGGCCTCCTCGTTGTCGATGAAGCGGATGAGCCAGGCGGCTCGTCCATAGCATCTACAATGAAATCCATCCCCATTCCGCGCTCAAGATGGCTTCCCGTCGGCAATTCATCAGGGCTAAATCAAACTAGCCGACATGTCCGGTGAAACGGGGTGCACTCCACAAGTTGATCCGGCGGCTCAGAAAGTTCGGGCGCCGACAAGGTCAAAGGCTGCAAGGCTTTCCGTGCCCAACTCTTAGCGAGATGTTGCGGTGCGTTATTTTCTTGGTTAAATTAACCAACAGTAAACATACCGGGTGACAACAGTCTGCCCTTTCCCTAAGAAAATCCACAGAGTGAGTTGAACATAATTGAAGTGCGGTGGGGGCCGTATGGTTTGTCAGATAAAAGTATCGTATAATGTAAGCAATGGCTGTAGAGACGCAGATGTTACAGGCAGTTGCTTTGGCGCTGTAAACCCACGTAGATCGAAGCACCTTGCGGCAAACGAAACTTCAACGGTGGCGTTTCTGTTGTGGCATTGCTATTGCTGCTGCGGCGCTGGGGTAAGGAATGCGATGCGATACTCGTCTAAAGGCACCGCTAAGTGTTTACCCATCGTTGTGATGTCCTCGGCGTCCAACAGACGAATGAGTAGGATCCACGTGTGACCCGTGTCGGCTCAATTTTGCGTCGCACCCGCAGCCGTGGAGCGTATTGGTGGGTGAGGTGTCCCTGCTTGGTCCGCGTTGCCACTCAATCGGTATGTCTGACGAGGGGCCTCCCCGACTCGGTTTTGGTGCCTGCCTATCATGATCGCCGTGTGACCGGGCTGGTATGATCAGGTGCGCTTATTGCTAGTCCAGACGGATCATCCCTCGCGAGCAACGGCACGAATCGCCAGAAGATTGTATTGAATATAGAATTGCTTGGTGTGGCTCGACCTTGAGATCCCTGACTAGGCGGCTTGGATCGAATCGTGTTGCGGAACTGCGCTTCTGCTTGGTCAACTTATTAGTATTCACTTGGCAGTCAGCCATCAACAAACGGATAGATTATGCGCATTGCAATTATCGGTACCGGTTATGTCGGCCTTGTGTCTGGTGTCTGCCTTTCCGATTTTGGCCATCACGTCACTTGTATCGACAAGATAGAAGACAAGATTGGCCGGCTCAATCGTGGCGAGATGCCAATCTATGAGCCTGGTCTGGACGAGATGATTTCGCGAAATGTGGCCTCCGGTCGCCTTTCCTTTACAACTGATCTTGCCCAGCCGGTGGCCGAAGCTGACGTGGTCTTCATTGCGGTCGGCACCCCTTCGCGCAAAAGCGATGGCCACGCCAATCTCACCTATGTCTATGCTGCCGCCCGCGAGATTGCCTCTGCCGTTAGGGGCTTCACCGTTCTGGTGACGAAATCGACAGTCCCCGTCGGCACTGGCGATGAGCTGGAGCGAATCATTGCGGAGGCTAGTCCGAAGGCTGACGTCGCTGTCGTCTCCAATCCGGAATTCCTGCGCGAAGGCGCGGCGATAGCCGATTTCATCGCACCTGACCGCGTAGTTGTTGGCATGAACGACGTTCGCGCCCGCGATGTCATGGCAGCGGTCTATGCGCCTCTTGATGCCCAACGCCATCCCGTCATTTTTACGACACGTCGTACGGCAGAACTCACAAAATATGCTGCGAATGCCTTCCTGGCTCTCAAGCTTGCATATATCAACGAGATCGCTGATCTTTGTGAGCAGGTCGGGGCAAATGTCCAAGACGTATCTCTCGGCATGGGGCTCGACACGCGCATTGGCCAGAAGTTTCTAAATGCTGGCCCCGGTTACGGCGGCTCGTGCTTTCCCAAGGACACACTTGCACTCGTAAAGACCGCCCAGGACCATAACAGCCCGATCCGCCTGATCGAAACGATTGTCGGCATCAACGAAACACGCAAGCGCGCCATGGCCCGCAAGGTCGAACGCGCTGTTGGCGGTGATTTGCGCGGCAAGACAGTGGGCATTCTGGGTCTCACCTTCAAGCCGGACACCGATGACATTCGAGAGTCGCCAGCGCTCTCCATCGTCCAGGCACTACTCGACAAGGGAGCGCATCTGCAGGCATATGATCCGGAAGGCATACCCGCTGCACGCCAGATGATGCCGGAGCTGGATTACAAGTCCGACGTTGATTCCGTTGCTGAAGGGGCCGACGCTCTGGTGATCATCACCGAGTGGAAGCAATTCCAGCACCTGGATTTCGACAAGCTCAAGTCGCTGATGGCCTCTCCGGTACTAATTGATCTCAGAAACATCTACAAAGCGGAAGATGTGCGTGCCAAGGGTTTTGTTTATGATGGCGTGGGGCATGGGTGATGAATAAACTGAATGCAGCCTTATTGGTGGGCAAATGAAGCGGATTGTTGCGGTATCATCATCTGGTGGCCATTGGGAGCAGTTAATGCTCCTCAGCGGGAGTTTCGAGGGACATGATGTCACTTATCTGACTACCATGGCGGGCCTAGCCGAGCGTAATAGCATTACTGACGCGCTTTTGGTTCCGGACTGCAATCGCAATACACCATTCCAAACTGTGGTAAGTGCCTGGAAGATCTTTAAGATCATCGCCAGGGTTCGACCGCAAGTGATAGTGACCACCGGAGCCGCACCTGGAATAATTGCCATCGCGATCGGGAGACTGTTCAAGGCGAAGACGATATGGATCGAAAGCGTTGCCAATTCGGAACAACTTTCGATGAGCGGCAGAATTGCGGGCTATCTGGCGCATGAGCAATTTACTCAATGGGAACACCTGGCCCGCGAGAATGGTCCGAAATATGTAGGAGCTGTACTGTGATCCTCGTTTCTGTTGGTACACAACTGCCATTTGACCGGTTGATCAAAGCGATGGACGATATTGCGCCGCAGTTAGACGAACCCGTGATTGCTCAGATCGGTGTTTCCTCGTACAAACCAAAGAACATCGCCTTTCACACAGCAATCGCACCAATAGCCTACGATGCGTTGGTCCGGTCTGCGCGAGTACTGGTAAGCCATGCGGGTATAGGGACGATTTTAGGTGCTCAAAAACACGAAAAGCCTATTATTGTATTCCCTCGCCAAGCACGCTTCGGTGAGCACCGCAATGATCACCAGCTTGCGACCTGTGAGCAGCTCAAAGACCATCCAGGAATTTACATCGCATATTCTGATACCGAATTACTTCAGTTCGCGAGCCGAACCACCTTAATACCTACAAGTTCTGCAGCCTCTGCATTCCGTCGTTCCGCTTTTGTAGCCAAGTTAGCTTCACTCTTGGCTGAACCGAATTAAATCGGTTGTAGAAATTTAACGGTGCTGCAGCCGTGTACCCAAATGTCGCTGCTCTTTCGAGATAATGCCGAATCTAACCTATGTTTAAGCCTTTTAACCTATGACGAAAGTCCGGCTGAGAAGGGTGGCTGTTCCGCCTTCCCGTTGCTTAGACCAAAGCTTCCGTGAGAAAAAAGAGGCAGTCCTGTAAACGCATTCTTTCAGACAAACAGACGAATGTTAACTATATTTGATATGATGTGCATCATGGACGTTAAATATTACTCATATTAATTTGATATCGCGTAGCAAACACGCTGTGAGAAATCAGAGACCTGAAGCGGATTTACAGAGTCTTTGTTTCCTGAGTCACTGAATTGCAAATGCGGAGAAGTAGTGGCTGTGAATAAATATATGTAGAGCGCGGGAAGCCCATCCACAGCCACCGAAAACTAGGAGTGAATGCGATATGGTAAAGTCCTATTTATCAAGGTTTTTGGCTTCGCTAAGTCAATCAAAGCAATGCAGATCCCGTATCTTTTATCCTCAACTAATTGTTTTTCTGTCATTTTTTGCCTATGGAAATAGTGCTCTAGCGTCGGAGTGTGACCCATTTGAAGTGGCCCTATCAACGACGCCCGTGCCGCCCCAGTATGTTCACTCATTAAAACAAACTGCAAAAATCAGGGAAACTCTTGCGGATGCCAATCCAGATGTATTGCTGGTCGGAGACTCACTGATTCAAAAATGGCCTGCGAACGACTTGAAAAATCAATTCAAAGGTATCAGCGTTTATAATGCAGGAGTCGGATCAGATCGCGTTCAGAATGTAAATTGGCGACTTAAGGACGATGTCTTCACAAAAGTTTCGCCGAATTTCGTTGTATATCTTGCTGGAACAAATAATCTTTCCTCCCAAAAATCTTGCGCAATTATTGAGGGAATAAGGATTACCCTAGTTGAGATAAGGACACTATGGCCAAATGCCACCGTCGTTATCTTAACAATTCCACCGCGAGGTGATGAACTAGAAGAGTACGCGAGCATTATCGAGGAAGTGAATTATGGTATACGCACTGAGATGCCAGACAAAAAGATAATTGCTTTAGACTTGCATAAGGCATTCTTGGAAGCATGCCAAGCTACGACCTTTTCCAAGCTGCTATATCTTGTTGGTATAGGGTCCAGGTGCGAATTGTTGAGTTCAGACATGCTGCACTTTAGTCCTGCCGGCTATGCATTAATAGCGGAAAAACTAACTCTTTACTTCGGCTCCGGACAAAATGCGTCAAATTAGAAAGCTGCTCGTTTTGAGATCATCGGATAGATTGGCGGCCATTTTCGAGCAGGGTGTATTTTCAGTTGTCGCCCTGTCTCAGTCGGTGCTCTATGCGCGGAGTTTTGATTCCACTGAATTCGGTCTGTTCGCGCTGATCGTAAGCTTGGTTCTGGTTATCCTGGGAATTCAGCGCTCAATAATAATCCTGCCCATGATGCTATCCGAACACAATCATGATGGGCGAGAAGATATTGCATGGCTTCTTCTGAACTTGATCTATTGCGTTTCGGTTTCAACTTTACTTGTTGTGGTTGCCTTGATTTTCATAGCTGAAGAGGGGGTATGGCGGAAAGCTTTAATTCTGTCCGCCATTCTTAGTCCATGCATGTTATTAAACGAATTTAATCGTCGTCGGCTTTTCATGCAGCGCCGGCCTCTTTCAGCCGCAGCAGCCTCGGTGGTTTACGCTGCTACACTACTCTGTGGTCTGGCGTATACGCTCGCGTTCAGGCCCGAAATTGAACTGGCGATAGCGACTTGGGCGGGAGCGGCAGTTGTCAGCGCAGTTGCATCGACATTGCTGGCGAATAAATACTCAAGCTTCCACAAAATCTCCAACCAGCGAGAAAGATTGTTATTCGCGACCTGGAGCTTTCTGTCTTATCTTCCCTATGCAGCCTACAACAACGCAACAGCTCTAATTCTGGGGTTGGTTTCGACTATTCAAGATGTGGCAACTTTTGCGACGGCTCGTATTTTCATTACTCCGATAATTGCCTTGATTCAAGCGGTCGATAGTGTGGATAAGCCAGCCTCCAGGAGGGCCATGTCTCAGGAGGGGTTACCCGGCTTAACAAAGTCGATCAGCTCTAGCCGTTATTTCTTGCTCGGACTTGGCCTGCCTTATGTACTGGTAGTTCTGGGTACTTCTGGTGTCCTCCCTTCCTTGTTGTTTCCAAAACATGGTGAGGATCTTATGCTGCCGGTCATTCTTTGGGCTTCGGTTGGAATTTCAATGATGATGGCTCAGCCTAGTGAGACCGGACTGCTGATTTTAGGTGAATCTAAAACAGTTTTTTTGTTAAGGGTACTTGTTCTCTTGCTAGCTGCTCTAACATTCAATTCATTCCGCGATGGCAATAATGTGCAAGCGGCGATTGCTGGCCTCACTATTGGCTGGGCTTCTTCATGTGCGCTTGCGTACGCGCGGTTACGGTATCTAGGGGTTAAGAAGTGAAGCAAATTTATCTGGCTTGGACGAAGTTTCAGCGACGCCCGGAATCTATGCAGGATTACTTTGGGTACGAACTGATTTACGTACCACCGACAGGCTCATCTATATATACAAAGCCATTTTCATATATCTCGCAATGGATCAAAACTCTGGAGCATATAAAGCGGAGTGATCCGGATGTTGTGTGGATACAAACACCGCCAACATTTCTGCCTCATATTTTGCTTTCATATCGCTTTTATTCACGGCGAAAATTCAGAATAGTATTTGATTGTCATAACAGCACGTTTTATGAACCTTGGGTGAGGATCCCAGGCCTTTCTTGGGCGCTGAGAAGAGGCGATGCTGTCCTCGTCCACAATAGTGAAATTGCTCGGACAACGCGTCATATTGGCTTAGGAGACGAGAGGCTTGTTTTGCTGGAGACGCGACCTGCACAAGTCAACCTGCTGGAGAGTGCTAATCATTCGTCGCGAGAAGTTCTGGTCCCGTGTTCTTTCAAGAGCGATGAACCGGTTGAAGCAATAATTGATGCCGCGAAACTGAGCCCTGACATCACATACATACTCACCGGTAATTATCGGAGGTACTCCCAAGCCTGGCGCTTTGAGGAAGGCCTTCCGCCCAACCTAAAGCTGACCAGCTACATTAGCACGGCCGAATTCAACCGTCTTCTTTCTACTTGTTCAGTAGTATTGGGCTTAACGACAAGGGAAGGTGTGCAGCTTTCTGTTGCCAATGAAGCGGTAGGCGCAGGTAAGCCGATGGTTTTAAGCGATACAAAAATATTGCGCGATCTATTCGGAGAGGCAGCGTTGTTCTGCAATAATACGGGGGTGTCAATCGCGCAGGCTCTGCAAGAGGCGCTATCGGCCCGAAGTCTGCTGGCCAACAGATCCGTGCAACTCAGATCAGTCCGTGAGGTGCGCTGGACCGCTCAAGCCAATGCGTTGAAACTAAGTTTAGATGTTCTGGATAGAAAATCGAAAGAATGCTGATGCGTAATAGCGGGAAAATAGAAGGTTTAGAATTACTTCGTTTCATTCTCGCTGCCGGCGTGATGTTCTATCATTATCTGTATTACGCACCAGCCACAAATTTACTTCCTGTCAGCGCTGAACCCGTTAGCGGTTTGCTTTATGCACGTTTTGGCGTGTCTGCATTCTTTATCTTGAGCGGTTTTGTTATTGCAATGTCTGCGACGTCGAGAACGGCGTATGAATTCGGCGCGGCGCGCGTGTCACGTCTGTGGCCGGCTCTCGTTGTGTGTGCAACGGTCACATTTGCTTGCACATATTTTTGGCCAGGTCCGCGACCGGCGCCTGAGGTCATTTCTTACCTAAGATCCGCGTTTTTGCTTCCTATGCTGGCAGGGGGGGAGATGGTTGACGGGTCCTATTGGTCGATTGTGATTGAGATGAGATTCTATTTGGTTGTCTTCGCAATCATGCTCGTTATGCGAGGATTAAAAAAACTAAGGCTTCTGATTGTATTGTGGATGTCCGCATCATACCTGTCTCTTTTAGTGAACTCCGAGATGTTACGGATTCTGGTAATGTCGCCCCACAGTGGCAATTTCATAATCGGCGCCACGTTCTATATATGGAAGATACGCTCAGAAGCGAAATCTGCAGCAATTTTGATTGGCCCAGCGATAATTCTAACGATAGTCCAGACGCATATCGAATTCGAGACAATTGACATGCTGGACGGAGAACGGGCCTCGATCCTGCAGTCAATTGCCATAGTTCTAATATGCATCTCTCTGTTTATTGCCGCATTCTTCGAGATTAAAGGGAAGCGTCTTGCGAAAATCGCACGGCGTCTCGGCGCAATGAGCTATCCGTTGTACCTTATTCACCAAGAGCTTGGATATTGGCTGATATTTCATTTAGGTAATTCGGTTCACGTTCTCTCTTATACTACTCTGTCTTTCATAACTGGCGCTTTCATGATAATTTTCTCCTACGTAGTGGCGAAATTTGCCGAACCCGCCGGTAAGCGCCTATTGACAAGCTTTTTGGGGGGCACGGCGAGGGTTATGGCGTCAAAGGTAGCTAAATGACCACCATTATGGCTCAGCGACGTAGCACCCAAACCAGTCCGGCAATAATCCTCTCGCTAGCTTACCTAGTATGGTTGCTCTCAGCATCTCTGACCGCCTATACATTTTGCACGGTGGCGCTAGTTGCGGTAGTTTCAGTATCGGTTATAAAAGGATGGGCTGACTGGCCTGCTGCCGGTTTTTCGGACACCGAGTTAGGCTAATCCCACTTTGTTTTCAAATTCCATAGGGCTGAGGTAGCCCAGTGTCGAATGGCGACGCTTTGGATTGTAGAAGCGCTCGATGTAATCGAACACGTCCGCCTTTGCATCGTCCCTGGTCCTGTAGACCTTGCGAGCTGTCCTTTCCGTTTTGAGTGATGAGAAGAAGCTTTCCATCGCGGCATTGTCCCAGACATTGCCGGATCGGCTCATCGAGCATGTGATGCCGTGGTCGGCCATGAGACGCTGGAACTGCTCGCTTGTGTATTGGCTACCCTGGTCCGAATGGTGGAGGAGCGCATCTGGCTTGCCTCTGCGCCAGATGGCCATGATCAACGCATCTGTAACGAGCTGGGCTGTCATATTGGTGCTCATCGACCAGCCAACAACACGTCGCGAGAACAGGTCGATGACGACGGCCACATAGAGCCAGCCCTCAGCCGTCCATAGATAGGTAAAATCGGCCACCCACTTCTGGTTCGGTCTTGCTGCCGCGAACTGTCGGTCTAGCACATTCGGCATGATGACAGGGCGCTCACCGTCGTCTTTCGGCAAGCCACGCCGTCTCGGCCTTGCTCTCAATGCATTTTCCCGCATGAGACGCTCGACGCGATGCAGGCCACAGGAGAGGCCTTCGGCGAGGAGGTCGTGCCAGACACGCCGCGCGCCATAGGTGCGGTCGCTATCCTTGAAGCTGTCCTTGATCTTGTCGAGCAGAGCCTCGTCATACCGGGCATGCTGGCTCGGAGACCGGTTTAACCAGGCATGAAAGCCGGAACGCGATACACCCAGCGCTTCGCAGAGCCATGCCACCGGCCAGATCGAACGGTGCTTTGCAATGAACGCGAACTTCATATCACGTCCTTCGCAAAGTAGGCGGCGGCCTTTTTTAAGATGTCACGCTCCGCCTTCAGCTTGGCCACTTCTTTCCGAAGCCTCTCGATCTCAAGCTGCTCAGGCTTCATCTGTCCCTGACCAGGAAACGCCTGTGCTGGGTCCGAACCATATTCCCTGACCCACTTGCGCAGGACATTCTCATGAACATCCAGATCGCGGGATGCCTGCGCAACGCCGACCCCACGCTCTCGAACCAATCTCACCGCCTCAAGCTTGTACTCGCGGCTGAACTTCCTTCGTTGCATTAATGCACTCCAGTTTCATTGGAAGCACCTTAACTCGGTGTCCAAGAAACCGGCAGCAGGCCAGACAGAGATTTTGTTCGGCCATCCACATTAATGCCGTTGATGTTAGGTAGCTATGTGCTTCTTGGAGCCGGCGACTTTTCTACATATCGAGGAACGATCTCTCTAGAGACCTTAAGTTACATGACGTTCTCCGTTCTAGCATTTTGGCTGGGAGCACTACTTTCTGAGGGCGGCGGTGTTGCGTCCAAGTTCGGTAACGTTGTCAAGGTCGAGTGCGCTGAAGTTAATGAAGTCTCCAAAGTTCAGATCGCCATTTCTGCGTTGCCTGGCTTGATTGGGGTCTTTTGGATAGTCGCCTCGGTTGGCATACCACTCTTCGACCAAAAGATGCGATTCTACGCGCCCTTCAAGGCCACTTTTCTGGCGGAGTTCTTGAGCGTACCAATCATGCTAATCTACTCTAACATTTCGCAACGCGCTCGGTTTAAGATATGGGAAATCACGTCTATCTTCTTACTGCTCGTTTTAATTGCCGTCCCTGGATATCGAAATTTTCCGGTAATGGTTGCTCTATTGCTTCTAGTCTCCAGCGTAATGACGGGGCAGCTTAAACTTACGCTTGTGCGGATGCTCGCGTTTGGGGCGCTTGCCGGCGGCTTCTTCGGCTTAGTTAATATTTATCGGAGAAGTTCAATAGAAGAGCTATTAAGTGCGGAAGCAGCCGCTAGCGCATTTAACACCCAGCTTCCATCTGTATTGGCTCAGCTTCACTACAATCTCCGCGAACCAATCGGAATTGGACAGATTCTTACAAGACATATACCGGAGGGATCTGCCCCTGGATTTATCTGGACAGATCTCCTCTCAATATTGCCATGGTATAGCGACACTGCCGGCAAGATTATATCCGGACTTATTGGCAGCTCTCTAACTGGGGGTCTCAATATGTCATTTCCGCATGTTTTATACTTTGAATATGGTGCTAACTTTTCTTATTTTACGATGGCCTCCATCGGGCTTTTAATTGGCTTGATATGGAGAAACGCCACGGAGGGCGGCAATATAAAGCATATTATAATTTATGGATACTCCGTTGTGGCATTCGTTTTGCTATTTCAACGAGGAGTACCAAAAGCTTCGATTTTTTTAGTTCCAACGTTTTTTATCATAATGTTCCGATACAGGATTAAGTTGTGAATCGGCAGCAACACCTGCTCTGCTCTGATCCCGATGATTTTGAGGGGGTGCGGACAAAAACTTGGACTGCTTCAAAAGTTCAGGCCGAGGCTCTTACGGTATTTGACCGGGCTTAGCGAGCCCAGCGATATCTTGATGCGCTTCTCGTTTTACCAGCGGATGTAAGCATCAGAGCTGGCTCGGTTTGTGGAGTGCACCCCGTTTCACCGGACATGTCGGCTAGTTTGATTTAGCCCTGATGAACTGCCGAGGGGAATGAACCGCACCGGGTTTGCCGGAGGCTCCAACTTCTGAGAAAGTGGAGCCTATATGAGCAAGATGACTTGAGACCCTGAACTTCCTCCAGAATTTGGTAGAGTCCGTCACATCAAGGAGACGGACGGATGAAGCGTTCACGGTTCACGGAAGAACGTGAGCGTCCGGCGAACGCATTTCCGGATGTGGAGAGATGGAGGCTATAGCCCGCGTTTCATCTCATCGACCATGATGCGGTCGATTATTTCAGGATCGCATTGTGTCTCGATGAGGAACTCGCGGATACCGCCGTCCCACGTTCTGATGTCGGCAAGTAGGCTTTGAAGCTCTTCGATTCCGTTCTCGGTCAGACCCTTCGTGCCATCCTCACTGCCATCACTGACATAAACCAGTTCGCCTTCGGAGATGTTGTCCGAGTTCGCGGTGATTTCCTCGATCAGTTCGAGGTTCTCGCTGATCATGCCGGCGACTTGGCTGAGTGTGTAGATGAACCGCGAGCGAGCCATCAGGCGGCGGCATCCTGTCGAGCTTCTGCCGGCGTCCAATGCCAAGGCAGCAGGTCTTCAAGTCGATCCTTAGGGTGATCCTGGATCCGGGTCAGGACGTCTGTCAGGTATATCTCCGGATTATGGCCTTGCAGTTTGACCGTCTCGATGATGGTCAGGATGTTGGCGATGCGCTCGCCGCCCTTGTCCGAGCCGGCAAACAGCCAGTTCTTCCGGCCAATTCCAAGCGGACGCATGGCTCTTTCGGCGATGTTGTTGTCGATTTCAACCCGGCCATCATCGATGTAGACGCTCAAAGCGGCCCATCGCGACAGCGCATATCGCATTGCCTCGGCCAGCTTCTGCTTTTGTGGCAGCGTAGAAAGCGTGGCTTCAATCCAGCCCTTGAGCTCGTCCAGAACGGGCCGGGCATGGTGTTGGCGCAGGGTACGCCGCTCGGCGGCCGACATGCCGCGGATCCGGTTCTCGATATCGTAGAGCGCTCCAATGCGCGACAGCGCTTCCTCCGCGATCGGTGACGGCTTCAGCTTGATCACATCATGGAACTTGCGGCGCACATGCGCCATGCAGGCGGCCTCAACGATCTGGTTGCCGTAGAGTTTTTTGTAGCGCCCATAACCGTCGGCATGCATGACGCCGCTGAAGCTTGCCAGGTGGTCAGCCGGATGCGCCCCCTTGCGGTCAGGGCTATAGTAATAGGCGATGGCTGCGGGAGCGGCGGATTGATAGCCACTGCCGTCGAAGACGTAGACCCAGACCCTGCCGGTTTTTGTCTTGCCCCGTCCGGGGTCGAGAACATCGACCGGGGTATCGTCCGTATGTATTCGGTCGAGTGCTGCGATATGGGCCCTGATCAACAAGACGAGTGGTGTCAGCAAGGCGGATACGCGGCCGACCCAGTCGGCCATCACGGATCGGGAGATGTCTATCCCTAACCGGTCGTACATCTCGGACAGGCGGTAGAGGGGGATGTGATCGTCGAATTTGGCGATCATGATATGGGCGAGCAGTCCCGGCCCGGGTTTGCCGCGCTCGATCGGCAACGTCGGCATCTCGCCAGCCACCGTCGTGTCGCATTCCCGGCAGATCATGCGCTTTTCGACATGCCGGACAATCTTGACTGACGCCGGCACGTGCTCGAGCACCTGGACCACCCTGTCTGGCGCCTTGAGGAAGGATGTGCCACCGCAGGTCGGGCAATTGCAGGGAGCCGCATAGACCAATTCTTCGGTGGCGAGACCATCGGGCAGAGGTTTACGCTTCGGCTTCTCGGATGCGTCCTCCAACTCCGGCAGAGGAGTTTTCCCGGAGCGCAGTTCAGCCTCGGCACGGGAGGCCTCGATCTCCTCCAGCATCAGCTCGAACTGCTCGATCTTCCTGTCGATCTTTTCCGAAGAGGCGCCATGCTGCCGATGTCGTAGCAGCTCCAGTTGCGCGCGAAGAAGCCCGATTATGGAGTCACGCTTGATGACTTCGGCTTCCTGGCTCTCAAGTTTCGCCGCCTGTTCGGCGACCAGTGCGCGCAAAGCAGTAAGCTCGTCCTGACTGTCTAGCGGCGCTGTTTCCATACCGCAAATCTAGCCGATTTGCCTCTGACGCGCCAGCGTTAAGCCTCGGATGCCCCTGCAAAATATGGCTTTTATCCCGTTCGGGCAGGAGCAGATGTCCATGCTGGGCGGCGCCAATCGATCCCTTCGACGAGCATGGAAAGCTGCGCCTGCGTCAGGTGCGCGGCACCTTCTTTCGCCGTCGGCCAGGGAAAGTACCCGCGCTCCAAAATCTTGTAGAACAGGCAGAACCCCTGACCGTCCCACCACAGGAGCTTGATCCGGTCGGCGCGCTTTCCGCGGAAGCCGAAGATCGCACCGGAGCCCGGCGCCTCCTTCACGACCGTCTCGACCAGCGCGGACAGACCATCAATGCCACGCCGCATGTCGGTCACCCCGCAGGCCAGATAGACCCGCACATTTCCCGATGGCCCGATCATGCCGCCTCCACGCAAGCGACCAGCGGACCAAGCAGCTTTAACTCAACGTCAGCCGGAACCTTCAAGAGCCGACCGTTTCGGAGCAGGATCTCGACGATCGCCGGCCTCGTTGCCGCGGTAGAAGCCTGGCCTACGCCAGCCTCCTGAGTGATCTCCACCGGGAGGAACACCGTCGGCCGATCGGCATAGCTGAATGATTGCCGCCACAAGCGGATCTGCCCCGGATGAATGTCATGCCGGCGCGCCACGTCACCAATGCGAGCACCGGGCTCATCAGCTTCCGCAAGTATCCTCAGCTTCGCCTCGTCCGACCAACGCCGTCTGCGTTCGGTGCCGGACATGATCTCCATGCGAGCCATGAAACCTCTTTGTTCTGGTATTAATGTCAGCATTAATGCTGGTTCGACTGCCAGAACATCGCCTGATTTGCCCGATCAGCAAAAACAGCTCACCGGACGCTCACCCTCAAATGGTGCCAGGAGACCAAGGTCGAATGGCACTACATCGCCCCAGGCAAGCCGATGCAGAACGGCTTCGTCGAAAGCTTCAATGGCAGCTTCCGTGACGAGTGCCTCAACGAGACGCTGTTCTCGACGCTCACTCAGGCCCGCACCGCCATCACTGCATGGAAGGAGGATTACAACAGAAACAGACCGCACTCCTCGCTGGGCAATATCACTCCCAGCGAGTTCGCAATGAAAATGGCTATGGAAAAACAGGCCGCATGAGGCCAGATTGAAAACCCAAGACTCTCCCAAAAATTGGAGGGAAGTCGGGTCTCAGGTCAATCGAGCCGACGTGCAATCGCTGAGACGCTCGAACCAGGCTCAAGTGTCTCTGCCACTGCCCGCGCTTTGAAATCATCCGACCAGCGTCGACGAAGCTGCCGGGGCGCGCCCTCAAAGCGGTCCGCAACAGCCTCGATCATATGGAAAGTTCTAGTTCCAGAGCTGAGCGCAGACATAGAAGCTCACAGCGGTTCATCTTGTCCGCTACCGATACCCGACCGCTAAGCTGCTTCGCCAGATGGGGTCTGCTTGTCGCTTACCCTGAGCACTTAGAACAGTCCAACTTTTTGTCCGCACCCTCCATGAATGGCTCGATCTGTATGTTTTTGCCAGCATAACGGAGGTGCAAGAGATCGGCACGGAATGGCTTTGGACGTATAACCACGAACGGCCCAACATGGGCATTGGCGGCATCATACCCGCTCAGAAACTGAAAATGGCTGCGTGAATTCTACCGCTGAACCCCGTCAAACGGGGAGGATTACCAGAGGACGCACTGCTGCGGTTTCAGTTAAGCGCCCTCTGATCGACCATAGTATGCGGCATAGGCGCTATACTTCCCACCAGACGGCTTTTCCTTCTGGTTTAGAACGAGAACGTGTTTGGTCTCCGGTCCGCTCTGCTCCTTAAGCGCTGCGAGTGCCTTTTTGGCCATGGTCTGGGGTGTGCTTGCCCATTTCAAAACGAATACGACCATATCCGTGAAACGCGCGAGATAAAGCGCATCCACAACGGCACCCACCGGAGGGGTATCTATCACAATGTAGTCGAAATGCCGCCTAGCAGTCCTCAAAATCTGGTTGAAGCGATCGCCCATCAGAAGGTCGTCGGTGGCAATATCGGAGACGCGCGATCCGAAGATCATCGATAGATCACTCAAAGGGTCAGTCAGCGCCTGCTTCGATACAGATGGAGGCAGTTCCTGTCCGCGCAACACTTCGCTCAGCCAAGGCGCGGCGTTGACGCCCGTCAATTTGCTAAGACTTGGCTTGCGAAGGTCGCAGTCGATGATTAGCGTCTTTCTTCCAGACCGTGCCAGAGTACGGGCGAGGGCGAGGGCCGTTGTCGACTTCCCCTCATTCGGCTCTGTCGAAGTGACCATGATGACGAGGCCGCTCTTCTCATCAGCACCCTCCTTCGTCAGGTCTGCCTTACGGCGCTCGACCAGTACGCGCAAGCGCCTGATGCTTTCGGAGAAAACAGATAGTGGCGCGGAGACCACCATGTCGGCGACGCCTATCTTGATCAGGTTCGAGGATCCTGTCTGCCGCGGTATTGTGGTCGCAAGCGGTATCCGCAAGATCTGCTCGACTTGCTCCTCAGAAATGAACCCGCCGATGAAAAGCTCTCGCAACACGGCAATTGCGCCGCCGAGACCCAGCGCGAAGACAGCGGCAATGGCGAGTATCAGGCGCTTGTTCGGAAAAGACGCCGATGTTGGGGTCGAGGCTTCATTGACGATCCGCGCGTCGGCGACTTGCAGTTGGGCCTGAACATCGAGCTCACGGAGACGCTGCAACAGGCTCTGATACTGACTTCTCGCAATTTCCGAGGACTGTTGGAGGGAATAGATCTCGGTCAGCACTTCTGGTGGGAGATTGCTATTGAGCATGGCGGTCCGCATCTCGGTGCGCACCGTATTTCCACGATCCTCGTATGACGCGACCTCCTGCTGAAGCTTGGTCAGCTCGCGCCCTGCCTCCTCGACAATCCTGGTTTGAATCTGTTCAAGTTCCGAGCGGAGATTCGCCGCACGCTGACTGCCTTCTGTCGCCGCCGCCAAGGCAGTGTTCACTTCATTCTGACGCTCCTGCAACTGCCGGATGGCATCCGCCTGTAGATTGCTGGTCAAAGCCGCGATGTCGCCAGCATTGAGACTAAGCTCAACGATTTGCGCAAGCCCGCTTACCCGTTCGCGTTCCCCTTTGATCCGCTCGAATTCAGCGCGAAGCTGGGCGATCCGCGGCGACGCTGATTGTTCTTCGATACGGCCGAGGTTCTCACTTAAGTAGCGATCGAAACCCCGTTCGCTGTCTATCAGAGAATTATTGGCCTGACTGAGCTGAGACTGGATAATGTTGCGAGACGCGAGTGTTCTCGAAATCTTGGACTGCAGCTGCAGGTCAATATAAGTTGAGGCAATAGCGTTGGCGAGCCTCGCAGCCTTTGCTGGATCCTGCGAGGTAACCGAGATCTCCATTATGTATGTCAGCCCCTGGCGCCTAACCGAGACTGCGTCTTGCAGCCGGTCTACCGTTTGACCGAGTAACAGCTCACCGGAGGGCGCCGTGGATGCACTGAGATTGAGATAGGATCTAACCCAGTCGAACCGACCGGGGCGCACACCAAATTCCGGATCCGCGAGAAGGTTTTCCCGCCTGATCACTTCAAGGTAAATATTATCGGAACGCAGAATCGAAACCTCGCTCTCAACGCGGGCATTCGCGTCGCTGACCGAGACATTCATCCGCTCATCAGGCTGTAAAAGATCCTTGTTGGACAAGTCGACCATTATTTTGTTGGTCGCAGTATACTTGGGGGTGAGAGTGTAGAGCACGCCACCGGTGACAACCAAAACGGCCACTACGATCGAAACCATCAGCCATAGCTGGCGCCTGAATAGACCGATGATGGACTTCAGATCGATCTCTTGCTCCATGTAGAACCCCTAGCCATAACAAAAAGTGTTCGTCCATGTACCAGTATGGTACTTTTAGGCAATGCAAAATGGCTGCCTTGGTTAACTTGACAAGATCACATCCAGCTTGTCGTCAAGCATCCTGAGGGCGGCCAGCTGCCCGGTCTCATAAACTTTCAAGTCAAGATTGATCGAGGGCGCCGAGAGATCGACCTCTTGCACAGGTGTGTGGCCATGAATGACAATCTCGCCTCTTGAGTATCTATTCCAGGCAAACTGATGTGGCCTGCTCGTCAACAACACATCATCGAGCTGCTCGTCGAGGGGCAAAGATGGATCTATCCCTGCATGGACGAAGCAATATCTTCCGACACGAAGCATCACAGGAAGTTGGGCCAGGAATTCGATGTGCTCTTGGGGCACCAAAGCGTGTAGTTGCGAAACAAGCGGGTGGTTACCATGATCGGCGAGATAGATCCCGTAGGACGCCAGGGTCTCATCACCGCCCAACCCAAGCCATTGGGCTCTTATGGAGGGGGCGCGCCAGAACTCCAAGAACATTTGATCGTGGTTACCCATCAGGCAGATGCGACGAAACGTCTCCGGTGGCGGTTTGAGCAAGTGCTCGATTACAGACGCTGAGGATGGGCCACGGTCAATGTAATCCCCAAGCATCACAATAAGTTTCTCGCCGCCAAATTTTTGACCGTCGGCGATGATCTTGCGTTCAATAGCGAGCAATTCGTTGAGGCAGCCATGAACATCACCGACTGCGTAGACAGCAGCGAAGTGCGGTTCTGCCGTAACCCGTGCAAGCGGGTTGGGGGACGACGTATGTTTCCTGTCAAACAAGGAGGCAAGCCAGCTCTTCATTGGGATTGCCGCTGATCGAGTGTGAGCCTGGATGCCCCTGTGGCCAGGATGGCAGTAAACAGCAAGGCATAACCTTGGATCTCCAGACTAAAATCAACCAATGCGTGGATCATGGCAATGATTGCGACCACGATGGCTGAGGCTGCCGCGTAGTCAGGCGTCGAGCGAGACAAAAAGCAAATTGCAAGCCTAACGAAGACAATCAGGAGGATCAGCCAAGGCATGGTGCCGAACACCAGCCCGTAGTCTGCCCAAAGGCCCAGATAGGAATTATGCGCCTTTTGCCAAAGGAGATCGACACTCACTTCCGGCTGGTGAAACAAAGGAAAGGCAAGTTCATAGGCACCTCCGCCAAATCCGCTCCAAGGACGTGCCATTATCATGCTCCAGGTCTGCTCGTAGAGCTCAAAACGCACATCGCTGGCTCTTTCAACCGAACCAAGACGCTCGATCGTTTGGCCGCCGTAGCCCCAGAGTATGACGGCCAAAACTGACAGAGCGATAACAACCATGGCCAGAAGTTTGGCGACCGGTCTCCCTGCACCGATTTGTTTTGGTAGCACAATGAAAATGGTGAGGAAGACACCCAGCACACCGACGAACAGGCCCATTCGCGATCCGGTACCGAACAGCACCGCCATAATCAACAACAGACCCATGAGCTTGAATAAAGACGAGGCGATTTTTGCCCCTGTCCTTGGCCCGGAGTCGCTTTTCAGGTCACGGAGGACGAGGGCCGTGCCGACAGCGGCTCCGCTGGCGAGAAAGGTTGCAAAGGTATTGCGGTTGACAAAACCACCGGTCATCGAACCGAGATAGGCCCATTTCGGGCCAATGATCGTCGCATCTTCAAACTCATGAAACAGCACAAAGCCCAGAGCGGCATGAATGACGACGACCCAAAAGAGGAGATTAAGAAACTCGATTGAGCGGGTTTCGTTGCGGGTGAACTGCAAAACCAGATAGCCGAGAATGAAAACGTTCAACCAGGTGAGCAAAAACAGAAACGATTCTGCCGGTGCAACGCTTAGGGTCTGGTTGGCGGGCAAACCATACGCATCAAGTCCAGAGAGATTTCGTAACGGAACTATCTGCAGGACTGCAAAACAGAGAAAAGTGATGATCAGCAGAACTTCCAGCCTAAACGACGCCAGAGATACGGCCGGCTTGGCAGAGATCGCCATCAGCACAGCAGCATTCAAGACCAAGGTCAGGGAAAGGATAGCCAAAACGATTGGCCAGACCAGCGGCCTGTTGCCGCCGAGGGCAAGGGGAGTGCAAACCAGGATAGCAATAGCTACCCACATGGAAATTGAATTGACGAAGGGCCTTGTCATCATGTCCATTAGTTTCTGCGCATCGTTACTTTACTAAATCATCGCGAGCGATGATCCTCAGTTATGTGCCGCTCGTCGTACACTCGACACGAAGCGTCGCTGATCCTCGTTGGGCATCTTCTCCACGACTGCTGTTATGCGCTCACGAAATCCTTCATTGGCCCAGTATCTGCCGGCAATGGCAGAGATACCTTTCCGGCTCAGGACCATCAGTGACAGATCCTGATCGTGTTCAAGCCTGTTGATGTCAGAAAGGGCGGCGAGCGCGTCTTCAGCAAGATTAACCCGGAGCCCGGCAACCCATTGTTCATTGGGTGCTGACCGTCGCGCATATCCAAGATAGCGGTTCAGTCCATCATGGTCGCCGAGAACGAATGACGCGCGTGCGGCCACAGTCCAGGTCAGGGACTCAAGAGGGGTGTTTTCGGCATAGGACAACGCATGGCCAAGACAATTTTCTGCATGCGCCTTACGTTGCTCAGGGGCAGCCAGAGAAAACCAAAAGCCAGTCATGCCCTGCATACAGGCCGCCATCAGGCGTTTTTGTCCGTAGAAAGAGAAGCCGCTCCCAAGCTCTCCTCTTACAATTGCCATCGTTGTCGTCAGGCTCTCCTGATCACCATAAGTCAATACAGGCGCCTCCTTTGCGATGGCATACATCGACAAAGAAAGGGCAGCCAATCCGCCCAAAAGAGGACCAACTGCTCGCATCAGAATCCACTCCCCCCACGAAGGATGACTTGCAAATCAACAAGAAAAAAGGGGGCGCAACACGCCCCCTTTCCAACATAGATCGGGAAAACCTCAGACCGGACTTGCACCAACGCCGCCAATCGGACCAGCAGGCGGCGTCACCGGCGTCACCGGCGTCACCGGCGTCACCGGATCCGGCGCCCCAGGGCCACCAGCACCTCCACCACCCGGCGGCGGCGGAGTAGCGCCGATTGCGGCAGTGGCAACAGTTCCACCACGCACTACGGTCTGCGCAATCTGGCGAATTGCAGCGGCGCGAGCAGGATCAGTAGACGCTGCCGCGACGACACCCAGGCAGTCCGAGACGCTTGCGCGGACCGGCGCGGAAACACCTTCACCAGCAGCCTGCCCCAAGGCAACCGCCAACTGGGTGATGAGATCTTCGTTCAACGCTCCGGAAATCCGGGCCTCGTTCAGAAAACTCGTAACGCCCTGGGTTCCCGCGTTCGGCACGGTGCATGACGCAACAGCACCATCAATACCCGACTGCGCCTGCGCCACTCCGGACAACGCGAACGCGGCAAAAGCTGCACTTAACAGAACTTTTCTCATCTCAACACTCCTTACCTTTACCATTCATATACCAAAGCAATCAGGTCTTCGCAAGTGCAGAATAGACATCTTTTTCGGAGTCGAAATCTCGTCTGTATTGCCCGTGCAGGGATGCGACCTCGAAAAAACAACAATAGCTAGAATTTTACACATCCACTTAAACGGGTTTCAGGAACTGGTCGGTAAGTTGACCCCATCGACGGACTTCCCGGGCGAAGAAGAAAAACAACCAATACCGAACAGGGACAACTGAGATGATGAAGAAGACGATTATGGCAGTGGCCACAATGCTCGCGATCGGGGCGGGGACTGCTGGACAGTCTCATGCTTTCCAGGTTGGCGGCCTCGCACGGCAGTTGGACGTAGAAGCAGCGCGTGCACCAGCCCCCCTGCAAATGCAACTGTTCTGCCTGCAGCACCCGAAAGAATGCAAGCCGTCAAAGGCTAAAGTCGTTACCTATTCTCCCCGCATCGAGAAGATCATTCGCAGCGTCAACGCGTCCGTCAATCGCGAGATAACCCCCACCCGTGAGAAGCGCGACATCTGGTCGGTCAACGTCAAGAAGGGCGACTGTGACGATTATGTCATGACGAAGAGGCAGCGCCTCATCCGCGCCGGCATCCCGTCCTCCGCTTTGAGGATTGCAGTGGTCCGCACGCGCATGGGCGAAGGTCATGCTGTCTTGATTGTCAAGACGACTGAAGGTGATTTCGTCCTCGATAATCTTCGCAAGTCTATCGTCAAGCGCAATGTTACTGGCTACCAGTATGTGAGCGTGTCGAGCGGCAATCCGCTCAAGTGGACGCGTTAACAGCACACGCTGTTGATTGAAAGGGACGATCAGCCGCGAAAAGATCGGCTGATCGGCGCTGAGCAGGCCCCTGACCGGGCAGCAGTACCGACCAATTACGGTTTCCATCGAGGCACGAAAGCCATGCTTGATCTGGCATCTCGGCTCTCGCGTGTTTGATGCACGTGGCCGCCGATCAACGAAAAGGTTCCCACATGACGTTGCGCATGAAGTCGGGTCTGGCGGCACTCGCTTTCTCAGTAGCGTGCTGGTCCGCCATCATAAGCACTGCCCTGCACTTGGTTGAGAGCCCTGAAGCCAATCTGGATCACATAGTGACGGCCAGTACGACGCTCGGCAATAGTCTTTAACGCAAGCTCAGGACCCGTCTGGCAACCCTTGCCGGCTGCTATGATCGTGAGAGAACACGCTGCGCGGATTTACGATCTTGTCTGTAAGTCTCGTCGCATTGTTTGGATCCAATTTCGAGCTTATCCGGCACCAGATTGACGGCGACGGGAATCGAAACATATTCAAAACGGCTATGCTGGTTGGTCACTTCTAAGTTGACGAATTCGCCCCCTGAAATCGCCCCGCTCTTGGTTCGCGCAATGAGCATTATGCAGACCATATCGGTATCGGTGAGATCCTGGTTATCCAGATAAAGTCCAAGCTCAAGTTTCCCCTTCCGCTCGCTGGAGCGCAGGCTGATCGTAAAGAATTGCGGACGCTTCCAATCCCATTTTGAAGTCAAAAGCTTGCAGTCAGACACCCGCTTGCCGCTGCATTGCGCAAGATCGGCGACGTGCCAGACATAACCGGACAGACCAAGCTGCGGGCCTATTGCAGACGGATTACTCGCAAGCAAACCCAGGGCAATTGTCAGCTCTTTTAGTGCGGTCGCCATAAGGCTTGCTCCTTCGACGCCATGATGCGTCGGCCTTCATATCGATGATCATCGACGGACTTCACCCTCTAGCATCAGGGTAACTCTTAGCGTGTTCGAGCGTTTATAAACGCGCCGCGCCCGAATCGTCTTTTATCGCAGCATCTGTTTTGGTCTTGCTCGTTCCGGCCCGCCTGTCAACAAGCCCACAGATCCAAAGCGCCGGACCTTTTTTTTCCGCGTGCGGCATCGGCAACAAGCGACTTCCAGCCAGACGAGAACCTCCCGTCGGGATCAGCACTCGTAACCTCCGAAATCAGGCCATCCAGCGCGTTAATCAAAGACCCGCGTACGAAGCGCCATAATCATCCAATCTGAATTTCTCTTCCGGAGAGCCTGTCGCAAATTTTATGGGGCCAATCACCGGGCAAGCCCACGAGGAAGTACGCTCCGTTCTCCCTGCGGAAAGTTGCCAGTCGGATCGACCTCCTTGATCGGCGAGTGACCCAGCTGGCGCAGCGAAAATAGGGACGCCCGGACCATGAAAGCTGTGAGGCGCCCGCAGCGATCCCACTCAAGCGCAGGCTTTTCCCGTGTCGGACCTTGATCGAATTTGAATAAATACCTTCTAATTCTCTTAATTATCTGTTAATTAAGGATATTAATTCTGTTTTAACATCAAGATTGAAAACAGAACTAGAAACTTTATGTTCGTACCATGTAGAGTAGAAAGGAACGATCATGAGTTTTAGTGAAAAACTCGAAGCAGCACTTGGCTCTCTCAAGGCAGGTCCAGGCGGCGAGGATACCTGGCTACGCCCCCTGGAAGTCGATATGTCGTTGGGATATGCGGTCAGCCTGCTGACACGCCATGCCCTTTCGTCAGGTTATACGCGAGATGAGGTCGCGGCTGTCCTGACGGAGATCGCGGTCAAGGTCTTGAAAGACGCAGGAACCAGTCATTGACGACGTGAGGACGTCCGTTCGAAACGGGATGCGTTGGCAGGCTGCGCGTCTTGGTCCTCATGGATGAGCAAGGCTTAGCTTTCAGCATCACGAGCACAAGCCTGCGGTCCTTTATGTCGACACTCCATGGTCCCCACAGAGTCCGGATCAACACCTGCGCCCGCCCTATACGAACGGGTATGTGCAGTCCAGATGCGACGGCACATAGCAGATGTCAGAATAAGCCGACGTCCAGCAACTGTGCGGTTGCGCCCGATCCTAAGAAAAGGGGCCGGACATTATCAGCCGACCCCCGCTCTGCCTGGATGTAGAGTGCTACTTGACCACCGCGCTTCGGGCGGCGTACCGCGCTCCATCCTTGCGGATGATAGTGCGGCGGGTCACACCTTCCTTGTTGGTTCTCATGCCTCGAACGAAGGCACCCTCTATCTGCATTGTGTCAAAGGTTGTGAAATTGACCTCTTCTCCTCGCGGATGGGAGTTTTTGCACCCCTTTCCAATTGCATAAGCTGTGGTCCTTTTCGACTTACGATTATAGGTCGTCACCAGAGCTTCACCGTTGTAAAGCGCGCCACACTGGCCGGAATACTTAATTCCATAGCTGGCGGCCTGTCCTCCGCCGGTCGATGTGCAGGCTGCAAGCCCCATGGAAACAAATAGCGTTGATACAACAATACGAAAACTCATATTCAACTCCTGACATAAAAGATTTCAGTTTAGTAGATGGCCTCGAGGCGGGCGGACACAACCTTGGCTGCTGCACTGTGAAGGGGCCCCATCCGGCAACGATCGCCAGACGGTCCAGCCTCGCAAATTTCGCGTATGGCTCTGATGGTCGATGCAGTCAGGAGGCCATTGATCGGGCCGTCATAGCGACCAACCTTTTTCAAACCCTTCTGAACCACATAGACATAGGCGTTCTGGTTCGCGGATCGCAGCGCCTCGATGTATCCGCGCCTTTGAGACACGGGCACGCCCGCAATCTTTTCGTCGAGCTGTTCGTACTGAGCAAGACTTGCAGCAATACGAGCGTCGATCAAAAAGGCCTCGCGCGTCTTTTGGGTTTCGTTTAGAAGGGCCGAATATTTCTCCAATGCCGCGCGTGCGCGGGGGGCAGAGGCTGGAAAGCTCTTTCCCTTGCCAGAACGATAGGCCTCGATCAGAGCCCTGGCGGCGGCGGCATTCCCCTTGTCCGCCTCCTCGGTCAGAATCCGGACGGCCTGGCCCGCATCGCGCCCTACACCACGGCCGCGAAAATAGACTTCAGCAAGGGTTGTTGTTGCGGCGGAAATTCCCTCTTGCCGCCCGTCCTGAAGCAATTTCAGACCGAGCCGCGCGTCGGACTGTCTGCCGAAGCTGCCACTCAAATGCGCGTTTGCTAGGGTAACGATACTTGCTTCGTCACCCTTGTCGATCGCGGCGTTGAGGTGATCCCGTGCCCTGATTTTCTGCGCGGCACCATAGACACCCGCCAAGTATAAGCGGGCCAATTGCCGGTGAGCATTTACCTTGCCACCTTCAGCAGCGTTTTCGTAAAGCGTACGTGCCGCTACGAGATCCGCATCTACATAGTCTCCCGCAGCAAGAATATCAGCAAGGTAGATTGAAGCGTCGAGATTTCCCTTGTCAATTTCTGCTCTCAAGATTGAGACAGCCTTGTCAGGATCTGCATCTTCACCAAAACCGCGGAGAGCCGCTTCTGCAACGCGCCTCCAGGCCCGTGAACTGCCGCTTTCTTCTGCAGCTTTAAAAAACTCCAGGGATCGCGGAAGGTCAGCCGGCACGATGATCCCGTCGCGGTAGATTTCGCCCAAGCGGACCAGCGCGTCAGCATCGCCTGCGTCCGCCAGTCGCGTATGGAGCTCGACGAGCCGCCCAGCATCCGCTGAAATCTCACCCCCCGAGTAAATCGAAATCAAGGCCTTGGTGGCTTTCGAATTGCCACCGGCACTCAGCTCTTCAAACATGCTGATACCCTGGGGTAAATCAAGCTCTATCAGTTCTCCGCTCACCAGGAGCTCCGCCAGGCGCATCTTTGCTTTGTCATCGCTTTCAGCCGCCTCTCTCAGGAGTTGAGCACCGCGTTCTGGATCAGCCCTTTCTCCGTCACGCATGAGCAAACCAGCAAGCTCGATCTTTGCTCCCGCATTTCCCTTGGCGACAGACTTCTCCAGGAGTTCAATCGCTCGAGTCTCATCCTGCGGTATCAGCTTCCCATCCGCTAAAAAACTTCCCAAACGGAGTTGAGCGGTCGCATTGCCTGCAGCTGCAGACTTCTCCAGCCAGGAAATCGCGGTTTCAATGTCCTGGTCGACACCATCACCCTTTCGAAGTGTATCCGAAAGGGACAACTGCGCCCACGAGTCGTTCAGCTCTGCCGCACGTCTAGTAAGCGCCAGAGCCTTGCCCCGGTCCAGCTCGACAATATCTCCTGACCTGTAAAGCGAGGCAAGCTTTCGCAAGGCGACCGTAGAGCCATCGGCACCCGCCTCTTCCAAAAGTCTAAGTGCCTTGGCGGCATCGCCATCTACACCTTCACCAACAAGATAAAGCTCAGCGAGCCTGCGTTTTGCGTCCGGATCAGAAATTGCAAGCTGCTCAAGCCTTGTAAGCGCATCAGAACGCTTATCGGCGCTTGCCTCGGATTTGACAATCTTCACCAGCTTCGTCGGGTCCTGATCGGAATCAGTAGACGAAGCCCATGCCATTCCCGTGGCGGGGCCTGCAAGCGAAAGAGCAATCAAGACGGCGGTGCCGCTAAGTAGCTTTGACCGGTTCATGGCAAGTCTCCCGTTTAATGCTTCGGTAAACCTGTTTTCCTCCAGTCAGTGGGCTTGTGTCCAGTCAAAAGCGGAGGCTGGTTTTGCATTGCACAAGCGTAACCAGATCTTTGTCTTTCATAACGATTGAAAACTCAATAATCTTCGCGCTCGATGAAGCGTTCAACTTCCAGTTCACGATTTCGTGAGGCTGGTTGTATTTGGAACTCGACTTAGGGCTAACGGCTGCATCCTGCAAACTTGTATTATTCGGTCCTGGGCTTTATTCGCCTGGTCGATCTCATCGGGAGCAACGATCTTTTTCGGATTTGCCGACTTGCAAACAGCATTCTTGCTGGACGAGTGTGCTCCAGGGTCTGCAATGGAAAAGCGCTATCCCGGTCAAACAGATATTCGGGTCCAAGACTTATCTGGCCCAAGGTCGACTTCCGCCAAACCTAAACAGGGTAAGCCTGCCGCTCGTCCCAGCACACCGTGCTATTTCGCCAAGGCTCTTGTTGCACCAACCCATCGCACCAGCCTCTGAAGATGCGCTGTATTTTCAGCCGCCGGTCTGACATTTTGCCGAGCCAGTCTCACCTCGCCGGTAATCTGCTATCTCGATGTCACAGCGGATCCCGCCTATGAACGAACGAACTTCAAGACCGGCACCGACAACAGTACGGTGACCGCATTGGTGGGCCTGACCGCCAATCGCTGAGCCCGGCGGTCAGGGATTTCATTTCACTTCAGCGCGGCGAGCAGCGCCTTCAACTGATCCTCGATGGTCGGACGAATGTCGGCGCGCTCGATCGCGAAAGAGACATTGGCCAGAATGAAACCGTCCTTGGAACCACAGTCAAAAGTCTGGCCCTTGAAGTGGTAACCGGCAAACGGCTGGTCATTGGCGAGCTTCAACATGCCATCGGTCAACTGGATCTCGTTGCCCGCGCCACGCTCTTGGGTCGAGAGGATCTCGAAGATCTCGGGCTGCAGGATGTAGCGGCCGTTGATGAAGAAGTTGGAGGGCGCAGTCCCCTTCGCCGGCTTCTCAATCATCTGGGTGATCGTGAAGCCACCTTCGAGCGCTTCACCGGCGCCAACGATGCCATATTTGTGGGCCTGTTCGGGCGCACATTCCTCGACCGCCACGATATTGCCACCGGTCTTCTCATAAAGTTCGACCATGCCCTTGAGGCAGGCCTTTTCGCCGCGCATAATCATGTCAGGCAAGAGGAGGGCGAAAGGTTCGTGCCCGACGATGTCGCGGGCGCACCAGACCGCATGCCCGAGGCCCAGTGGTTCCTGCTGGCGGGTGAAGCTTGCCTGGCCGGCGGTCGGCTGGAGTGAGTCGAGAAGCGAAAGTTCAGCGTTCTTATTGCGGGCCTTCAGGGTCTGCTCGAGTTCGAACTGGATGTCAAAGTAATCCTGAATCACCGCTTTCCCGCGGCCGGTCACGAAGACGAAGTGCTCGATCCCGGCTTCGACGGCCTCGTCAACCACATACTGGATGACCGGCTTGTCGACGACGGTAAGCATTTCTTTCGGAATCGCCTTGGTGGCGGGAAGAAACCGCGTACCAAGACCGGCAACGGGAAACACTGCTATACGTATTTTTTTCTTAGCCTCAACCACAATTATCCCCAAAATTGGTCTTTTGATGCTTTCTATCTTGGCCTGTATGGGCTGAGGTACAACAGTTTATATAAAGAATGGTAAGGATGGAGCCGAAACACGTGTCCGTTTTGGAAACAAGTAGAAGTTGGCAGGCCGTTGCAACGGCACAACGACGTGACGAGCATAGTATGCTATCGACGTCAAATAAGTGATCGGCAGCACAACGCTCGATGCAATTCTCTCTTCCTCTGAGTGTATTCGGCATTTCGCATATGACATTGGTCATGGGCGCAAGAATTGGTTCATCAGGTGCAGCCACAAACCGAGCGCCACTCCGACGGCGCGCCGCCCTTTGAGGCAGGCACCTCTACTTTGCGGGGCCTTAACGCGAGACAAAGGCGATTTCGCCCAGAGCAATTCGGCCCGCCCTTGCTGTATTTACTGAAAGGCTGCGTTGCTCTTTCTTGGCTTTTTGCCTTGAAGGCAAGTTGCAGCGTAACAATACGCACATCCGCCTGCCTGATACTGGCGGCGATCACCCACTCCATATGCTTGTTCATACGATTGGACCGACGGGGATGGCCAGGAAGCCGAAGCCAATGATGGCATCAGCACTATTCTTGCAACATCGCTGCCTGCCTCATTTCCGCGCCAACTTTAAGTTGGGTACATGTCAGTCTACATGGCCGCTTCCGTCGTTAACCTTTCCGGCTAACTCTATTTCTACGTCTTACTTGATCAGAGACGAATTAAACCGGTAGATCTATTAAAAATAGGAGGAACGATATGAGCAGATTTGTGTCAAGAAGCACGTTTGAACGTCTCGAGCGGGAGTGGAGGATGATCGATCCCGAGCGCCCGAACATCGCCTACCCGGCGCCAATAGAAGAACCTGGCGCTCCGGTGCGCAGATTGCGGATGGGACGGTTTGATGAAGCGGACCTTGTACGTGACTGAATACGCGACGGGAGCGGGCGGCCTATCAGCGCAATGTCAAATCATTCTTCAGGCGCGTTAATCCTGATCGCGCGATCAGTGGCACTGCGTTGCGGCCGAGGATAAGTGGTGCAGTTCAGATTATTTTTCTCCATGGACAGCTGCTGCACCCACCTTTGTACTTCGGCACGAAAGTGAATGAGCTTGGCGTTCTGCGCGTTTACTGAGATCAGGATGCCTAGGTCGGGACCATGTTTCACGGCATCGCGCTCGCATCGGCAGCCTTCAGCTATGCTGCGGGTTCATAGGGGCAGCGACCAGCCTTTCCGACCGCACAACCAAAATACTTCCAGCTGAGACCACGCATTCATCGAGGCCGGCTGTCCTGAACGCATCTTCAACAGCCCAACCGAAAAAACAGAGATCTTCAAGGCAACTATCCTCGGGTCCGACACATAGTGGCTGAAAAGCCAGAGTTGAGCATTGTTCTTGCGACATGCCCATTGTCCGAGCTTGGATCCCGAATTCAATTGCCGCAAGAGATACATCCAAGAACTCAGTCGAAGCTCCATTCTTCATGCTCTATGCACCCCCCGCCGCCTTCAATCTAGCATTTGCTCAAACTAATATGCGGTCAACATGCGTTGCGGCTGCCTTTCACGAAAAGTTTGCAACGTGGTTAACGGAACCAATGTTTTAGGGATCTGGGAAATCGGTTCACGCCGCGCTCACTCTCGCGATTGATCGACCTTCACCTCTCGTCATAAGCGGTCGGGATGCCCGGCTAGGCCGCATAACGGGACGGACTTTGGTCAAAAATCACTTCGAAATGGGCGCGCCTGCGGTGACTGGCACTGGTGCAAGTGCGGGCCCTGTTCCTTGGAAATTTCAGGGCAAACTAAACGTTGTCCTCGACAGCGGGCTCCGCAAACAGACAGAAAAGACCTCTCCCAAATTGAAACCTGACCGTTCCGCCTGAGCGCTTTTTGGTTTGGTTGAATGCCAGCATGTTGAGTGAATACGCTAGAAGGAGCCCAAGAGATGGAAAGCAATGGATCGATTATCAGCGCGCTCGTGCTCGGCGTCATCGAAGGCCTGACCGAATTCGTGCCGGTGTCCTCCACCGCGCATGTGTTGCTGGCCGGCCATTTCCTCGGTTTCGAATCGCCGGGCAACACGTTTGCGGTGTTGATCCAGCTGGGTGCGATCCTGGCCATCCTCAGCGTCTACTTCGCCAAGCTCTTGGGGATCGCGCTCTCGCTGCCGACGAGTGCAGAAAGCCGGCGCTTTGTCGGCGCTGTCCTTCTGGGCTTTCTGCCCGCTGCCGTCATTGGTGTTGTTGCCCATGACTTCATCAAGACCGTGCTCTTCGAGACGCCTATGCTGATCTGCGTGGTGCTGATCCTCGGCGGCTTCGTGTTGCTGTGGATCGACCGGATGCCGCTGAAGCCCCGATATCACGACGTGACCGAGTATCCGCTGTCGCTCGCGCTCAAGATCGGCTTCTGCCAGTGCGTGGCGATGATCCCCGGCACCTCGCGGTCGGGCGCCACGATCGTCGGTGCGCTGCTGCTGGGTGCCGACAAGCGCTCGGCGGCGGAGTTTTCCTTCTTCCTCGCCATGCCGACCATGCTCGGCGCCTTCACGCTCGATCTCTATAAGAACCGTAACGCGTTGACTGTCGACGATACCCTGATCATCGCGATCGGCTTCTTGGCTGCCTTCATATCGGCGCTCTTCGTCGTCAGGGGGCTTTTGAATTTCATCTCGAAGCGAGGCTATGCGCCCTTCGCCTGGTGGCGCATCGTCATCGGTACCGCAGGTATTTTCGGGCTTCTGATCGTTGGTTGAAGACAAAAAATTGTGGCCTATGCCCCCTCAACTCTGCCAATCCAGCTTGGAAAGTTGTCGGTAACCACGTTTATACACGATGTCTTCAACATCGAGTTGAACAGACGCCCCATTTGCCTATCCTTCGGCTATGGGAAACAAAGAAGCTGCAGATTTCGCAAGAGATTTGACGAGGAGTTCGGGTACAGCGGAAAGCGCGCCTGAGCCTTTTGACCACTCTGCGCGCGCACCCAGGTCATCCTCTTCCTTCGAAGAAGCTATGACGACCTTGGTGCATGAAGCTCTCCGGCAAGGCTACACCCGTGAAGAAGTGGCATCTGTCCTGAGCGAGACCATCCGCACGATCGAGACTGGCGACACCGTCAAAGACGTTTGAAGCGAACTCTGAACCACGACCACTGCCTAGCCTTGATGGGACTGCCGAGGCTGCCGGGTTCCAATGAACCGTGTCGTTACCATTTGTGGCTCGGGGTTACCGCTGGCTGCGAGACGGGACGTGACCATGCGACTGCAAAAAGGCCGATCATCAGATTCAGTGGCCAGACGAGGCTAAAAGCGAGCCCAACCAGACGCCATATATCCCAATCTCCGCCGTCGCGCTCACCCTCGAAGTAACTCGCCATCAGAAAAATCGTGCAGACGAGGCAGTAGAGGAGGAGGGCGAGGTAGATCATGCGCAGGTCCCGAAGCTACGAAAACGCTAGTATTCGACGATTTTCGTTAAACATCGATAAACCTCCCTCAAGCTGATACGGCAACCGAAGCCGCTTTCAACTGAAGGGAGGATCCCGGATCCTCATTTCGATGTGCGTCTCATCCCCAAGCCTGTTGGTGGAAATGCCAGCTCATGCTCGAGTGATCGCGTCCCTATGTCTCCGAGGTAGGCCCGTAGGCCGACGACCCGGTCAATTGCAACTGTTCGTGGAATCGCTCGTGCTCTAAAAGATGGCGCATAGTGGCGCCCGGGCGAACCGGGTACAAGCTCCAGCCGTTCGTGCCATACCTGCATAGTCAGCCCCTAATGTCCCGATAAGAGACATTGTGGCCGACTTCATTCAGGTCGATGCAATCATGATCGCAGGTAACAGGGGCCTAGACAGAAGAGGTTTTGCCAATGATTGACCCGGCAGGACAATCTTCTGCTCAGCGACTGCACAGCCACAAGAACAACACCTAAGCCTCTGATAAAATTCAGTTATCCTGGGTAGGCGGCCACCTGAAATAGCCATCCGCTTCAAAGGGTTTAAGGGGGCTGAGCCCTGCCCGACGGTCATCACGACTTCGTGGTCATCGCTCACAATCCAAGATCTGGGGGCCGACATGGGTGTCTAAAACCTCTACCTTAGCGTTGGGCTGGTCGAAATTGATTCATGGAAGTGTGAAAAGTACGGATCATGTTGCGTCCTACCCTAAGATTGAAGGCTCTGCTGGCCACGATGATCTTGTCGGCATTCATCTGGTGGCTGCTCTTGCGGAGCGTTGGCCTCATCTGAACATAGCGTTTTCAAAGGTTGGGAAACGCAGCTTCGGGCATGCAATGGAGTAGGGAAGTCAGAAACTGCCCAGTGCTGAAGACCGGACCATCCTCGGAGCGGATCGATGGCGGGCGCTAAGCCCAGCGCTTTGCATCCTGTCCGAGGTGCAAAACTCATGCATGCTGTATTCAGATTTGCGGGGAATGAGAACCGTTCGAACCTTCATATCATGAATGATCTGAAGCAAGCTTCTTGCCCAGTGCCTCGTAGCGAGGCGATGCGGGAACGGTTGCTTTCATCACGCAGCGTGCAGCTTACGCCGCCGCGACCGATGCGGTCGATACCTGTCCGACTGAGTTAAACGTCTTGACCTGGTTTAAACCTTCAGTCCCATGAGAGGTTTCGAAGACCAGATAGCAGCCGCTGCTACGGCGCAGGCTAAAACTGGCCAGATAACGCACATCCCCAAGCCGAGCACGCGGCTCTCATCCCAATGCCCACCAGCGCGCTCGCCTTCCATGTAAGTTTCAGTCACAAAGGCTGCTGCAATGGCAACATAGACAGCGAGACTTAGCACGACATAGAAATCGCTCATTTCAAGGACCTCTTCTATCGAAGCATACATGGTGAATGAAAGGTAAGGATGCCGCGTTCTACGAGGGGATCTGGCCTCCCGCAATACGCGAATTCTTGTAGATCAATGCTCGACCCAAGAAGAAAGATGATCGAGCGAAAACGCAGAGCCGTCGATTGATGGTAGGCTCCTGACCCTCCAGGCAAGGATGGGATCGATCTCATCAACCCCTCGTCAATCTCCACGAACGAGCTGGAAGAAAGGTGCAGGGCTCCGTTTGCTGCAGTACACCAGCGCGTTCACCGGAAGCCGGTTCGTCTCGATGCATCGGGCCATCCTTGCAAAAGCAGAGGAAGACAGGGACGGCGTCCACCTATCAGTAATCGCTGTCTCTCGTCGCCGGCACCAACTTGAACACCATCAAAATGAGCGCCCCCATGATCAAAATGGCAGCGAAACCGACAGTAGACCAGATCGCCGCCGCGACACCCAAACGCCTCGGTTGAGCGGGCCAGGATGCGTTGTCGTTGAGAGGGAGCCTTTGCATATTCGTCTGGATGACATCCAGAAGGGCATCATCCGACAACCCATCCGTCTGAGTAACGGCTTTCTGTGTGTTCAAGCGCTTGTCCAAAGAGACCCCATTCATGCTCACTATCCGTGCATCTCAGAATGATAAATTAACAACGATTAACAAAGAATGCGCAATTTTACATAAATCCGGCCTGCTGCGCAAATGTGAGAGTTTACCATTGACCTTGCGTGAGCCAGGCTTTTGCTCGCCCCCGATCAGCTATTGAAGGCGATGACGAGCGGGATGGAAAAAAGCCTTGCCCAGGCAGCCGCACTGGCTCGCTGAACCGCAACAATCTTGGCTCCTGTCGTCCACCATCCATTCCCGATCGCCACAAGAAGATCGGGATCAAAAATCATGGAATGCAGGACAGGCCAGAGTAGAAGCTGTTCGTAGCAGATCAATGGCGCAACCGTCACCCCATCAAACTGGACCACGGGGTTTTCAAATAACCGTGCCGGCGTGCCGCCTGATTGACCCGTCCATGCATACCAGGGTCGCCACATGGAAACCGGGACCGGCATGCGTTGGCGATAGATGACCCGGCTCCCATACTTGTCGACCGCCAGAATGACATTGTCGTACCCATCAGCGGTGATCACGGTTGCGCCCGCGATCACCGTGATCGCCCGGAATTCCAGGACTTTCGTCCAGTACCGTTCGCGCAACGGGGTCCAGAGCCCCAGGGCACTTTCAGGCAGGATAATGATCGATTTATCCCGACCAGCGGCCTCTACAACTTTCACCACGAGCTCACGCTGATGACGAAGCGACGGATCACGGCCAAGGCTCTTGCCCATATGAAGCTCGACGCCTTTCCAAGCTTTGGGCGAGCCTGTTGGCCCGGCTGTTGGCAAGGCAAGGGGCATCGTTTCAGATGAAGCGGGGACCAAGATTTCGGTCGAAGCTTCAAGCGACACCATGTCGATCTCGCTGGACAAGCTCGCAGTGCTCGACCACAGCCAGCATGCAGCCAACACAAGTCCTGCCATCCACCAGAGCCGTGTGACAAGGCAACAGGCGAGCATCACCGTTGCAGCAAGCCCCCACCAGCCCCATCCGGGAAAAATGATCCCGGCTGCTGTCAATGGATGGGCAAAGCCTGTGATCCCAAGCGGAGGGAAACCCGTGAGAGCCGTGATCAGGCCATAAGATAGGGCGCGTCTTAGATCCGCAGCCTGCCTCCAAAGCAGGATATGCACAAGGACAAAGGAGAAGGCGGCGGCCATCCAGAGGCCAAGACCCGAGAGGATATCGGCTTTAAAATATTCGGCCACACTCAGCGGCAAATCGCGGGACGCGACCAGAAAGTAAGAGGAAGAGACGAGTGCTGCCGCCAACCGGGTTTTTGCCCATGACCAGAAGAGCGGAAAGAAAAGGGCAAGCGGCAGTGAGATAGCATCACCACTCCAGGCGAAGACTGCAATCGCTCCCGCAAGGCTGCTGAGGCCGAGAGCATGGCTCGCGGAAATCCAGACCTTACGGCGCATAGGTCCAGACCTCCTGCGCAAGCCCCAGGATCCCGATTTCCGGCACCGGCCCGAAGTAGCGTGAATCCCAGGATCCGGGATAGGGCGAAAACAGGTAGACCATACCGGGTGGCACGATGCCGCCAGTGTCGTGGAGAAGCGGCCGTCCCTTGGCGTCATTTTTCAGGAGATGCGAGGCCTCGATCCTGACACCATCCACCAGGAGATGATCCGAAAGCGCCACGCGATGCCCGGCAAGCGCCACAACTCTTTTGATGAGCGGTGCATTGCCCCCGGAACACAGGCCAGCGCGAAGGTATCCCCGCTCGCGTGCCACTTGCATGGCAGTGCGATTGGGCAAGCAGACAAAGACGCGCTGGCCGATCGTGACGGGCGACTTCAGTGGCACAATCCTCCACAGGCCAAGGGCTGCACTCGGCGTTAGATTGAGGCGCAGCCCGCCAACCAGACCCAAAAGCGCAATGACTGTAAGGGCGACCATTGCAGCCGACAGAGCCTGGCCTGCAAAGCGTCGTTGTCGGACGATCCTGTCACGTTCCGCAATCGCCCTCATTTCAGGGAAAGCCCCTTGCTTTGTGTCTTGCGCAGCCCCTCCACCTGCCGCTGCCCCTTTGTCAGGCGCTCAGCGGCGGAAAGCTGCTGGCTCGTGCGCATAGCCATCCATGCAGCTTGCACTTCCCTTTTCTGCGCCGGGCTCATGTCAGCAGTCAGTTTTTGAAACACCTCGCCATCAGGGTTTTTGGCTGCCAGTACCAACAAAGTCCGCTCGCCAAAGCGTGTGGCTACCGCCTCCGCAAAGCGTTCAAGCTCACTGCGGACCTTGCCGTCAATTTCGGGAGCGTCGAGACCTCCGGAAGATTGTTGTCGATCTAGTCGAACTTCAAGGCGTGACAGGGTCTCCATGGCGGCCGGAGAAAGGCCCGGAATTTCAAGCGATGCACGCTGTCGGATCGCATGCTCATCCAGCATAAAGCCGATCTCAGCCTCGGCACGGGCCCTCAGATAGCGGTTAAGGTTTCTGGCAAGTGCGGATGCGTTGGCGAGCGCCAGCTCGCGGTCCCGCTTTTGACGGGCGTTGGCAAGGAAGCCCGGCCGGCCCTTGAGCTCTCCGAAACTCTCCGGCGCCTTGGCAACCCTATCAAGCGTCAAGCGCGCGGCTTCCGTATCTTTCATCATGGCGTCGACTTGCAGCGCCCTGAATGCAGTTTCAGGATCACGGTAGACTTTGTTGAACCGCGCCAGAACCTCCTGCCATTGCCGCTTCAAGACAGGATCGACCGCGAGCTTTTCTTCGACAGCCTGGCCGATCGATTTTGCAAATGTCGTCATGCCTGACACCATCGGTCCGATTGGATCAGACGGTGTCTGGACTGGTGCAATGACCAGCTGCTTTTGGCGAAGCCTGCCTGCAATCGCGATGAGGCGTGAGCCAAGCTCCGTCAGCCTTTCTTTTTGCCTGCAGGTCCATTCCAGGCGAGCGCGAACCAGCATGTGAGCAACGTTAATGATATGCAGGCCACGCGCCTCGGCAAAGCGAAGTGCTACGCGGTAGAAGTTGTTTTCCTCATAGTCGAGTGTCGTTTCCTTGGTGTTCTTGCGCGACAGAACTCGCCCAAGGCCACCTGCCTTGCTGAAGGATCTTATCCCGTAATAGACATGAAGCTCTTGCCGGTGTCGGGTCATCGCCACATAGGTGAGATGCCGATCAAGCGACAGCGAGGCGAGTACCTTGACCCGCTCAACCGTTGCCCCTTGGCTCTTGTGGATCGTGGTCGCATAGCCGTGGTCGAGATTGCGGTAGAGACGCTCATCAATCCTGACGAGCCGACGATCTTCACCAGCGCCGATCTCTGCTGTCACGAAACCAGGTCCAGCCGTAACGACCTTGGCCAGTAGTCCGTTCTTGACGCCGAGCGAAGCATCATTCTTCAAAAAGACGATTTGGTCGCCAGCGGCAAAGAGACGAATGCCCTCTTCGGTCTTGAAGCTATGACCCGGTTCAACAAAACCGCGCTCGACCAGCCTTTGCCGAGCAAGCTGGTTGAGCAGTCTGACATCACGACGAAGATGAGCAAGGATCAGACCCGAACAGCCCGGATCATAGTCCCGCTCCCAGTCGGCAATCAGGCGTCTGACGGCCTCTGCCTTGGTCTCAGATCCCATGACGCGCCCGTGTTTGACGTAAGATGAAACCGCGTTTTCAACGTGGCCATGGGCAAGATCGAGTGACGCCTCTCGCATCCAGGGTTCATACTGGCGATAGATGGTTTCAAGTTCGGCATAACCGATCCGGTCGGCGATTGCGCGAAACGCAGCTCCCGCCTCGATTGGCTGCAGCTGCTCAGGGTCGCCGATCAGGACGAGCTTTGCCCCGCGCAGTGTCGCCTGCTCCAAAAGCAAGGCCATCTGCTTGGAAGACACCATGCCGGCTTCATCCAGCACCATGATCGTCTTTTCATCGAGGAGGTTCCGGCCCCTATCCCAGCGCAATTCCCACGACGACAAGGTCCGCGAGGCGATACCCGCCTCCTTCTCGAGACCTTCGGCTGCCTTGCCCGCCAATGCCGCTCCCACGACCTGATAGCCCGCTGCTTCCCAAACCTCACGGGCTGCCTTCATCATCGTTGTCTTGCCAGCGCCAGCACGCCCGATCACAAGGGCAATGCGTGACGCAGCCGTTACATGGCTGATCGCGGCCTTCTGCTCATCTGACAGCCTGGGGAAATGTGAGAGGGCTTTCTCAAGACGTGCCCGGCCGACATCAAACGCGGACTTTTCTGACAACCAGTTCGCCCGGCTGGCCATCCGGGCTTCGAGCCGGATCATTTGGCGTGTGGTCACGCGCGCCGGCCGCCTCATGCCGGAGGTAAAATCGATCCGCTCCTGGTCGAGCCGCAAAATGTCGGGATGCTGTATGATCCGCGTCATCAGGCCCTGAAATCGTGCGGCGTCATCGACATAGCGATGAAGGATCTTGGCGATGTCACGCTCGTCGAAGACGCTCTTTTCACGGGTGACGAGATCAAGAACAATACGAGGGTTCTCCTCGATCCTACGCAGATTGTGTGCTCGGACCTCCTCTTGCAAGGCGATGCGCTCAAGCTCCCGTCGATGCGCTGGCACGCCTGGCGCTTTGAAGGGAGCACTGAGCGGCGCATGCGCTGACGTGGGCACAGGCAAACCAGTTGGTAGAGCGACCGTTTCTCGCGCCTGAACTTCCTTCGACTTCCGGTCGACAGCCGTGGCGCCAACCCCGATGTGAAGTGTCGGCTGAAGCTCGATGCCTTGCTTCTTGAAGGAGCGGCCATCGACATAGAGGTCGAGCCCGGCCAGCATCAAATGCCGGTTCAAACAGGAAAACCAACCATCACGCAGGGCATTGAAGTCCTCAGTGCCTCCAGCCCAAACCTCATAGACAATTTTACCGGCATCGTTCCTCAGCGGTCCTCCATCCGGTAGCAAAACAGGAAGTTTCTTCGCACCGAAGCCACCCTCGGTCAAAGGACGCAAAGTGGTCATCAGATGCACATGCGGATTGCCCGGCACATCGTGATAGACCCAATCGGCGACCATGCCCTTCGAGGTGATCAACGCTTCGACGAATTCGCGCATCAGCTGAATGTTCTCAGCCGTCGACAGCTCGACCGGGAGCGCAATTGTCACATCCTTGGCAAGCTGTGCATCGCCGCGTTTTTCAAAGATCTCGACATGGTTCCAAAAAGCCTCCGATGCCCCGGCAACCGAGCGATCGCCGATCATTTTGCAAAGCCAATCCGGCGCATCGGCAGGGATTACGAATTCCTCGTGCCTGAGGCCCCGCTTTCGGGTGTAGTCGATCCGTCGAGCTTCCCGCTCGAAGTCCATCCGGGCGCAATGCCGATAGGCAGCCGACATCACAGCACTGCGGCCAGAACTACGCCCGACAATGCTGACGGAAAAATGTGGAACTGCCATCAGCGACCCTTTCTTCTCCATAGAAATCAATAGCTTCGCCGTAAATGAAACCGAGGCTGGGGTTTTGAGGATCAACGTCGCGTCAGCGACGTATAATTGCGCCCTTCGGATCCGCTCTCGTCGAGCGGTGGGATCATTGGCCAGATGCCGGTTTTGGGCGAGATACAAATTTGTACCTCGCCCAGTGCGAGAAATTCCGTGAACCTGTCTTTGCGTGATCATCGACACCACGAGGAGAAGACATCCGATGAAAAAGACGACGGCCAAAATCAAGGAAGACCTGGCACGTTTGCAGGAGCAGTTGAGACAGGCAGAAACACGAGACGCCGAGCGGATCGGACGCATCGCCTTGAAGGCAGGGCTCGGCGAGATCGTCTTCGACGATGGCGAACTGCAGACAGCCTTCGAAGAACTGGCAGAAAGCTTTCGGAGCACAAGCCAAGAGCCCCAGCGATTGGGATCGCCCCAGCAAGGGGCAGGGGCCCAGAACAAGGCTAGAGGAGGGGATCGCGAGGCAAGGGCCCCCGCGTTACTCGGTGCTTTCCCGGCTCAAAGCCCAGATATCGAGGATTGAGCGGATGCAAAGGCTAAAGACAGTTGAAGCGAGAAAGCGCGATACCCGCGACAAGATCGAACTCGGCGGCCTGATCGTTAAAGCAGGCTTACGCTATGAAAAACGCGCATTGCTGCTTGGTCTGTTGATCGACGGGGCAACCAGGATGGAAGCCAGTGTCGACGAGAAAGCCCGGCTGCTGGCGATCGGGGTCAAGGCCTTTGGTCATGACCCCGACTAGAATTTTCATCGCTACAGCCGCCGCGGCAATGATCGGTCTTTGCGCGCTTATCCTGCCTTTGGCCATCTCTCCATGGCATCTATCATTGGGTGGAAGCGACAGAACACGCATCATCCTGGAACACTCAAGCGCAATCCTGCCCTATGCGGCAGCGGCTGCATCCGGCCTTGTCATTCTTTTTGCAGCAAGAGGGACACTCAGCATCAAGGCAACAGGCTGGGGTGTCGCAGCAGGTGCGATCCTGGTGCTGCTCTTCGACGTGTTGGCGAAGAGCTTTCGTCATTTCTCATCGAGTGGAGCCGAAGCCTTCGACGCCTCTGGCGTCTCCCAGCTTGATGTGGCAACTTCGATCGGTCCCGTTCTCCTGGCTTTATGTGCAGCCTTTGCGATGCGTGTTGCAATCAGGGGAAACGCTGCATTTCCGCGACGTGAGCCAAAACGCATCCGCGGCAGACGGGCCCTTCATGGAGATGCCGACTGGATGAGCCTGGCCAAGGCTTCCAAGCTCTTCGGTGAGAGCGGTGGCATCGTGATCGGTGAGTGCTACCGGGTCGACCATGACAGCACAGCAAGCCTTGCGTTTCGCACTGACAATGAGGCGACCTGGGGGGCAGGGGGCAAGTCCAAGCTCTTGTGTTTCGATGCCTCCTTTGGCTCAACGCATGGGATCGCCTTTGCCGGGTCTGGCGGTTTCAAGACGACGTCGGTGACGATACCGACGGCGATCAAATGGAAGGGTACGCTCGTCGTTCTCGACCCCTCCAACGAGGTCGCTCCCATGGTCGAAGAGCACCGCAAGAGATACGATCGTGATGTCTTTGTTCTCAATCCCAAGGATCCGACTATCGGTTTCAATGCACTCGACTGGATCGGCCGTCATGGTGCCAGCAAGGAGGAAGATATTGCAGCCGTCGCCTCTTGGATCATGAGCGACAGCAGCCGTGCAAGCGGCCACCGCGACGACTTCTTCCGTGCCTCTGCATTACAGCTTCTGACGGCCGTGATCGCAGATGTCTGCCTGTCTGGGCATACGGAGAAAAGAAACCAGAACTTACGCACCGTCAGGGCAAACCTGTCGGAGCCCGAGCCGAAACTGAAAGCAAGACTCGAGCGGATTCACGAAACCTCGCAGTCTGACTTCGTCAAGGAGAATGTCGCCGCCTTCGTCAACATGACGCCTGAGACCTTTTCCGGCGTCTATGCCAATGCGATCAAGGAGACCCATTGGCTGAGCTATCCCAACTATGCCGCACTCGTTTCCGGATCGACATTTACCACCGATGCCCTCGCCAAGGGAAAGACCGATATCTTCATCGCCCTTGACCTCAAGACCCTGGAAATGCATGCGGGGCTGGCCAGGGTCATGATCGGCACGTTCTTGAATGCAATTTATAGTCAAGACGGGGCAATGCCGGGACGCGCTCTGTTTCTCCTCGATGAGGTCGCGCGCCTCGGCTTCATGCGTATCCTTGAAACCGCGCGTGATGCCGGCCGCAAATATGGCATCAGCCTCATTCTGCTCTACCAATCCATCGGGCAGATGCGCGAGAGCTTCGGTGGCCGCGATGCTGCCAGCAAATGGTTTGAAAGTGCAAGCTGGATCAGTTTTTCGGCCATCAATGACCCGGAGACGGCCGAATACATCTCCAGGCGTTGCGGCATGACGACCGTCGAGATCGACAAAATCAGCCGCAGTTTTCAGGCGAAAGGCACATCGAGAACCCGTTCGACGCAATTGGCAAGCCGACCATTGATCCTGCCGCATGAAGTTCTTCAGATGCGCGCTGACGAGCAGATCGTCTTTACCAGCGGCAATCCGCCTTTGCGCTGCGGCCGGGCTTTGTGGTTTCGCCGCTTTGAAATGGGTGCTTGTCTCGATCAGAGCCGCTTTGGCCAAGCGCGCGAACACCAAAATATCCGGTGAAATCCGGATCACCAGTGATGCGCTGTCTTCGTGTCTTGATACCGTCCGGACAAATGGCCTGCTACTGCTTTCGCGCCCTTGTCGGCCATACGCTGTCCCGCGAATGCAAGATGCGGTGATCTCACCTGAACGACCGCACCTTCAAACCGTCGGAGAGGGGCCCTTTGTTTCATCCAGAAAGCCCGCCTCCTGTCCTCATTTAAGACCCCTGATGACCACAGGCGATAGATCAAGAACATGAATCGGTCGCCACCAACCGATTCATAACTCTCGTTGGACGCATCTCTCAAATTTCCCGATGCTGCCGCCATGATCACGCAGCCCTACCAACTATATATCGAACGGACGGACGCCTCGAGGAACATGGCGCGCTACTATGCCATGGAGATATCGACAAACCTGTTTGGCGATATCTGCCTGACCAGAGCCTGGGGCAGGATTGGCAAGGGCGGACAAAGGAGGATCCACTCCTTCGAACGGGAGGACGAGGCAGTCGGCCTGTTTCTGGAACTTCTCAGACAAAAAAAGGCGAGGGGATATCGGCCAATCCCGCGGCGTGGGCGAGACGCGACCGACACATCAATGAAATCTGAGGATCAACCACAAGCTTTCGACAAAGCCTCAACCTCACGCACCAAGCAGGCGAGGGGGCTCAAGGCCGTCTTTTGAGCCGTGCATTGTATTTATGTCATCCACGCCCTGTCCTAATGACGTCAGATCCGGGGCCGGCAATGGAAATGGAAATGGAAATGCTGCGCTCGTAAAGATCAGATCATTGTCGATATCAGTCGGGTCTATAAGGTCAGGTCTGTTGAGCCCCCGATGGACGACCAAGATATCGAAGGGCTTGGTGCCCTTGCTTTTGTCCGCCCTTTTCCTAAAGGCCCGTTGAGCGGGCAACCTTGGGCTTAACGGGTAAGAGAGTTTACCAGGGATCAGCTGTTTTGCCGGGGAAGCGGAGACTTTCTGTTTCAACTTGACCCAGGAATGTTGTGGGCTGTCCCAGAAACTCCTTATTTTCAGGAAGTGTAAACCATATCGATTAGAACAGGTTTAGGAGTTTGAATATTCGTTTATGCCGAATTTCCGAAATTGAACCACAGAAAACGCCATACTTCTCAATGCCTTAACGAGGAACACCAATTCTGGATGGCCTCCATCCAAGCGGGTTTCGGCCCTCGAAGTCTTAGCAATTTGCTAAGAAATCACCCCTAATTTCCGGCCATTCCTTTTTTGGGGATCACCGCAGATGACGCTGCGGCTGGGTGAAACATGGGGGTTCTGCACATGATGTGCGCTGCGTTGCCTGCAATCATTGCGGGCCTTTTTGGTGTGTTTCTGCTGTGGCTGCCGATCAGCCTCCAGGCGCAACTGGTGCTCAGCCTGGCCATCCTGGCCCTGATGCTCCTGTTCATGATGCGTCCGCAGAACAAGACATTCCGCGTGATGACTTTCGTGTTCTCGGCCGTGCTCGCCCTGCGCTATGCGTTCTGGCGCACGACGGAGACGCTTCCCGACATCAACGAGCCCTGGAACTTCATCCCGGGCATCATTCTCTATGCAGCGGAAATGTATTGCCTGGTCATGCTGGCAATCAATTTCTTCATCGTCGCCGATCCGCTACAGCGCAAGCCGGCGGCGCAACTGGCTGATGAAGACAAGCCGACTGTCGACGTTTTCGTTCCGTCCTACAACGAGTCGGCCGACCTGCTCGCACTGACGCTGGCCGCTGCCAAATCGATGGACTACCCAGCCGACAAGCTGACGGTTTATCTCCTCGATGATGGCGGCACCGATGCCAAATGTCGCCAATCAGATCCTCGTGCAGCCCTTGCTGCCCGTCGACGTCGTGAGGAATTGCAGGCACTGTCGGCAGCGCTTGGGGTCCGCTATCACGCCCGCGCTGAAAACAGCCATGCCAAGGCCGGCAATCTGAACGCAGGTCTCGCGATCTCGACCAGCGAGCTTGTCGTCGTCTTCGATGCCGACCACGCGCCTGTCCGCGAATTTCTCAACGAGACGGTGGGCCACTTCAGAAACGACGAGAAGCTCTTCCTCGTCCAGACCCCCCACTACTTCCTCAATCCGGACCCGGTGGAGAAGAACCTCCAGACCTTCGGCAAGATGCCGTCGGAGAACGAGATGTTCTATTCGGTCGTGCAGCGCGGCCTCGACAAGTGGAATGCCTCGTTCTTCTGCGGTTCCGCTGCCGTTCTGCGACGCAAGGCATTAAAGGAAACCGGCGGCTTTTCCGGCCAGTCGATCACCGAAGACTGCGAAAGCGCGCTCGCGCTCCACTGCCGCGGCTGGCACAGCCTTTACGTCGACAAGCCGCTGATCGCCGGCCTGCAGCCCGAAACGCTCGTCTCCTTCATTGGTCAGCGCGTTCGCTGGGCCCAGGGCATGCTGCAGATCCTGACGCTGAACCGCCCCTTCCTTCAGCGCGGTCTCTCGGCGGCGCAGCGCATCTGCTACGCCGGCACGAACCTCTTCTGGCTCTTTCCCCTGACGCGGTTGACCTTCATGTTCTCGCCGTTGCTCTACATCTTCTTTTCGCTGCAGATCTTCGAGGCCAACATCACCGAATTCATCTGCTACTCGGTGACCTATCTCATCTCATCCTTCGCCATGCAGAGCTACCTCTTCGGTCGCGTCCGCTGGCCCTGGGTCTCCGAGCTCTATGAATATGTGCAGTCGGTGATGCTTTTCGGCGCGATCCTGAGCGTCGTGAAGAACCCGCGCAAGCCGACCTTCAACGTCACGTCGAAGGGACAGACACTGGATGAGAGCAAGCTGTCGCCGCTGGCGCGCCCATACTTCGTGATATTCTTCCTGCTCTTTGCCGCCACCTGCTATGCGATCTGGCGTTACACGACGGAAGCAATGCCCTCCGAACTGCTCCTGATCGTCGCCGGCTGGAACATCATCAACATGGGCATTGCGGGTGCTGCCCTCGGCTCCGTCTCGGAACGGCGCGAACGTCGGCGCAACCAGCGCCTCAGCGTTCGGCGTCATGCGATCCTGCATTCCGGCGGCACAAGCCACGCGGTCATCATCGCGGATGTCTCGAGCGGTGGTCTTGCTCTGCAGTTCATCGACGGACATCCGGTGAGCGGGCTGGAGACGGGTGAAGAGGCCACAATCGAGATCCGCCGCCACGGCCGCGGAATGCGCGTACCCCTTGTTTGCCGCAGCATGCTGCGCCGGCAGGACGAGACGAGCTTCGGCTTTGCCTTTGCCGAGCGCACACCCGAAACCTTCATCGCGATTGCCGAGATGATGTATTGCGAACAGCAGCCGCTTCAGGAGCGCTGGAACCGTGTTCAGAAACACAAGGGCTTCTTCACCGGCACCTTTCGATTTGCCCTCTGGACGATCATCGAAACGCTGCGCGGCTTCACCTACGCCTTGCGTCTGGTTCGCGAAACGACGGAAATCTCGCATCCCGACGCGCCGCTGATCATCAACACATCGAGCAGCGTTTCGGAGCCGGGCGCAACCTATCCGGCAGCCGTAAAAGGGCCGGCCTATGCATAACCTTGAAGTTCGGCGCCGGCTCTCAGCAGCAGCGATCCTCATTTGTCTGTCGGCAAACGCCTCTCATGCGGGTGATTTCGTGCCCGCAGACCTTGGTGCGGCAAGTGTCCAGAGCGCGGGTCAGGCCGTGTCGGACTTCCCCCGCCAGATGGTCGCCTTCCGCCAGACGGCAGCCGCCATGCGCCTGGAAGGCGAAGACGCAGCAAGAGAACTCAGCTTCTATCTCTCAGCGGAGCAGGTCGCGACATCAGGCCTGTTGAGACTGAGCTATACCAATGCGGTCTCGGTCATGCCTGATGACGCCGTGCTCGACATCGAGTTGAACGGCAAGCCTCTCGCGGCCTTACCCATCCGCTCGCCCAATGGTCCGGCGACCCATGACATTCCGGTCGCCGCCAAGGATCTGACGGTCGGCTGGAATCAGGTCCGGCTGCGTGCAAAACAGCACCACCGCATCGACTGCAGCGTTCAAGCGACCTATGAATTGTGGACGCAGGTCGATCCGCTTGTCAGCGGCTTCCTGACCAACGCACGCCCGAAGGACGGCGACCTCGCAGGCCTTCTGTCCGTCGGGCGAAATGGCGATGGCGCCACGGAAATCCGCGTGATTGCCGGAAACGATGCTCCCCAGACGACATTGAGAGACAGCCTGCCCCTCGTGCAGACCCTGGCACTTGTGCTCGGTCGTGAGGACTTGGATATCACCGTCGGCGACGTCGGAGGCAGCGGACCGGGCATCGACCTCTATCTCGGTGACCCCGCAGACGCGAACTTACCGCAACCCGCCCGCGACGCCCTTGCCGCCGCACCGCGTGGCCTTTTCGTTCGGCAGGGCGAACACGGCCGCCAGATCGTCACCATGCGTGGTTCGAACAAGAGTGAGCTTCAGTCGCTCCTGGTTGCCGCCGTCAACGGCCCCCTGCTTCCGTTGATCCGCGCAAACAAGTTCGCCATAACGAAGGCGCGGATCGATGGCGAGAGCCCGGGCTCACACCCGCTGACGAGCATCGGCTATCAGACGACACCTTTCGCCGGCCGTCTCTTCCAGACGAGCTTCGATGTCGTCATGCCCGCCGATTTCTATCCTGGCGACTATGCCACGGTTGATCTTAATCTGAATGCGGCCACTGCGCCCGGCCTGGCACCCGGAACGCAGTTGCTGGTCCGAGTCAATGAACGCGCCGTGGCAAGCCTCGTGCTCTACGATCCCGAGGGCACGACGCTTGAGAACAAGCCGCTGGAACTTCCGCTCCGCGCCTTCCATCCCGGCGTGAACCATGTTCGTGTTCTGGCCGAAGTGCCGCTCGCCTCCGATCTCGTCTGTGATCCGGCCGCCCGCGACGAAGCGCGATCTCGCTTCCTGCTGCTCGAAGAGACCACGGTGACGATACCGCCACTGGCGCGCGCCGGTCGTCTTCCCGACCTTGCGGCCTTTGCTGGAACGTCCTTCCCCTTCAAGGGCCCGACTGCCTTCGATCTCTATGTCGATACGGCGACACCCGCACGGCTGGGCTCGGCGCTAACCCTTCTCACCCGGCTCGCCATGTCGGCGGGGCATCCCCTGCCAGCCGAGCTCAAGATCGGCCGTCCAGACCCGCGCAAGACGACGAATGCCCTGATTGTCGGCGCCGGTGGCGAGCCGCTGGAGCTTGCCGCTCTTGCCGGTCAAAAGGGAGATCGACTGCAGCCGTCTTCGACCGATGATCTGATCACAGCTTCGGTAAAGGCGGGCGGTCAATTGTCGGACTCCCAGGCGCTGCTCGATGCTTTCCAGGTCGAAACGCGGCTTGAGCGCGATCAGCTGTCACTGAAGAGCCGAGCCTCTGACTGGGTGGCAACGGCCTCGACAACCGTCAACCGCTGGCTGGCCTACAAGGATATCGGACGCGAAGACGTCAAGATCGATCCGCGCGATCGCCTGATCAGTGTAAGGCAGGTGGCATCCGCTGAAGGCGCTGCCGTCTGGACCTATGTCAATGCGGCGGATGAAACCATGCTTCAGCAGGGCGTCGCAGCCCTGACCAAGCCGGCAACCTGGACGGCCCTCGAAGGAGGCGAAGCCGTGATCCGCCGTTCGGACCTCGAACTCGTGAACCGCTATCCCGAAAGCTACAGCTTCTTTCCGATCACCGACACGAGCCCGGCCAATCTCAGACGCCTTGCGGCTGCATGGCTCTCCGACAACTTCATCATCTATATCGGTCTTGTTCTCGCACTGATGGGCGGCTTCGGCTGGTGGGTTGGTTATGTCGTGCCGCGCAAGGGCGTGAGGACAGTCGAATGAAGAAGACAATCAAGACAAGACTCTCGGCCGGCACCATCCTCGCCACGCTGTTCGTTGCACTGCCCGCCGGCGCGACCTCGCTTCTAGCACCTGAAGCGGCCGCCATCATGGCGCATCCATCGGACAGCGCGAAAGCCGTTGAAGCTGACACGCGCAAAGTGCCGGTGCCCGACACGGTCGATCTTGCCGCACTCTATTACTATGCCCGCAATGGCGAGGCAGAGCGCGTCGAAGCCGAGACCCGCCGCCTGGAGCTGAAATATCCCGGCTTCATGCCCCCGGCCGACCTCTATGCCCCCGATGCCGGCGACCATGTCGATGAGACGACGCTCTGGCAACTTTACGAGCGCGATGACTATGCCAGTATCGAGCAGGAAATCAGCCGGATCGCCGCAAGCCATGTGGGCTGGGAACCGTCAGAGGATTTCCTCAGCAAGCTCGAGCGGCGCAAGCTGAGATTTGCCATGACGCAGGCCAAGGAAGCGAAGGACTTTGTGGCCGTCATTCGTCTTGGTGCAAAGCTCGACCCTGCGCAGGAAACCGAGATCGACCTGCTCTGGATGATGCTTGACGCTTACCGGGCAAATGAGATGCAGGAGGCACTGACGGCGGTCTATCGCAGCATCCTTTTCCGGACGCCGGAGAAGGCGTTTTCCGATGAACTGGTGCTGACCACCCTGCAAAAGGCGATGGAGGACATTCCGGCAGCCGATCTGCGCGAGGCGATCCGTGTGCTCTCTGCGGATCCCGAACTCGCTCTCTCGATGCGATCGCTCAACCTTGATCTCATGCGCCGCGAAATGGGAGATTTCGCGTCCGGCGTTGCGGGCGCACCTCAACCAGGCCCCGAGGCGATTGCCGCCGTCAGGACGGTTGCCGAGAGCGGTCAAGCGCCCGAAGACCTCGCCCTCATGGGCTGGTACATGCTGAAAATCGAGCAGCCGGACCAGGCAGCAAACTTCTTCCAGCGCATGCTGCAGAACAAGGCGACGCCGGAAGCCGTCCGCGGCATGGCGCTCAGTTTTTCCCACCAATCGAAGGACAAGGAGGCCTATGCGTTTGTCACGGAGCACCTCGACATGCTTGCCGGGCAGGACGCCTTCCTCCTCGATCAGCTATCCTTCCCTTTCAAGGGCGAGGGCAAGACTGACATCGATGAACGTGTCGTGACCCGCTATTCGGAAGCGATCCAGAAGACGGAATCGTCCGATCACGCCCGCCTCATCGGCTGGTATGCCTATAACTCGCGCCAGTTCGAGCCGGCGCGTGCCTGGTTTGCGAAGGCCTTCGAATGGAAGGCCGAGGCAGACAGCCTGAAGGGCCTGGCCCTCACCTTGACGAGACTGGGCGAAAAGAAAACCCTTGCCAACCTGCGGGAACAGCATGGCGACGCCTATCAAACGGTTTTCGCCGAGCTGAAATCAGCAGCGGAACCGCGCGAGCGGGCCGGGAAATCGGTCTCCGCACCTGCAGGCGTTCAAGCCGGCTATCTCTCGCGGCTTCAGAAGAAGGACTATGGTGGCTGTGTTGCCGAGTTGCGGCGGCTTGAAGCCAGGACAGCCTTGCGGCCGGATGCACAGGTGGCCAAGGGCTGGTGTCTTCTGGGTCTTAACCATCTGGCAGAGGCGCGCCAGGCCTTTACAGCTGGCCTGTCAGGCGGTGGCGGCAAGGCGGATGATGCCGCCTATGGACTTGGCCTCACGCTTTTGCGCGCCAATCTGACCGACGACGCAGAGGCTCTCTTGATGCAGCACAGCCTGACGCCACTCCGCGACCGGGAACTGCGCGCCGAGCTTCTTTGGCAGCGGGCGCGCGCCGCCTTCGATCGCAAGCAATACCGCGTCACGCTCGAAGCGCTGAACACCCGCCTGCAGATCATGCCGGAGGCGGTGGGGATCAGCCAGATGCGCGCCTGGAGCCATTACCACCTCGGCAATCTGGCCCAGTCGCGTGCGATCTTCGCCCAGCTCAATCAGGTCATGGCAGACCCGGCAAACAGCAGGGGCATCGCCGCCATCAACGAACGCATGGGCATCAACCGATGAACACACGTATCCTTGTGATCCTGACACTGCTTGCGCTGCACGGCTGCACGACCGTCGAGGATCCCTTCCTTGAGGGCATGACCGGCAGCATCCCCGTGTCTTCGGAAAACCGCGAACTTCCGGTTCATCTCGCATCCGCCTCGCTGGCCGGGGTCGGGGGCATGCCCATCGGTCTGCGCCAGACATCAACGGATGGTGCAGTGAGGGAAGTTCTGGTTTGGGCCAATACAACAACGATCCCAGGCGAAAACACGCTCACTATATCGACCTTCGTTGCCTCGGGGTCGAAGCGCCTGACCGCACCGGACCGCTCAGAAATCGGCCGAGCTCTGCGGCGTGAATTCCCAGGTGTGGCGATGAGCATAGATCCCGGCGTCCGACAGAACGCCTATGGCGCCTATGGCACGGCAACTGGTAAGCTTGGCGAGAAGGGCGGCTGTGTTTACGCTTGGCAGAGCGTTAGCCGCGATATTGAACTTGGCCGCGATAAGGCGGCGGAGGTTCACCTTCGCTACTGCCATGCCGCAATTGGTCCCGATAGGCTTGCAGATCTCTTGAGCGGACTGTCAATGAACAAGACTCGGTCCATCACGTCATTGCCATCTGCCGCTTATGGCTATGCGGATCCTGCCCCGGAAACGCAAGCGAATTCAGGCGTGACAAACCATGACACCCACATCGAAGAACCCGCAGAGCCGGTGCATGTTTCTGGGAAAAGCAGAAGAGATGAGCCGACAATGACCGGCACGGTGGCGCGCATTCCAATGCCCAATTGAGCGGTCGATGTTTTGATCCTTTAACTTGGACGGTCCGATGTGCCCATCACATTGACATGGAAAGAAACCTCCTCGGCGCTGAGGTCATTGACGGAACCGGAAACAACTCTGAGACAAACACTCTCAATCACCGTAGTCGGCGTGACCCAGACAACACGGCATGGTTGACCCAGGCTCAGGGAACAGTTGCTGGTGAGAAGCTTCTGGAGACATGCTGAGATGCTCGCGTCTATCAGCGCCTGTCGCGATTGCCAGTGCGCTTTGCCAGTTGAAAGCAGTTCGTATCGCCACATCCCACGCCAATTTTTGCCCAGCTTCAAGCGCCAGCCGTTTCTCAGTTGCAAAGCCAATCAGCTCAGCATCCCTCCTCAAGCAAGCGCAGGTTCATCCTGTCTTCCCTCATCGGCGGCCTTTCCGTCAGACTGTTTGCGGATATCGCGCCCTGTCAAAAGCACCGATACCCAAAGGTTAGCCAGATCCAGAGCGGCCATGTCTGCTGAGACTGTTGAGAAGGCGGCGTCTGTACGCAAGTATAGCATTCTTAGGACATGAACAAAGAACATTTACAGAGCTCAAAAGACTGTCGCTTTTTCCGCGTGAATGCCCTTAAAATATACATTGGGCGCGGCTCCCCATGACCGCGCGCGCCCGAAGGCGCTACCGTATCCTGAGGATGCGGTCGCCCGCCCCATGCCTTAAGCCGAGTTTAATCGATAGGCTGAGCACCTTACTTCCGGCCATTATGCTGTCAAAGCTCGGAGTCCAATCGCGGGGTAAGGGCCTGCATTGAAGCGCGCGGGGGTAAGCCTAGCCTCCAGCAGCCGAAATCCAAGATAAGGCTGGCGCAAACCGTCCTTGACCAAAGCGCCCAGCCCCTATCTTTGCTTTACATCATATGCAAATATTCAAGCGCGGCGCTGGCGATGGCAAGGGGAATGTAAGGGAGGCAAGTGGGCGGGTACGATGCTGGGGCTTGAGATCTCAAACCTCGTCGAAATTTTTAGCAAAGGCAAACGCCGGCTATCCTTCGACGTCATAGTCTATGGCCATCTGATCGCTACAATCAGTGCAAAATGCGAAGGCCACCGACTTCTATGGCATGAAGCGACTATTGAAGGCTTTGACGACTTCACGCCGAAAGATCGATACCTGATCGAAAACAAAGTCCATGGACAGGGATCGCCTAAAGCCCGAAAATATTCTCTGCACTAGCTGCCGAGGCGACGCTTTATGCCAGACAAATACTGATGGACTCGTTTGTTGCAATTAAGCGCTTGTTCAGACAGAGGCTGCAAGGCAGATCGAAACGTTGAGGGGTTGCTTTTTCAGCAAGAGATCTTCTTGCTGCCCCAGTGTTTCAAATTGACAGAACACGTCGGGAACAGGGCTTAAATGCTTCCAGAAATCAGGCTTGATGGTAACCTTGATGTGGCAGCACTCTCCCCAGTCTTCAGGGGAATGTTGCTCGCGTTGTCCTATGCTGAGACCCATGACGGCATTGGCTTGACACCCGCGGGCGCCATGAACCGCAAATTCGTGCATTGGGCCGCAGTCAGTTTCCAGTGGCCAGGCTTTAGCGAAGCAGATCTCTACAGTGTAAACAAGGTTTTGGACCAAAGTGACATGCCGCCTCTGTGGCCAGTGCGCGACCTGTTGCAACGCCTGAAATTTCTTCGCCTGGACAAGAAATGTCTGGTTCCAAGCAAACGCGGCCTTGAGTTCCTGGCTAATCCTCGACCGCAGTTCAATTCTATCGCTGCGCAGTATCTCTATTCTCACGTAGGCGAGGGCGAAGAGGCGAGGGAGGTGCGAGAGCGCATGCCTTTTTGGAAGCCACTTCTGGAACGGCTCGAAGTCGAGGCAGATCACGGCTGTTCACCAAACGGACTCCTGCGAGCTCTCAATCCCGATCTGGCCTCCCTTTCAGATGTGGAGATCTTTCTGAAAGCCTGGCCTTTGAAAATGGACCTGAAATACGGCTATCTGCGACGCCTTTGCTGGCTCGGGCTGCTATTTGAACAGCGGGAAGACCGCTATTCCATCCAGGACGGCGTCTACCACAAGACACCACTATGGTCGGCCTGCCTGACTTCTCAGCAAGGAAGCGATGCAGGTGTTGTGCTGCACTGACTTTACGATCGTATTGACTGGAAAGAGGCTCCGCCAATGGCGGAGCTTCATGATCTTCGTCAGTCCCTGGCCGCCCGCGACCAGATGAGCTGGTAGCCGTCCTCGCCCTCGACCTCAGTCAGCGTAGCATAGATCGGAGCAGGGAAGCTTGGATCGTCCAGCTTGACCGAAAGATAGTCGCGGTCCGTCTCGCTAGAGCGTTTCTGCCATGCTGCGCCGAGCTCAACGCTTCCAGCATAGACGCGAAACTGTGGGCCCTTGTCGGAGGGGTTCTCGACCCGAGCGAAGCGCGCCTTGACGTTAAGGGCAAGTGTGCGGATGGAGCCAGTAAAGCCGTTCTCGTTTGCAGTGAAGGTGCCGATGGTTGCCATTGTACTCATTCCTTCTTTTCGTATTCGGGCCACGCCCATCGCGGCCTCGATGGCTGTCACAAGGACCGGTGACGATCGGACCGCACCTGATTAAGGCCGCAATGCAATGGAGGGCGGCAAGGTGCAGATTTGTTGGAGGGCGAGGAGGGCCTTGAAGCCTGCCCCGCTCGTCTCGCCGAGTGGGCAAGCTTTCGCTCCGGGGCAAGAAATTTGCGACTGCCGTTGCGGCCAGACGATCGAGGCGCAGCCGATCTGCGGTCAGACATGCCTCATCGAGCCCGCAAAGGGCGGCCAGAGACCATCAAAGGGAAGGGATAAGGGCAGGGCCATTTCGTCACATTCTCGCAGACAAGCTGCAGGCACAACGGTTACGGGCTACTTGCAAGACCGCTCACGCTCGCGTCGCCTGGGGAAACAATCCTGAAGCAGCGCATTGCCCGCTTGCCCCCGGCACGCCTTGCGATAACGATGCTATGGCGAATCGCCGCCTGGAGGATCAATGCGTCAGCAGACAAAATCGTTCATCATTGAGCGCAAACCATCCCGCAAACCCAAACCCGATGCACAGAAGCCTTCAATCTGGGGCCGGCTGGACGCCGATATAGCAAAAGGTCTCAAAGACGAGCGGGAAGGCAATCGCACGGTCGCGAACGATGGTGACGATAAGTCCTGAGTGTCAACTGACCGTTTTCAGTCCAACCGCAGCCATCGAAACGCAAGGCCCTCTGTCGCGTTGGGCATGAGGCGGCGGCAACATTCTCGCCTGCTGGTCATCGCCCTCTGCTGATTTCCAACCGGACAATGTTCGGGCTGATAAGCGAAGCTGAGCGATCGGAAGTTTCGGCCAAGCGCACGGCGTGTGAAGACGCGCGCAGATGTCAGGTCGTGTTAGGCGCGATAAGCACAGCTGAACCGATAAGCGGAAAAGTCATAGTTCGACCTTATCCGCTAAGTGTAGGATTGGAAAGACTAAAGTGCTATCCTCAAGGGCTGACGACATGCGAGAGACGAATGACAGCGGAACAGATACCCGAATTTGTAGCCGAAATCTTGGCAACCGTTTGTCCGATCTATGCACTTGGTCGATCAACCTATGTCATCGCCGAATTTGTCTTGCCTGAAGAGTTGAGCGAAAGCGTCAGTGACGAAGTGAACGCGATCTGCGAGCGATATGGTGATCGAAGTCATCTGCAGCTCGAGATCGCCGCTTACCCCCGCAGTATCGACCAGGGCATTCAAAACCCCTCTGAAATCCTTCACTAGGATTTTAGGATTGCGTGCTTCTGACTCCGACGCAAGTTTCATCCGCACCGGAGGATACGGCAAATCACTCACTGGCCTCCTCGGCAGTGCCTTCCTGCATGAATGCACTGGCATCGTAGACCAGGCTTGGCGGCCGATGCCAGGTTCAAAACGACGAAAACCGGCGAGTTCACTCCAAAATTGTATTTGATACCAAATTTGGTGTCATACCGATTATCAAGGTAGGCCAATCATGCAGCCGTGAGAGCAGCGAGCTTGCTGCCATGCTGCCTGATTAGCCGCATCAACTTAGGGGCATGCTCTCCGATCTGCTGTGAAATTTCCTCAGCCGCGGCGCTGAGCTGGTCAGCTCGAGGCAGATCAGTTGGAGATGAAAACTCATTTAGGTCAATGATAAAGCGATCAAGCATTTCGGATGATGCGCGTATGATATCTGAAATTTCTGCGTCATACTCGTAGGGGTGGTAGACAATTGACGTTAGCTCGCGATCAACGACCGCATCGATCGCAGAGCCCTCGTTACAAATGTTCATTGTTTCCACGAAGAACCTGAAACTTGCGAAATCCTTGCGCAGAAAAGTCGCCACACCGGGAAAATGACCCGATAGCGGATCTGCCACAACGATGAGGGGCTTTAGTTTCGCAGACAGGTTCCGGCGAGTAATCAGCTGTGTGAGCGACTGCCCTGTGCCGACCATGTCGACGAGGAAGGCGACACCATCAGAAGTCTTGTTGAGAAGATAGGCTTCGTAATCGTCACCACCTTCGCGGCACAAGGTTCTGGAAATACCTATGTAATGTGTCGGGGGAAAGCCAGCACGAATGAAGTGATGCGATGACAGTATCCGATGCAAGAGATTGCAGTCGCGTGCGCAGGTGAGTACGCGCTTTGCCTCGAATTTCTTGGCCTCACAGAGAAGCCAAAGCGCACTGAGGATCATCAATGGGATATTGATGGCTACTTGAGCCTTAAGCGCATTGACAATCGCGGGCTCTGCGTGAGGGATCTCAAGCCGCGTCTTCCTCAAAACCTTTGCATATTCTTCTAATCCTATAGATCGCAAGATCTCCTCAGACTTACTCCATTTAGAGATCGATACGAATATAGGCTGAATACCACTCTCCGATGCACCGAGTATATCTGCATGGATATTATCACCGAAATGGCGGCCCAAGTCATGCAGCTCTTTTACCTTCGGCCATATGTGGCGATTATGCTTCCCGTAATTTGAAAGATAAAGTTCGTTTTTCAGACCACACTTCTCAACGAGGATTCTTTTGACGAACTCGTAGGGTAGATACATGTCTGAGATTATAATGTCATTGGCCTCAACATGCGCGATCACCTCGTGAATGGGAAAAAGATTGTCCCATTCCTCCTGCAGCTCCATGCGCTTTAGCACGGCCGCCTGTTGTCTGTTTACGAAGCCGTGACCGATCATTTGGTCGTATATGTCATCCAGTCCATATTCAATTTTGCCAAACATCGACATTTCGACACGGTGTCTTGCCGCCGCGAAATTGGTGAGGGCCGCCTTTGCCTCGACAATTCTGAATATCTCAAGAGGATCAAAGCACTTCCGTGCAACAAGAGTATCGAAGAGGTCGAAGCTCTGTCTCTTGCTGCGGAATGGTGAGGCTGTTTCGATCAGAAGATGCTTCGTTCCGTTCTCAGCGTAGCCGCCGGCCGGGTTCAGAAATGCTCCAACCAGATTTATGCCGCCGTCTGACCGGAGCTCTGGTCGCATGTGGCACGTAACATTTCCCAGATAGTCGATGATATCGACATGGTCATCTTTAAGCGACCAGTACCGTTCATTCGGATGAGAGTATCCGAGGATCAGGCCTTTCTCTTGAAAGCCGAAGGTTTCTGTAATCGGTGCCAAGGCACCCTCTGGAATGAAGGTGAAGGTTCTCGATGTTAGCCAATCGCGATCAATCGACGTTGTGAGAAGGTGCGCCCCAGAAGCCATGTTTTTTCCTCGTTGTCGATCTCCACCTTATCCGGGCCAGCTTGCGTAGACCTGTTCTGCTTGAGGTTCAATGCAGCGGCCAGCGATGCAGCTTCGCGAAAGTTTCGCGCCGTAGAGAGATGCGTTGCCACGCCGCATCAGAGCCAATGGAGCAAATTATGAATGTCCGTCGTACTGGATTTCCGAATCCGTTTATTACGATTGAGTGCCAGACGAATCGGATCGAAGCTGCCTCCATACCGACCCATATTTACGAGACATACGCCCAGTGTAATGAGGACTTGATTGTCGAAGCACTGCTTCGAGCACATTTGTCTCGCACAGGCCGTTCAATGGATAGCATCCGGTACATTGAGATCGGCGCGAACCACCCATTCCAGACGAGCTCAACCTATCTGTTTTACAAGATCCATGGAGCGAGTGGAGTACTCGTCGAAGCAATTCCGGCTCTCGCCGATCGCCTTCGCCAAGCGCGTCCACGTGACGTGGTCGTGAACTGCGCAATCAGCGCGCTGCATGACGAAAAGATCTCTCTTCACATCCATGAAAAGAGTGAGATTTCTTCGGTGTCGACGGAGCATATCGGTCTCTTCCAAAACCTAGGCGGAACCGAGGGCATTGTGCAGACGATCGTCTGCGACAACATGCACATCAACGACTTCTTGAAACGTCATTTCGGGAATTACTGCGATTATATGTCGATCGATGTCGAAGGACTTGATCTCATGCTTGTCACGGAGATGGACACATGCTTCCAACCGTTCCTCATTCAATGCGAACATGAAGGGCGCGTTTCGGGATTTGTCGATGTCCTGAAGCCGCGTGGCTACGTGCTCCTGGCCCTTACAGACGTCAACGCGATCTTTGTGAGAGCACCCATGTCCTGAACGCTCCCCAACAGGCTGGAAGAATTGAGAGAATATCATCGTCCGCATCCATGGGATCGATCGTCGGACATTCCGGGAGAAATGGCTCATGAAGGTTCGCTACGACAGTAAGCTCATTCCGCAAAAGGGTGAAAAACCCAGCTTCGCATTTGTGTTCTTGCATGCCGAGAATGGCGAGGATCTGGATTTGCGAACACTCGCCGAGCGATGGCGGCCACATTTTCCAGACACTCTCTTTGCGTTACCTGTCTTCGGCATTTCTGCGGATGCTGGTGGGCCGGGGCTAGCGACGGTGGGCGGCATAGAAGAAGACACAGGCGTCAAGGAGGCGATCGACGCTTACATTGCCGAGGTCAGACACGATTGGGGACTGCCGAACGAACGAATTGCCTTGATTAGCCGTGGAGAGCTCACGCCACTTACCGCGATCTACGGCCTTGAAGCGGCCGAGCGCTTTGGAGCGATCATCGGCTTTGGGGGGCCTGCGTTCCTGGTGGGAGAAAATGAGGCCCACGTGAAGTCGCGCCCGCCAATGCTATTGGTTCACGGTCAACTAGATCCGAGTTGCGATCCTGCAGCATTCCTACGAATGCTCTTGTCTCTGGAGGGGCAACAGGTACCGGTTTCAAGTTGCTTTAGACCTGGCGTCGGGCAGGAGATCGAAAACTATGGCGCAGATGCCGCAATGTTTTTCTTGAAGGGTGCGCTGTCTAATTCGGCCCCTCTGCCACAAGTCGAAAAAAGTGAAACAACGAGGGCGGCTGCCCCCGTAAAGCTGATCATTTGGGATCTCGATGAAACACTGTGGTCCGGCACGCTCGACGAGGGCGGTGACACCCTGATACTCAACGAGGCACGCGCGCAGACAATTCGCCAATTGAATGGGCATGGCGTGGTTTCTGCGATTTGCTCCAAAAACGATTTTGAGTTGGCAAAACGAAAACTCGAAAAGCTCGGCCTGTGGGATGAATTCGTGTTCCCTCGGATCAGTTTCGAGCCAAAGGGACCAGCGATCAAGGCACTTATTGATCAAATGCAGCTTCGTCCGCAGAATTGCCTGTTCATCGACGACAATGATATCAACCTGGCTGAAGCGAAGTCTGTCGTTCCGAAGCTGCAGGTCCTAAATGCGAAAACTGGTGAGTGTGACCAAAGACTTGCCGGTATAGTCGCCGCCAACTCCCATATATCCAAATCCCGCGTAGCGGAGTACCGCAACCTGGAAAAGCGCGTCGACGAAGCCAAAGAATTCAAAGGCGATCGCGAGCAATTTTTGCACTCATGCAATATTGAAGTTGCTTTCGCCAATAGCTCGGACCTTGTCGATTTTGCCTCACGCATCGAGGAGCTGGTCAATCGTAGCAATCAGTTGAACTACCTTAAGACGCGTGTTTCGCCCGGCTCGATCGTGGATTTCGTGGCAGAGCCTTCACTCCGTGAGGGGTTTGCCGTGTTCGCTTGGGATCGTTTCGGCTACCACGGTCTGGTCGGCTTCATCGGCGTGGACGTGAAGACCGAAAAGATACTTCATATGGCTTTTTCTTGCCGCATTATGCATATGGGCATCGAAAACGCACTGCTGGCACGCGCTGCCCAACGCTTTGATAACTTACTGGTTCCAAGTGAGTTTGGCCTCGATACCAAACTTCCGCCGTGGATCAAGGCACACGCCTTTGACCATTCAATTCGGCAGAAGATTGTCGCAGAAGAAGGCAATCTAAATCGCGCTGGTGCGCAGCCAGAAATCAGGTTCATGGCGAATTGCCAGTCTGGTATCTTCTCTCATTATTCCGGCCTACGTGACGTGGCGGAGATCGATAGCGTCCCACGGATTTTCGCGATGTCCATGATGCTGAACGGCCAGTTCAAGCAGCAGCACTTCCCGCGATTGGTAGTCCATTATCTGGGTACAGACTTGTATAATATTTACTGGCCCCCCGGCACCTCGGCTCTAATTGAAAAGGGATTGTACCTGCATTGTTGCGAGCAGTTTTGTCAGTTCTTAAAAGATCAGGGAAGTGAACTTCTAGTGGTCGGCGGCCAGGGCGACGCAGACGTTGACCATGAGCACATTATCCGGGGCGTTACTCGAGAGAGAATTTCTCTCTTTAACACGATCTGGCAGATTCTCGCTGATCGTAACGATCACGTCAAATTCCTGGACGTTACACCTTTCGTGGGATCAGATCGCATGGCTGATTGCGTGCACTTTAGAGCAGATGCCAGTCGAGATATCGCCGACCGTATTCGGGATTGGTACATTGCGACGTTGAACAGCCAAGCGCGACAGCAGGTTGCATAATCAGGAGCGTCAGATGAAGAAGATTTTCTTAACCGTCTTTCAGCGTGACGCCGACGGCAGAGCCGTTAGCGTCACCAGCCCAAAGGAGCTGGCTTCCATCGTAGAGGCACAAAATGCCGCTTCACTGATTGCTGAATTCAATGTCGGAGTGGCGGTTTGGAGCGAAGAGCCCATGGCTTCTGTCCGTTCGATCAATCTCATTCAAACATATGGCGAGATTGGCGAAATTCCGGCAATGTTCGGTGAGGTACGAACTGGTCATTAAATGCATCAAGAGGCGAGACTGTCGCATCTCTAACTGCCCGCATGTCGCACTTGGAAATAGAATGTACCCCCCTACAAACAATGTGGCGGAGGAGTTGGAATGTCCGCTGTGCTGCAAAGTAGAAATGTCCGCAGCAGTCACCACACAGCATCACGATCAGCCCCGATCTGAGCGGCAGTCCCGCTTGCAAGATCAGATCGGGGCGGGTGGGGCGCACCTCTTCGGCTTTAGCTTTGAGACGGGAAATGTCACTCCGCGGCTTCCATGCGCGCCAAAGCCTTCTTCCTTTTGGCGATGACTTCCGGATCGTTCATGAAATCTGTCCGGCGGCCGGACTTGCGGCCGCGCTTCTGATAACCGTTTCCGATGCTACCGTCCCGAATGCCAAACATATGATCCTTCTGACCCGTCCGGGATGGGCCGCTTCTACTACGCTCAAGTTCGCGCCCGGCCTGTATCTCAGCAACGATCGACAGCATGTCATCCAGCCGCTTGTTGTCGACGACCTCCGCTCGATGCACAGACCGTAATTTGTCGAAGGTTCTGTAGGGCAGGGAATAGCTCTGATGCATGATCTCCAGCCTGCCATCCGGGTAATCACAAACGACGACCTTCTGCCCGGCCAATGGCCGCGAGATCTCGGTCGGATCAAGAATAAACAGCACCTTGTCGTAACGTAGCGTCAAAGCCTGCGACAGGGTACGGACTTCCTTGCGGCACATAGCACCGTCCAGGTTCTCATGATCCGCGAGAGGCCGATGCATGTCCTTCGGATTGCGCGGCAACTTGCCAAAACGTTTATTGAAGTCTTCAATGAACTCAGGTGCATAGGCATTGGCCGCATCGATTGTGCTGATGCCCCGAAGCCGCATCTCTTTCACCAGGCGATCCTGGAGCGTCTGATTGGCCCGCTCAACCCGGCCTTTAGCCTGAGGCGTGTTGGCGCAGATAATGTCGATGTTCAGTTCATAAAGCGCGCGACCGAATTGTGTCAGACCGGTTGTCCTGTCCGTCTTCGAAGCATTCGTCGACCGGAAAACACCATGCTTGTCGCTGTAGAATGCAAGCGGCTTACCCCATTGCTGCAGATAAGCCTTCGTTGCATGGAGATAGTCGAACGTGTTCTCCGACCCAGCAAATCGTAGATGTAGAAGCTTTCCTGTAGCGTCATCGATATAGACGAGGAGGGCGCATTTGGGGCCGCGGCTCTCGAACCACCAGTGATGCGATCCATCGATCTGAACCAGCTCACCAAAGCAGTCGCGCCGGCCACGAGGCTGAAAAACACGCTTCTTGCGTTCCCGGCGAGAGACCCAGATGCCGGCCTCGGTCATCCATTGCCGCAGCGTCTCCTTGGATACCGAGATCCGATGCAGCTCAATCAGCTTCTCGCGTGCAAGCGTCGGACCAAAATCCAGATAGCGTGCGCGGATCAGGTCTAGCGCCGCATTGCGAAATTCCTCGCTGTGGCGCCGATTACTTGGTCGAGATCGCTTCTTCGACACAAGGCCGGCTGGACCATCAAGGTCGTAAGACCGCAGCAGCCGATGCACCTGACTTCGACTGAGGTCGAGCAACTCGGCTGCCTGGACAACGCCAAGCCTCTTGTCACGGATCTTTTGAATGACTTCGAGGCGATGCAATTCTTTCTGCGACATGGTGATCAACAAGGACATGACGACTCCGACCGCTCATGGTCTCGACCAAGCTCGAAGTCGTCATCCTTGCTCCCGACGTTGGCATTGACCAGTGCATCAAGAGGCGAGGCTGTCGCATCTCTAACTGGCCCAACTGTCGCATTACTAAATAGCCCCTACAAACAAAGATCGCATAATGTATGTTATGGAACCTACCCATGGGGAATTCGAACGGGATAGAAGACTCTGCCTTCTGAACCCCGGCGCACGTAAAGTGCTAACAAGGTGAGGCAACCGATTGCGTCACACTGGTCGCCAATTCGACCCTGTTGCGCCCCGCGCCCTTGGCCCGATAAAGCGCAACATCAGCTTCACGATAGGCCGCGTCAAGATCAGCGACAGACGAGACAGCTGCTATCCCGAAACTGGCAGTTACACGTAGCGATGGCGGCAGTCCTTCCAGTGACATCGTCGCATGACGTAACTTCAGAGCCAACCGACCTGCCTCATGCACAGAAGTCTCAGGAAGGAAGACGGCGAACTCCTCCCCTCCTAGCCGACCGAGCGCAGAACCTTCCGGCGCCTGAGAGCGCAAGGCTTCGCTAAAGGCCCGGATCACTGTATCACCCACATGGTGTCCGTAGGTATCGTTTATGCGCTTGAAGTGATCGAGATCGGTGATGATGATCGCATGCCGCCCTCGCCCATGCCGCTGAAGCGCTTCATTGACCTGTCTGTCAAAACCGCGTCTGTTAGCGAGCCCTGACAGGCTGTCAGCTTCCGATTCCGTCCTGTGAACAGCCAGTATTTCAAGGACAAGCTTCGCCAGAAGCGTCAAGCCGACGGTTACGATCAAAACAGCCGTGAGGCTTTGCGAAATCAGGGCATAGTTGGTGTGTACATAATCTTTTGCCGTCGCTCCGGAGCCAACCCACACTGCCAACCCGGCTTTACCGAGGAAATGTGCGCTTGTAATGGTCAGGAGGATACCCAGGAAAAGGTCGAGGGTGGTCCTTTGCGGCGCAAGGATCACCGACATCGCGCCCACAAGAACAACCAGCGCGAACGGACTTTGATAGAGCAAGGCTTGTAATGGCGTACCGCGCGGCAGTTCATAGATCATGTGCGCCAGCATCACACTCGCCAGAACATAAACTGAGGCGCTGAGCAGTGAAATACGACGCCCGTACATCTGACCGATACCGATAGTCAGCATGACCATACCGCATAGTACCGTGGCAAAAGCGCAGAGTGCCCAAAAGCGTGTCGGACCGGCATAGGCGACCAGTAGCTCACAGATTGCTGAAAGCGATGCGACACCAAATCCTGCGCCCAGCCAAATGACAGCCGTGCGCGAGTGACTGCGCCTTGCGACGACGACAAAAACCACACTGAATGACAGTGCGACCACAAAGTTGACGACCAAAAAAGATGCTGCGCCGTTCATCTCATCCTGCTCGAGCTTGTTCGGTTCGGTGTCCTCCCGCCCGTTAGTTTTACAAGCCATATGTAAAGGAAATGACCAACTGGTGACGCCTACGGAACAGGGAAAGCCGGTTCGAGAAAAGCGTTCGATGGATCGCTCTAAGGTGAGATCTCCAGCAGATGCCAAACAAGTCTTTCGTTCTGGTATCCTGGGAGATTGGATACTGATCGCGTGCCACGCCTGACACTGCGGGCTGCGCCATCACAAAGTCGTTCTGCCGGCCAGGAGACTGTCAGCCGCTTCAGACCAGAAGTTTCCGGGCAGACCAGCAAAAACCTGTGTTAGAAGAAAGGATCAAGACCTAGACTATACCCAATCCTCAAGCGCATCCGGGGCAGCCTTGCCGGAACCGAGCGCGCGCACGAGCGAGAGCACCTTTTGCTGAACCGTCTCGTCTTTGATGGAAACAAACGCCCGGGCAAGCGCGAGACAGTCCTTTGAGGTCAAAAGCAGAGTTGGTGTATCGTCCTGATGTGCGATTGCACAGGCCGACGGGCTAGGGGCCTCTTCGAAGAAATAGTTGATCGGCGTATCGAGGATCGCCGCGATGTGCTGAAGGCGGCTTGCACCAACGCGATTGGTGCCTTTTTCGTATTTCTGCACCTGCTGGAACGTCAGTCCCAATCCCTCTGCCAGCTTTTCCTGGCTTACCCCAAGCATGTTGCGGCGCAGTCGAATGCGGGCACCGACATGACGGTCGATAGCATCGGGGGTTTTACGCATAGATTTACTCCTAAAACAAAACATCCAATCATCGCGCGAACTGCATCAAGGTGCAATCGAAAGGCCAGAGAGACGCGAGCTCAAGCAGACGCGATGATGCACACAAGAAATCGGATATTTCCATAATTCACAACCAAAACGGGCCTCAGCATGGCAGATTGGATAAATTGCCAAGTGTCATATGGTGACTGTTCTTCGGTGACAGAAATGTCCGGCGACCGACTTAACGCTTGGCGATCAATGATTAGCGTTCACCCGAAAGCAGAACGTACGACCCGAATCTCTTTGCGGCTACGGATCATAAATCTCACCATCACGTAAAAATATCCGTTATTCTGATACCATTATCGAAAATAACGAATTTTTCTATAAGTACGAAACATAAGAATCATGGCGCATACAATAAGATTTATTTCCTATACGCCTCAGCAATTAAGACTAAATAGGAATAATTACTTTAGAAAATCAATACGGATTGGATTTCAGAATTTTTGCAATACTACGTTGCTTAGTTTGGAATTTTCATCAATGATCTACTTACCTATAGGAATAAGAGATCCTTCAATACATCCAGCGCTCAGACCAACTGATACAACACGAAACGACGAGTTCCCGATGCGATCGTCGAGACCCTTTTCAGTAAAAGTCCTTGGCGCCTTCGACCTGGTCGATCGCAGCGGGCGGTCGATCAGGCCGGCGGGCCGAAAAGACTGCGCGCTCATCGCAATGCTTGCCCTGACCCGCAACCATCGTCAGACACGTACATGGCTACAAGACAAGTTATGGGGTGATCGCGGCCCCGCTCAGGCTGCGGCCAGCCTAAGACAATCGCTGACCACACTTCGAACGCTGTTGAATGGCGAGAATGAAGTACTTTCTGCGGATCGAACCTGGATCTGGCTAGAGCGCAACCATGTCGATTTCGATCATCTTGCGCCGGGCTGCCACGGTGAAATCCTGCGCGGATTTGACCTGCGGGAGGAGGGCTTTAATGATTGGCTGCGGCAGACACGCAGCGAATTCGAGATGCGCGGCCTCAGGTGGGGTTTGACCGAGCCCCCAAGTCAGCCGGACAGACGCTGGTATGTGCATTTGTCCATGAGCCCTGCGGCCGATGAGGGGCTGAGCGAGATCGGCGAGTGCTTGGTTGAAAGGATCATCGAAGCACTTTCGATCATAGGTCTTCCCGTGGTGATTGGCGCCGAGCGCGATTGCGGCCCGGTGCGCGCGACAGACCTGGTGACACGTGTCCGTATCCTTCGCATGGGATCCGCTGGCAGCCTATCTCTCTCCGTCACGGACGGGTTTGGCTCCCTCAAGTGGCAGGTCCGACGCGAAATCGCGCCGAAGCGTTGGTATGAGATCAGGAATGTTCAGTACGAGATCGTTCACCTGCTGCAGGACTTTGCCATTCGAATTGAGGCAAAGAGCCTGAAGGGCGCGCAATGGAGCGCCCATGCCAATCGCTGCCAGGCACTCCTGGGCATGCTGGTCCCGGGATCGATGATGCCGCGCGATATCATCGGATGCGGCGAAGCAGCGCTTGCCGCAGAAGAGACCGGGCTCAGTCACGCTTTGCTTGGCATCGGGCATCTCCTGCAATTGAACGATCGCAAGGGGCATCTGGCCCCAGACAGTCATCAAGTCATGGAGTGCTTCCGCACAGCCATACGGCTATCGCCCGAAAATGGCCTGACACTGGCCATGGCCGGCCACAGCTACGGGTTTCTATTACACGACCTTGAACGGAATCTGGCTTTGACCAAGGAGGCCGTACGCTTGCTTCCAGGGCATGGTGCATGCTGGATTTTCTACGCGATTGCGCTGACCTATTGCGGCAAGGCCGGCGAGGCTGTGAGAGCAGCGAGAACGGCAGTTTTGCTGTGCCGCGGCACTGTCGCCCAGGCCTTTGCCCTGGCAATCGAACAATTCGCCAACCTGATGGCCGGTCAAATCCGCAGGGCAATCCAATCTGGGGAAGCCTCGCTTGAGCATATCCTGTTCCGCCCGACCATCATGGATCTGATGACCGGATACGCGCTGCTTGGAGAGACCTCCAAGGGGCGGGACAAGTTGAACGCGCTCATCACGCGCGAGCCAGATCTTTCCATCGATATGCTGCGCTCCAGCGACTATCCGATCGTCAACCCGGCCCATCGGGAGCTGACCTTACACGCGGCCCGGACATTGGGACTCAAGTAACGGAGGAATTCACCGATGAGGCTGGCACCCTATGGCGTCATGCATGACGCACTCAAGCTCCAGATCATGCCGCCAGAGACTGTGCCAAGGGACTGGCCCACGACCGATGACAGCTATCCGACGATCATTACCGCTTGGATGGCCGAGGTCGCAGACAAGATCTGGCCGCGTTGGGAAAATGGCGGCTGGAGGGGAAAGGCTGCCACCTTTGCGGAACATGAAACACAAAGCGAGTTGCAGCTTGCTATTCGCCTATATCAGGGCGGCGGCGACACACTGGGCATCCTGTCTGATTTGACGGGCGCAGAAACCCCTTTCGAAGGGCCGCGCCGGGACCATCTCTGGCATTATCGTGTCGAAGACGCTCGTCTCGATCATCCAGACTATAGTGGCCTTGAGCTGCCAAGTTCCGTATCGACGTCAATCGAATACCGGACGGGCAAGGACGGCACCGCGAACTACCCTTTGTATGGGGGGCCTGAGTTGGAAGCGACTGCATTTAAAAGAATCTTCTTGCAAGATGCTGCAGGCAAGCGACCAGAGGTCCTCGGGTTGAAAGAACTTTTCCAGCGACCGCGCCCCAGAGCGGCAGCGACCGCTTTGAATCTGCCTGGCTTTCGCTGGGTAACGGCCCATCGCAACGTGCATACGGGCCAGCATCCGGCCTTTCCCAGCGGTCATTGCATGCAAGGTATCCTCGGTGGTTGCACGGTTTACGACCAACTGGTCAAGGCAGGACAAAAGCCGACAGCTGCGGAGAGAGAACGGCTGCAGAAGTATATGGTCGATTGGGGCGACAGACGGGTCTTTGCCGGCGTCCACTATATGAGCGACAATATCGCCTCCTGGACGCTTCTGCGCCGCATTATTCCCCATGTGTTCGAAAGCGAGGAAATCACCGAACTCGCCGTGGAAGCCATAATCCGCCATAGTCGCGTATTTGCTGACATCACGGCCCACTTTGACAGGAGCAGTCCGGCACTTTCGATGCTTTTAGAGGATTTCCCGGAAGCCGTTGGCACATCGTGAGATCTGGTCGATCCTCGTCAGCCGATCTGATTTAACGATGTTTTGACGATAGATTGACCGTGAGCTCACGGAGCAAAGGCACAGTCGCAGCAGCTTGAAGGAGGCTGCTGATGACACCCGACAACTTTCGCATCGCAATGCTCAATAGCCTGCGTGTTGGACCGTACGACGCCCCACATCAGACCAATGCTCCCGTGGAGGAATGGTTGATTGCTGAGCGACGGGGTCCAGCGGGCGAATATCTGATCATCTCGGATACCGCCACACCGGTAGCTCGCGACACTCAAGCGGCGCCAGATAACCTCAGCGAGCAAAACTCGATCTTTGCGATCCTCGCGGAGAACAGCGCCGACAGGCCCCAGTTCCTGATGTTGCGGCATCTGCCAGCTGGCGTAACGGTACCGGGCCGCTTCTTTCCGGCAGACGGCATGGCGGTGGTGCACATGGATGGCTCAAAGCTTCAACTGACGGCCATCGGACGCCACGCGCACAGCCGGGGCTCAGTGGATGGCGAGAGCGTCCTTTACGATGTGCCCCATCCTGCCCCCAACGCCGAAGGCGCACTCAATTGGCACTTTCTCGCCCAACAGCAAGCTTGGACACCCAGTCGGTGAATGGCTCGCTGAGATCCACGCATCATTGAAACGCTTGAACAATCGAGCAGCCAGATGGAGAGACCAATGCTTGTTCTACCTGATGTCGACGAACCTGCCGGGCTTAACGCATTTCCCGTCCTGTACTGGAATCATGCCGGCCTTCAATTGAATCGTATCACGCATTCGCTTCGCGGCCCCCAAGGTGGCCCTACCATGAGCTCTCGAGCCCTGGGACTCCTTCATCTTGCCATGCACGACGCTTTCTTCGGCGCTCTAGGCCATGACGAACAGTCGTCTCCGGCAACCTGGTTGCGAGACGTCAATCGTCCGCCACTTGACCGTTCCATCCAGGCAACGGAAGCAAATGCCAATGCAGCCCTTACCGCTGCCGCCATTACAATCCTTGAGCGACTATATTGTGCTCCGGGCGAGGTTTGTGACGCGGCAAGCAATGCGCTGCGCGACGCGATGCGCAACTTCAAGAGCCCATTCGGTGTGGCTCTTGAAGCAGGATCGCCAGCGCATCACTATGGCGTGACCATTGCCGAGAAAGTCCACTCAGCACTTGCGGTATTGCCAGGCGAGCCGGGCGCCGATCAGGGCGACTACCGGCCCCGGGGAGGTCGCTATCACTTCGATGACGAGCCGCTCAACCCTGTCCGCCTTGCGGACGTCGATCCTCGAGACGCTTCAAAAGGACAAAAGGCACAGCGTGTCTACCACGGGCCCTTTTACGGCGCGACCGTGAAAACATTTGCGGCGACCGATCCGAATGGCCACCGGATCGCAGACTGGCCAAGACCACCGGACCCAGAATACATAGCAGCACTCGAGGAGGTGCAGCGGCTTGGTGGCGCACCGCTCTTGAACACAACGCATCGGACGGCAGACGAGACCGTGGCGGCCTATTTCTGGGCTTATGATGGTGCCAATCTCATCGGAACACCTCCGCGTCTTTACAATCAGATCCTGCGCCATATCGCCTGGTCGAGGAGCGATGCCTCGCTGAGCGACTTCGATCGAAGCAAAGAGTTCGTCCGGCTGTTTGCGCTTGCCAATGTGGCGATGGCGGATGCAGGGAAATTCGCCTGGGCCGAAAAATACCGCCACGATCTCTGGCGCCCATTGTCTGGCATTCGCCAACACGACGCAAGTGCATTCGCCTCTGAGACCGGAAGCGCAATGGTGACGCCGCCTGCCGATCCGTTCTGGCTTGCACTTGGTGCGCCAGAAACAAACTCCGACCGTCTGAGCTTCAAACCACCCTTCCCCGCCTATCCCTCAGGCCATGCGACTTTCGGCGCAGCATGCTTTCAGATGGCACGGCTCTACTACGCCTCGAACGGGACGGCCACTGTTGACAGAAATGGGGTCGACGACATCGGTTTCACATTTGTGTCGGAGGAGATGAACGGCGTAAGCCGCGACTTGCATCAGCCTTACGACCCTTCGTCGCCGATCGAGGACCAGCCAGGGCTTGTTCGGACCTATGTGAAACGCAACTTCCCGTCCCTCTGGCATGCAATATGGGAAAATGCCTTCAGCCGGATTTGGCTCGGTGTCCACTGGCGTTTCGACGCCTTTGACTATCAAGATACAGGAAGGGGTCCCGATGCCGACGGGCGCGAGCGCTACAAGGACCCTGCCGATGTCGGCTACTCGCATGTCTGGACTGCAAAGCGCAAGGCCGGCGACCCGCTGCCGATCGGCGGCGTCCCCTTGGGCCTCGGCATCGCCAATGACATTTTTGATAGCGGCATGCGACAGCAAGCGGAGGAGATGCCGAAAGCACGCTCGACACCTCAACAAAGCAAGATCACGGACACCACCTACTGATCGAGACAGGCCGTCTCGTCCAAACGGGGCGGCCCTTGGCGTCACAGGCAGCGATGATCTTCCATGAGGCTCCTTCGCGTCACCAAACGCATCATGCCCCCAGCCGCCATGTGATCTGCCTGTCCACCGAGATCAGGACAAAGATCGTAAGGACAGCGGGTTGCGGGGCGAAGTTGACCAAGCATGGAAAGCTTGAATCGGAGAAACCCATGTTGTTTTCTACCGCCGTGGATACAACCATCGGCTTAATGATGGTCTATCTCATGCTGAGCCTGATCTGCACGAGCATCAACGAAGCAATTGCAGGCTGGACACGATTAAGGGCTCGCAATCTTTACCGCGAGCTTTCGCGCGCGCTCGGGGACGAAAGGTTACGCAATGCCTTTTGGCAAACCAATCTGATCCGAAGTCTGTCGCGGCGAGGTCTGGATAACCCAGGACCCAACGTCGTTCCGGGCCGCGCGATCGGCGCCAAGGAGGCACCGAGCTACCTTGAACGCAAGGATTTCGCACTCGCATTGATCGATGCGCTTGGCAAGTTCGGCAGTTCGGATGGTCAAGATCGCCCAGCACGACCAATCGCCATGGCTTTGGAGAGCATCGACAAGGATTCTCCGCTTCTCCAACTTTTTCAAAGCCTTGGTTTGGATCTCAACTCCTCCATTGAGGAAGCCAAAACGGAGTTGGGTCGATGGTTCGACCAAGTGATGGCTCGTGCCTCCGGCGTCTACAAGCGTTGGATGTCGCTCCTGTCTTTCGTTGTCGCTTTGGTCTTGGCCTCAGCACTGAATGCCGACAGCCTGGAGATCGTCCGCAAGCTCTGGTACGACGAAACCTTACGCGTGGCAGTCGCTCAGTCTCTTGAACAGCTGTCACAGGGCTCGCCTACCCTGCCCTCCATCGCTGAACTCGATAAAGCCCTGCCTCTGCCACTTGGCTGGTCGGAGCCCCTGCCGTTCGGCGATTCCATTACCCAGTATCTGTCGAAATGCCTGGGCCTCGTGCTGACCGCCTTTGCCGTGACACTTGGCGCACCGTTCTGGTTCGATCTCCTGTCGCGTTTCGTTGCCCTTCGAAACAGCGGTCGGCCGGAAGGGCCAACACGCAACGGATCCCCTCAAAGACGCTGATGAGATGCTGATTATGAACGCGCGTTCATACCCTCAGCGCGGCCATGAACAAAAAGAGTTCCACTGAACTCAGCCTCGCACCAACGAATGCCTGGAATCGGAGCTCGAACCATATCCGTGGGCTCTGTCACAAATACGCCGATCGGCTTGACCTTGGCCTTTCCACCGGACCATATCACCTGGGGCCTGACCTGAGGGCAAGAGCACTCCTTATGATCGGAGGGGATCCAGCATGACGAAGAAAGATCAACACGACGTCGAAACCATGGAAATGGCGCTGCAGGCGTATGAAGAAGGCATGCCCGCAGCCCAGTTGTGTCGCAAATACGGCATAGCGAGATCGACCTTCTACTATTGGCTGTCAAAGACGACAGCCACGGGCTCTGCTCAGAAAGATCGTATGGTTGCACTTAAAGCTGAAAACGCCAGGCTGAAGATCATCCTGGCTGAGCGTGTTCTTGAAATGATCCTAGAGCAGGCCGATCTCAGCACCGACCAGAAGTGGCGAAAGACCCTGACAACACTTTTGTCTGTTGACGATATCGACCCATGACGACCAGACATCGGTACTCCCGGGCGTCGCAAGAGCCATGGACCAGATGTCCTGGCTGACGCGGCTTTCGGGATAATCACTCCAGCAAAACTTGGTACCGGTTAAAAAGCACCGCCCTCTCTACCCCGATTTCGAAGTATTGCCGACGGGGCTCAGGCGTTGATGGTTGCAATGATCAGAACAATCGTAATCGCCATCGCGCCGAGGATGCAAAGCGTAAGCAGCCGCATTTCCCAATTCATCAGCTAGGTCCCAGTTGGAGATGCGGATGTCGATCCCCGCGCCACTTGTTTCCTTCGTTTCGAAACAGTCAAGCCTGCAAACTTTACTTTGTGTCAGCCCCCTGAGGGCATTTTGACAGAATACATGTCGTGGAGCATTCATTCCAAATGCCGAAGATGGCAAACGAGGCAGCCAATCTCAAAGCGAAGCAAAGAAGTCGAGAATTTCCGCTACAGAAACCACATCGGCATATTTCGCATTCATGTCGAACAGATTTGCCTCATGCGGAGATGAATGCCGATCGCCGCAGGCATCTCGCCCACCATCGTGATAAAGCCGTGCGACATGGCATCGACGCAGCTCGCACGCACGCAACCGCTTGTCGTCAGGCCCGTGAGAATGACGTTGTCGACACCCATGGAAGTCAGAAGTGGCGCGAGCGAAGTCCCGAAGAATGCGCTTGGATACTGCTTGCCAATTACGAATTCATCGGGATACGGCTCACGCCCCTTCGGCCAGGCGCCGAGCGGATTGCCGGCAGTGAAACAGGCGAGTGGCTTGGCCTTTTGGAAGAAAAGGCACCATCAAGACCGCTTGGATGCAATACGACACCTGTGAATATGACGGACATGCCCTTGCTTCGCGCTGCGGCCCGTACACGCAAGGCGCTGGCGAGCGCTTCGTCAACACCGGCATAGAGCCGGCTTTGCGGCTCGAAATAGGCTTGCACGAAGTCAACAAGCACCAAAGCGGGCTTCTTTCCGAAGCCGATGCGATTGTCATAAGCCTTGGTATAATTGGCGGCAAGATTTGCATCGTTCATGGCAACTCCTCCGTTTGCGCAAATTTCTTCTCAAATGCTCAGACATCCTCGAAACCGAGGAGACTGTTGAATTTCTGGAAGAGATACAGAGGCACGCGTTCGGTCTTATTGCACGGTTTCTGCAATCACCAAGACTTTCTCAGGCAGCGTCGCCTTCCGCTTTGGGCGGTAAAGCGCTCGGCATGAAAACATCTTCTTTTGCCCAGGCCGGGCATCGTTGCAAACGTCACCACTTTCGCGCTGAGATCATCGCTCATGCTGTCTGGCTTTACTACCGGTTTCCGGTGGGCCTGCGTCACGTAGAGGATTTGCTGGCAGAGCGCGGAATCGACGTTTCGTTCCAGACGGTATCGAAATAGGTCGCCAAATTTGGATCCGAGTGTGCGGCTTCGCTTCGTCGGCACTCAAAAGGACAGCTTCGCGCATAAATAGTACCTTGATGAGCGCTTCTTTCTCAGAGGCTTCAAACGATAATGGCGTGGCGCCGCTCGGAGCTAGTTTGAGGAGCACCCTCAATTTCCCGAGTCTCTTCTTGATGCATTACAAATGCATCATATTTTGATTCTGATGCCGTTTAAAACATCACCTTGAGCAACCGACGATATTTTGATATCGTAAACGACATCAGATAAGAACAATGATGCAGACATAAACATCGATGAAATATGAAACCCAGGAGATCGCGGATCGCCTACGCGAAGCCAGAGAAGCAAAACAGCTCAGCCAACGCGAGTTGAGCCGGTTGGCTGGCGTCCCGCAAGCGCAGATTTCGCGGATCGAATCCAACAGCGTTGATCTGCGACTGTCGAGCCTCGTCGCGATCGCCAGCGCATTGAATCTGGAGATCGCCTTGGTACCACGCAAGGCGGTGCCTGCGATCAAATCGATTACGCGTCAGACCACCGATCGCACTGTGATCCAACCGCCCGCGATCAACAAGGAAATGCAGCGATTGCAAAAGGCGGTTCGTGCCCTTCAGATCGAAGCGCCGGGCTTGCCGGAGCTGGATGACCTGCGCAAAGCCACGGCAGCACTCCAGCGTCTCCAGATCGACACGCGGTTTTTGGGCAATCTCCGCTCACTGCGCCAAATGATCGACCACGCCA